>JBGURT010000001.1:0-3919 GCA_045132115.1 Kiritimatiellia bacterium
ATCTATTGTTACTGCGAATTTGTTGCCGCCCACAAAAGCTGTTTTGTAGGTGAATTCCATAAGGTGTGAACCTTCGACTATGGTGCCTAGCCAAGTTTGGCTGTGAAGTGCACCTCTCTCTATAGGATAGGAGAGCACATAGTCGCCGCTCTTTCCCCATTCGTTCTGCGGGCAAGTGGACCAGACGCGCGAAGCATCCCCAAACTTTTCGCCCATATTGAGATTGTCTTTGTTTTTAGTGCGGTAGTTGGAGGAAAACACCGCACTTTCCTTTCCGGAAGCATCTACAGCCATGGCTTTTATTGTGCAATTCCCGTTTATGGAAAGATTGCCGTTGTACACGCTTGAGGAAAGAGTGGGCTCGCTGCCGTCCGTAGTGTAGTAGATAGTCTGTCCCTCGGTATCTGCCGAAAGCGTCACGGGGATTGACCCTGTGAAAGAAGTCACATCGCGAGGCGAAAGCATGACCTCTGTCTGGTTCTCCACCAGCTGGATATCGTCAAGCCACACACCCTGGTCCTGAAAATATCTTTGTCCATGCGAATACATGAAAATGACACGATGAACTCCTTCTGGAATGTCAATATAATCTCTACGCCACACGATGCTTGATTCACTCGACGCATATACCCCGCCCCCTTCGCACACAACCGAGAACCTTGCCCACGGCATATTCTGTGATTTCGGATAGTCTGACAACGACGAAAAGTTTGACTGATGGCGGAAATATAGGCGCTTCGGGCCCTCAATGGAAGTCGATAGCGATGATTTGAAAGCCTGTCCGTAATTGCCGCCAAAGTTGTAATTATGCAGAACGCTTGCGGTTCCGTTTGTCCAGTCCGTTATGGTATCCTTCCAGCCTTGAGACGATACCAAAGACCAAGGATACGTGCCATTGGTATCCCATACGAGGCCATCTCCGCCTTTAACGGCTGGCGGGGTCCCTTTGACAAGCGTTACAGACCTTACGGACTGGGCTATTTCACCATCCACGACTATGGATGCCGTCAGCGTCGTAGTTGCAGTTACTTTAATTGTGGCATACGGATTATACCGAAGCGAGCTCTTGTCAGGTATGGTACCGTCAAACGTAAGGTAAATCTTAGCCTCAGAATACTCGCTTGCCACCCCAAGCGTTACATTCATGCTGTCTTCGAAGATGCGCCCGTCTCGAAGCTCTTTGCCGGCCGAATCCAAAAAGCGCACATCCCAATCATATGGAATCACATGCGCTCGATATTCGCTGACACCTGCGCACGACTCCCTTAAAACGCGACGGTTATCGTTGGATATTGCCGTGCCGATCGGAACGTCATATTCTTCCGGGGTGATGACTGGAGTGGAGAAATACGGCGCAGCTTCCCAATAATAGCCCTGCGCCGAGCTGTAACCCATCACTGTGCGATAACGCTTACCCTTTGCAGTAAAGTGGTAACCACATGAATATGTCGCAGATTGAGGCTTCGAGAAGCCGTCGTTTGAGTTGCTGTGGCCACACCCCATGCAATGGCCTGTCTCATGCGCCATTGTGTATTCCCTGAATGTCCTGCGGATGTGGCAAATATTGAAACCGTACTGGCTTGTGGCATAGCCGGACATATCGCTATCCGTCAAGCCGTAAAGTCCGTTCGCAATGCCCGTGGTGTACGAGCTCAGGTGTTCTTCATCAACATTGACAAGCAACGTAACAATATCCGCCCCATAATATTCACGCAGTGCAGATATCTTTTCAAACGGAGCCTCGCCATAACGAAGCTGATTCAGCATGTCGTTCGTGATTGTTTTATATTCGGCATCTATCTCTGTAGTTCCCACAAGCCGGAAGAAGAAAAGATCATCCACTTGCGTATTTACAAGAACCCCGTTCATCCGCTGAATGGCAGCATCGGCACAATCTTCTATCGAATCCCACTCGGACTCCGCCCATGTCTTCGCCCTTTTGTCAAACGCTACCAAAATATCCACAACGCTTTTATGTTCTGCAGTGTCGAAGGCATTTTCGTCTGTTGTTGTGCTGAGGAGTTTGGGAGTTGTGGCTTTGAGTTTTGTCACGGAGGTTGTTTCGACTGCAGGCGTATCGATTTGGCCGCCGCAGGTGCCGCATTCGTCGGGCCCATCTGGCGTGGTGTCGGTTTCCGTCACCGTCACAACGCCGCCTTTGCACCGGAGCGAATATTGGCGCCTGTTCTCGAAGTCGTCAATGGTGATGCGCCAGCCGGTTTTCGTCGCCTTCACGACGGCCGAGGCAGAGCCGTTCACGTCGCGCGCGATGAAACTCTGCCCCGCGATGCCCGCAGGCGGCGCAGAGACGATTTTCAGCGCGAACGAAACGTCAGAAAATGGCGTTACCGTGAATTCATCCCCTACCGCGAATGCGACCTCGGGAACGCCGATTTCGGCGGGGGTTGAGGTATTGGTGCGTAAAACACCGGACGCAATGGCCACAGACGCGAAGATAGCCATCGCCGAGCAAATGACGAATCTTTTTTCCATATTTGGTATTATACTAAAATTCGCGTGACAATGCAACTATGTCCCGCTTGGAATCTACCCCATTTTTGCCATGCAAGCGATGGGGGCGCCGCGGAAAGTCACCGCACCGGGAAGTTGAAGTATGTAGCCGGATGCGGCCAGTCTTCAAGCGAAAAGCTTGTCGATCTTGTCGCGCGCGAAATAGGACGGGCAGGTCAGGTTGTTGACGTCGAAGGACGACTGCCGGTTGAGGCTCTTGTGCCTGCCGCCCTGGATTTCTATCTGGACATAGCTGGAGTTGCGTGGCGGTGTGGTTTCGTTCCCCCACGCTTCCCCTTCCACGACCTTATGCTCCTCCTCAAGCCGTTCGGCATGGGCGATAACATCATTGAGCCGCGCCTCGGCAGCCGCAAGATTCTCCGCACCCATGCGCGGACGGAGCGAATCGAGATATGCCTTGCGCGCGGCAGGGTTGTTCTTGAGCTCCATCAAATGGTTGTAGAAGTCGCGGTCGATCTTGTCCGGCACGGCGATTGACTTCACGCCGGTGGTCTCCGCCAGTGCCGAAATGATGGCCTTGCTCGTGACCTTTTGCACATTGACGGTGATGTTGTTCCCCTGCTGCGTGATGGAAGGGTCTTCCCGCAGGAGGCGTCTCGCCTCGTTGTCCGGATTGCGCACGCCGGCATTCTGCAAGACCTTGACGAGCTCGTCGTAGAATTGAGCGCTGCGGTCCGCATCGAGGGCAAAGGTGCCGACGCCAATGCGGAATTTCGAATAGCAGGCGTCGTTGTCGATGCCCGACACGGTCACATCGTGCGTCTGGCGATCGACGTGGATGAAGTAGTTGTCGCTGTGGCGGTCCAACTGGCCGGTAATGATGTCGAGCCACTGCAGGGAGTTGAGCTGGCGCATGACTTCGCCCTTCACCCGGCTGCGCTCGCCGGCCTCCAGATTCGAAATCTCCTTTCCGGTGAGTCCCGCCTCGTCGGTCTTGCTGCCGCCCTTGCCCGCGAGGTCGTGCGCGGAACGGCCCTTGGCCTTGTCCATGAAGAACCCGAACGTGCCGTCGTGGGTTCCGGCCTTGTAGTTCACTATCAGGTTGCCGCACCCGAGCGCGTTGGCGGCGCTCTTGGTGGCTATGTTGAGGTTGACTGTCTGCTGGCTCTTCCTGTAGGCGGTGCCTTTTCCGGCGCAGATGGTGTTCAGCCCCGTGCGGCATTCCATTTCGCCCTTGAAGACGACCTCCGAGCCGTCCTTGCGCCGCAGGAGATAGACCGTTCCCGCGTTGCCCGCGCCGAGGGGCCTGGAGCTCTCGATGTTGGCGTCCTCGTTCGCGGGATCGACGTCGCCGTCCCTGAGGCCGCGCGCCCTGCTCTCGACGACGGACGAAACGCTCAGCTCTCCCTTGAAGATGCTCATCGCCTCGTTGCCGGTGAAGAGGCGG
>JBGURT010000002.1:0-3113 GCA_045132115.1 Kiritimatiellia bacterium
TTCCCTTGAACGACCAGCGGCGGATCTCCGCGTCGTACCACATCCCTACGCCACCGTTGAAAGCGCGAATAGCCGCCCAGCCGACGACAAAAACCATGAACCAGAAAAATGAATCGCGCATTATCGAGCGCACCACACGCGCACGCGCTTCATGCGGATATTCCGCGCCGATCCGCGAAGGCTCCATCACGATCCAAACCGCAACATACAGCGAGAGCCAAAGCCACACTGCCCCGATCGTCGCCGGAGGGAAAAACAGGAAAAGCAATAGCGGCGCAACCGTCAGAACCCCTAGGTGCGCCGCCAGAGCGTATTTGGAAACGAACTTCTGCACTTAGTAGGTCAGGCGGAAGCCAACCGTGCCGCGCCAACGGTCGTAGTCGTAATCCCTGCGGAAGTAGGAAGCGCCGGAGTACCAGCTCTTCTGGTATTCCACCGAGCCGAAGAGACTCACGAAGCGGTTGATCGTGTAGTTGAGCCCAAAACGCGCCGTACCGATGTCCATACGATAGTCGTTACGGGCATAGGTGTTGTAGGGATGCGTCTGATGACGATAGGAGAGGTCGAACGTCGCCGTGAGCTTGCCGCGAAGCATCGTGTGCGCGAGGCCCCAACTCACGGAGTCGGTCAATGCCGAACTGCCGCGCGCCGTCTCCGAAGGCGAATAGTAGCGCGACGCAAGGGCCATCATCGTCCAAGTGTCGGACATCTTCCAATTGCCGCTGATCGAGTAAGAGGGGGCGCCGTCGTTATGCTTGCTATACTCGTATGCAGAGTAGCCAACCATCACGCGGTACGAAATGCGCTCGGTCGCACGGGTGCCGACACCTGCCATGACGCTCCAGCTGCGCGAATCGTTATCGACGCGCTTGGCGGGAAGAGTGTAATACTTGGTGGAGTCGTTTTCCTGATGGTAACCGCTGTAGCTGCCCGAAAGCAAGAGATCCGTCCACTTGTTCACGACATAACCAGTCTCCAAACCGACCGTCCAGCGTTGCCAGCCGTACAAAGGCGCGTATTTGCCGACCTTGTTGTCGTAATGGAGATAGTAGTAGCTGGCGTTCACGCCGCCATGAATGCGTTCGTTGAAACTGCGCTCAAGCATGCCCGCGACCGTAGCCTGCTCGCGATCGCGTCCGACACCGCGTCCGCCGTCATTCGAGGCATCGTCATCCTGCGAGATCATCTGATAACTCTCGCTGAGCATCAACGACCAACCCTTGCCGCTTTGGGCATTGGACCAGCTGTAGTTCAAACTCTCGCCGAACGACGAGTTGTTGAGCTGCCTTGAATAGCCCGAAGAATACGCGTGGTACTGATAGTACAGCGAACCGGTCAAATGCCAGTTTTCCGCATTGTAGGTGAGGTTTACGCCAGGATTCACGTTCCACGACTGTCCGTCCTCGTTGTCTTCCAACGAGCCGACGTTGGAATCGTGAGTGAAGGAGAAACTCACATACGGCATGAGCGTCATGCGCGTACCGATCTTGATCCCGCCCGGACGATCCATTTCTTCGGCATGCGCCAGCGAAATCGCCGCGACCGACAGGATCAACAAACTCTTTTTCATCTTATGGTTCCTGAATAGTTTTCAAAATTGGTTCATTCCTGGTAATCGACAACCTGGTCGACCGGAATGCGCTCAAGACCCTCGTTGAGGAAAGGCGCGCCATTGGGAATGGTCGAGGTCGCAGCTTCCGTGTATGCCGTCGGGATGCCGCCCTCCTTGTTGGCTCCGGCCGAGGCAAGATCCGCGAGCATGGCATCGATGACCTGAGGCCCGGCGATACGGATCACGACCGGAATATTGGGCATATCTTCGGCGCCATTCTCGCTGGCGCCAAGGAGCGGACCATAGTTGGCAGGGGTTTCCAGCGCCGCAGGCATCCATTCGTTGCGCGCCTTGGCCTGGGTGTCGGGATCGAAACCTTCCGTCAATGTCTCCGAGAGATTCGCGGGCGAGCCTTTGGACGCCCTCACGAACATCAGCGCGCCGAACGTGTTGCGCACCGCAGCATCGTCGCTGCCGGCGTTGCGCGCCTGGATCTTGTCCGAAACCGCCTTCGCGATCGCCGTGAACTGCTCGTCGGTATAGGTCGTGGAAGAATCCGCCGCGCGGTTGAACATCGTCGCCGCGAACTGCTCGTTCACAACCGTGAGCGATTCCGGCGGCACCGTCGCGTAGACTTCCGCGATCATGTTCGCCATGTTGCCCGGCTTCGCGTTCTTCACCGCCGCGCGGTTCACCGTGAGGAACTTCGCGCTCTTCTCTTCGCTCGAACCCGGCATGGACTCGATCGCCGCGTTCACGTCGCCCAAGAAGGTAATCTGGTCTTCAGCGGAAAGTTCCGCCATGATCGCCGCCATCACCGCGGAATCCTCGATCGCCTCGCTGATGCGCGCACGAGCCTCCGCAAGCGAAAGCGCACTGGCGGAAAACGCCAGCATTGCCGCCGCCGCCAAGCCAAAGAATTTAATAGTCTTCATTTCAGCTCCTTTCGGATTCGATTCAAATCAATACCATGTCTCCGGCACGTAGATGACATCTCCAGCCTTCAACTCCAAATCCTTGTCGAACCGGCCATCTTCGCCGATTTCCCGCAAATCCACGCGGATCCGCGATTGCTGTCCTTCCTTGTCGCAACGCGTCACGATAATCCGAGTCTTGTCCGCGAACGGCTTGAGCCCGCCCGCGAGCTGCAGCACCTTCGTCACCGTCAAGTCCATGGTGGGCGGCATGTTCACCGGGCCCTGCGTCCCAACCTCGCCCATGACCGTCACCGTTCCCCACGGGCTCACGCCATGCTGATCGTACGGACCGAAGCTCACCACCACCTGCGGCTGCCTTATGTATACCGAATAGGCGGCGACAAGCTTCTTCTTCATCGCCTCGAGCGTCAACCCGTCGCACGCCACCGGCTCCTGGAGCAGGTACGGGATAGTGATGTCACCGTTCTGGTCGACCAAAAGCTTGAACTCCTTAGGAGGCGTCGTGGGCGTGCCGATCGTGATATCCAGCATCATTCCCGGACCGATGCGAGGGCCGTCCCAATACTTCGCCACCGCCGCCGCATCCACGCTCTCGGCATCGTCAAACCATGACATTACGTCTT
>JBGURT010000003.1:0-6132 GCA_045132115.1 Kiritimatiellia bacterium
GTTCACATACGCTACGGCGCAGAATCTGACGGCGAACGGCTTTTCTCGCACCGGGTATACGTTTGCGGGATGGAACACGAAGGCCGACGGCACGGGGGCGAACTATACCAATGGGCAGTCGGTAAACAATCTCACGGCCGTCAAGGACGGGACGGTTACTCTCTATGCGAAGTGGACGGCGAACGGCTATACGGTCAAGTTCAGCAAGAATGCGACTTCCGCGACAGGCACGATGTCAGACGAGTCGTTTACATACGATATTGCGAAGGCTCTGACGTGGAACAATTTCATTCGCACTGGATATACATTCCAAGGCTGGGCGACTAGCACCGGCGGCGCAAAAGTTTATGACGACGGACAATCGGTGAGCAACCTTACGGCTACTGCTGGCGGGACAGTGGATCTCTATGCGAAGTGGACGGCGAACGGCTATACGGTCAAGTTCAACGCCAATAACGGCTCTGGCACGATGGCGGACGAGGCGTTCACTTACGATACGGCAAAGGCGCTTACGGCGAATAGTTTCACGCGTACTGGCTACACTTTCCAAGGTTGGGCGACGAGCACTAGCGGCACAAAAGTTTATGATGACAAGCAGTCGGTAAGCAATCTTACGGCTACGGCCGGTGGCACGGTAAACCTTTATGCAAATTGGGCGGCGAATAGCTATACGGTCAAGTTCAACAAGAATCATGCCGACGCGATAGGGACAATGGCGGATCAGCAGTTCACATACGCTACGGCGCAAGCGCTGACTGCGAACGGCTTTTCTCGCACCGGGTATACGTTTGCGGGATGGAACACGAAGGCCGACGGTACGGGGACGAATTATACCAATGGGCAGTCGGTGAACAATCTTACATCTACTGCCGGCGGCACGGTAAACCTTTATGCAAATTGGACGGCAAACTCCTACAAGGTTAGGTTCAATAGGAATGCAAATGCCGCTACCGGCTCGATGGATGACCAGTCGTTCACCTACGATGCGGCGCAAGCATTGACCGCTAACGGTTTCTCGCGATCCGGCTACTCTTTTGCCGGATGGAACACTGCCGCAAATGGTTCGGAAACGTCCTACGCCAACGGGCAGTCGGTAAACAATCTTACATCAACAAACAATGACACGGTTACGCTTTACGCCCAATGGGTTGCCAATAGCTATACGGTTACCTTCGATGCGACCTCTGGGACGGTGACGCCAACGAGCAAGAGCTTTACTTATGGCGAGTCGTATGGCGAGCTTCCGGAGCCGGTACGTACAGACGGCTATATTTTCTCCGGATGGATCTATAATTACAGCACGATAACGGCTACAGACACTTGCTCGCTTTTGGAAGACGCCACCTTTGTCGCGAATTGGACTGCGCCTGAGTATACGATAACCTATAAGGCCAACGATGGCACGGAAAATTCCAAGACGCAGAATTATGTGATGAATACCGAGGTAATGCTGAACGCGAACACTTTTAAGCGTACCGGGTATTCTTTTTTAGGGTGGGCGCTAGACCAAAATGCAATCAACCCGGATTATCAAGACGGAGAATCCTTCGATGAAAATGATCCTTTGATGATAAACGATTTGACGCTCTATGCCGTATGGAATGAAATCAGTTATACGCTTCAGCTTAACGCCAATAACAGCACCGGCAATAAAACTTCGCAAATCCTGACCTATACGGAAGAATATACATTGCCTTTAATCGCAAATCTCGGCTATAGCAAGACGGGTCATCATTTCAACGGATGGGGGAGCTCTTCCGGTGCGACAACGCCGCTTTATTCTGATGGCGAGACCGTCTCCAACGTAACCAGCGTTGCAAACCGCACCATAAATCTTTACGCCATCTGGGTGGCTAATGTATATACGGTGACTTTCGATGCGAATGGCGGCGAATTGGACGAAAGCGAATCGACCAAGGAGTGCACATACGGGGCGCAATACGGCTCGCTCCCTACTCCTTCCCGCGTCGGCTACGATTTTGCCGGTTGGAAGCACGGCACCACTACAATCTCCGAAACTACGGTCTGCAATTTGACTGACGATGCCACGCTTTGCGCGAGTTGGACGCCAATCCAATATGTGATTGCATTTGACGCAAATGGCGGGATTGGCGAGATGAGCGCGATAGAAGTCTACTACGACGAGGAAGCGACCCTCCCCGGGTCTGCCTTTACGGCGCCTAAATCGCTTCTTTATTTCGCCGGTTGGTCGGAGACGCCCGAAACTCCGGAAACGCCGTCAGCAAATATCGCATATGAGGATCAGGCGGTTGTTTCCAATCTTGTCGCCGAGGCTGGCGCGACCAATACGCTCTATGCCGTTTGGCGCTATCCGGATATAAACTATGCGCTTGAGAATTTCGATCTGGAATTTGAGGTGTCGAACTTATATACCGACAAGGTGACCATAAACACGGAAGACTGTTTTGTCGAAGCGACCAACGGAGGAAGATTTACGACAATCCTCACCAATGCCGAGGGCACGTTATCGTTTGCATGGGACACCGCCGGAAGCGGGACGGTGTGGATTAATACTTATGAGGAGCCTGGACAAGAAGGAGGGCCTAAACCAATAATTAAAACCATAGCAGTTTATACTCCAGATGCTGCAAACTACGAGATCCCTTTCCCTTTGCCTACTGATAAAGCGAAGGTTCGTGTCATTTGGCGTGCCGATAGCGGCGAAGGCAAAACGATAAAGGTGTCGAAAGTGAAGTGGACGCCTAGCGGCGTCGAGCCGACCGAGGAGGATGTTCCGGTCATTTCGTCGCTGTCGGTTGCGGACGGGATAAAGTTCACGAGCGACTCCAGATTCAATTACGAAATCTGGTACAAGACTGATTTGTCTCCCACGTCCGAATGGCAACCTAAGAAGACGATACAGGGAACTGGCGGCGAGGTCGGGTTCGCTCTTATACAATCCGGGGAAGAAGCCATGTTCTACAAGATCAAGGTTGTCGCCAAGTAGCGTAAGGTCATGTCTGATATAGTCATAACCAAGGCGCGGATGCACAATCTGCGCGGAATCGACGTAACCATCCCGCGCAACTCGCTCACGGTCATTACCGGGCTTTCTGGTTCGGGCAAGAGTTCGCTCGCGTTCGACACGCTTTATGCCGAGGGCCAGCGCCGCTATGTGGAATCGCTTTCGGCCTACGCGCGCCAATTCCTCGACCGGCTCGAAAAGCCGGATGTGGAGAAGATCGAAGGTTTGAGTCCGGCGATTTCGATCGAGCAGCACACGACGGGCGGCAATCCGCGTTCGATCGTCGCGACCGTAACCGAGATCCACGACTATTTGCGCATTCTCTACGGGAGCGTCGCGGTGGCACATTGTCCGCATTGCGGCAAGCCGGTCACCAAGCAGAGCGCCGAACAGATTGTCGATTCCATCCTCAAGACGCCCGGCAAGACCGTGATCTATGCGCCGGTCGTGAAGGGCAAGAAGGGCAGGCACGAGAATGTTTTCGCCGCCATCAAGCGCAACGGCTTCGCGAGGGTGCGCATCGACGGCGAGGTGTATCCGATAGAGGAAATCCCGGAAATCGACAAGAAAAAGGCGCACAATATCGATATTGTCGTCGACCGGCTGGTGATCCCCTGCGATCGCACCCGGCTTACCGACTCCGTGGAGCTCGCGCTCAAAGAAGGCAAGGGCGTGATCCAGGCGAACGACACGACCTACTCCGAACTCAATGCCTGTGTCGATTGCGGCATATCCTTCGAGGAATTGAAGCCGCGCTCGTTTTCGTTCAATTCGCCGTTTGGCGCCTGTCCGAAGTGTGCGGGTCTCGGGCAGCTTTATTTCTTCGATGAAGATCTCATCGTCCCCGACAAATCGCTGCCGCTCGAGGAGGCGATCCATCCGTGGCGGCGCATGGGCCAGATGTCCATCCTCTACTACAGGGAAGTTCTCCACCACATAGCCGACCAGAACGGCATTTCGCTGCGCACGCCATACGCGGAATTGCCGGCAAAATTCCGTCACGACCTTATGCACGGCTTCAAGGAGGATTTGAATCTGCCGTGGCGGCGCGTCGACAAGCCGTTCGAGGGCGTAATCGCCACCTTGCAGAAACGCCTGGACGAGACCGAAGACGACGAGATGCGCATGAAGATGGAGGCGTACCAGAATTTCCGGGTCTGCCCCGAATGCGGCGGCGCGCGCCTGAGGCCGGAGTCGCGCGCGGCGACCGTGGAGGGAAAGTCGATTTGCGAAGTTATGGCGATGAGCGTCAAAGATTCGCTCGCTTTCTTCAAATCGCTTGGCGAAGACCGCTGGCCGGGGATGCGCGACATTCTGCGCGAGATTACGCGCCGGCTTCAGTTCCTCCTCGACGTGGGGCTCGACTACCTCACGCTCGACCGCGCTTCGGCGACTCTTTCCGGCGGCGAAATGCAGCGCATCCGGCTTGCGACGCAAATCGGTTCCGGCCTTACGGGCGTCCTCTATGTGCTCGACGAGCCGACGATCGGCCTGCACCCCAGAGACAACGAACGGCTTATCGCGACTTTGAAAGGTCTTCGCGACCGCGGCAACACGGTCGTCATCGTCGAACACGACGAAGAGATGATGCGCAATGCCGACTACATAATCGATCTTGGCCCCGGCGCGGGACGCGAAGGCGGCGCACTCATGTATCAAGGGCCCTACAAGGGACTTCTCAAGGCGAAGAGCCTCACCGCAGACTACCTCACCGGACGCAAGTCTGTCGTCCCCCCTAGCCCCGCCATGTCATCCGTAGCCTCGGCGAAGGAAAAAACCCCTCAGCCCCGAGTCCCGAGCCCCGAGCCCCGAACCCCGAGCCCCGCATTTTTGACTATTTCCGGTGCGCAGGAGCACAACCTCAAGAAGGTGACCGCGCATATTCCGGTAGGTTCGTTTACGTGCGTGACGGGCGTTTCGGGGTCGGGCAAGTCTACTTTGATCGACGAGACCTTGAAGCGCGCCTTGATGAAACACTTTTACGGCTCCAAAGCCGAGCCCGGCAAGTATCGTGCGATCAAGGGTATGGAGCATTTCGACAAAGTGATCGAGATCGACCAATCGCCGATCGGCCGCACGCCGCGCTCCAATCCTGCAACGTACGTCGGGTTCTTCGGCGAGATCCGTCAGCTCTTCGCCAAGACCGAGGCCGCTCGCGCCCGCGGCTATGACGCCGGGCGCTTCAGTTTCAATGTGAAGGGCGGGCGCTGCGAGGTTTGCGGTGGCGACGGGCTAAAGAAACTCGAAATGTCGTTTTTGCCGGATGTTTACGTGACTTGCGAACAATGCGGCGGCAAAAGATTCAATTCCGAGACTCTAGAAGTGACTTATGGCGGCAAAAATATTGCCGAAGTCCTGGAAATGACCGTTGCCGAGGCGTACGGATTCTTCGAGAAAGTCCCGTCGCTCGCGCGCAAACTGAAGACGCTTGTCGATGTTGGACTTGGTTATATCGCCCTTGGCCAGAGCGCGACAACTCTTTCCGGCGGCGAGGCCCAGCGCATCAAGCTCGCGACCGAACTTTCCAAGCGCGGGACCGGCAGGACCCTGTATCTCCTCGACGAGCCGACGACCGGACTGCATTTCGACGATGTCGCCAAACTCATGAAGCTCCTGTTGCGCCTTCGCGACCAGGGCAACACGATCGTCGTTATCGAACACAATATCGACGTCATGCGCTGTGCCGACTGGATTATCGACCTAGGCCCGGGCGGCGGCGATCAGGGTGGCAATCTTGTCTGCGAGGGCCCGGTTTCCGCCATTGCCGCCTGCAAAGAATCCGTCACCGGGCGTTTTTTGCGCCAATAGAAGCAATTTCAGCCTGACTGCGCAGCTTTTTGGCCTCGACTGCGTAGTAAAACAGGCTTGACTACGTAGTAAAACAGGTTTGACTACGTAGCAAATCGATCTCGACTACGTAGTAAATCTGCATTTGCTACGCAGTCGAGATTCCCCGGCTACGTGCATGGTTGCACCTGTTTCCATGGCCAGGGCTCCTAAAATTGCAATTTTACCCCTTGATTTGGTGGCGTGGATTATGGTATAATACAACCACTTTTACGCACCCGTGGTGAAATTGGCATACACGCTAGATTCAGGTTCTAGTGCCGCAAGGTGTGTGGGTTCAAATCCCACCGGGTGCACCA
>JBGURT010000004.1:0-34244 GCA_045132115.1 Kiritimatiellia bacterium
TCTGGGTCTCGTCGAGCGCCTGGCGGATCTGGTCGTCGATCTTGTCGAGCGATTCGCTGATGCATTTGGCGATGTCGGTCGCCTCGATCTTCGCTTCGGCTTTCCGGCGCTCTGCGTCGCTTTCTGGACGTTCGACTTCAGGATTGTATTCGCTGGCGGCCGCACGCAGCGCTGCCGAAACCTCATTGAGCGTGACGGTACCGATCGTATCGGTGCACTTGGCGATCTTGCCGTCGACCTCGGCGATCTTCGCGGCCGTCGAATCGATCGCGACGTTTATCTGATCGAGCTTCGCCTGCTCCTCGGCCCGCTGCGCCTTGAGCTTGGCCACCTGCTCGCGATGGTCGGCGCCATCCTCCACGGCCTGTTCGATCTGCTTCTCGAGCGCGGCGATCTGCTCGTCGAGCAAGGCGATGCGCCCTTCGCCGGCCGTCTTGGCGGCGTTCAAATCGACCAGCTCCTGCTCCAGGCCCGCCTTCTCGGCGTTGAGGCTCTCGATATCCAGTATCGCATTGCGCTGGGCTTCGGTGATGCGGTTGTTCATCGAGTCGAGCACCGTCTGCAGAATGGAGATCCGGCGCTGGGAGACCGACATCTTCGCGCTTTCGTTTTCGTTCTTCAGCTTCGCGACCAGCGCCTCGAGATCGGACAGCGCACCGCTGGTGACGGTGAGCGACTTGCCGCCGAGGATGGCGCCAAGCTGCTTGCCCTGCTGTACGCCATTTTCTCCCGTGATGCTCGTGTCGGTCGCGAGGGCGGTTTTTACATTGTTTACGTTGAGTTCGAGTGCCATGTGGGTGTTCCTTTCTTTTGCCCTGTCTACACCTCAGATCTGAAAAGGTTTCATCATCATGCCAAATTTTTTCTGCCGGTAGGCGACTTCGTCGTCGATGCCGCTCGTCGGCTCGATGTCCACCGCGCGCGAGGGCGCGAGGGCTTGCGCGTCTCCCGCGCGCGCACGCTCCAATTCATCCCAGCGCTCCAGCGGATCGAGTCCGCGACGCTTGAGTTCCGCATCCACGGCCTCGAGCTGCGCCTCGGTGAAGTGCATGCTCATCACCTGTTCGCGCGTAAGGCCCTGTTTTTCCAGCATTCTGTCGGTCTCGGCCATGCGCAATTGCGCCTGCGAGACAACACTCTTGCTGTCCGCAATGGTCTTGCGGATCCGCGCGAGATATGCCTGAATGTCTTTTTCGCCTTCGGTCATACTCTACAATTTTGCCGTAATTTTACATAATTATATCATTTTTTATCGGTTTTGTCCACAAGAAGTTGAGGCTTCAGGAGTGTAAACGCAGAATCCGGAAAACAACGCCTTGACATCGGGGAATATTTATGGTATCATATCCGGCGCTTAGGTTACTTGGGTAACGCGAAGCTTAGCACGAAAGGAGAACCTTGCGAAAAATGCCGCCAGATTGCGCACTCGATGCGCCCACCCGATCGCTGACGAAGCACCTTTGCCGGCGCGAAGTCATCAAGCGGGCGCTTTGCGGCGCGATCGAGCGAGGTCTCGAAAAGCGGCGGGACGACCTTTTGCGCATCTGCGGCGACGGCGACGAAACCAGGTCCGCCGCCGGTCGCCAAAGCGCCATCCAGCGCGCCAAAACCTGGCTGGCGGGCATGTTCGCCGCCCCGATCGTCCTCTTCGCCGCCTGGAAATGCCGCCGGAAACTCGCGAAACACGGCCTTGGAATTTCGCTCGCCGCCGCCCGCGGCATCGCGGGATTCTTCGGCACCGAATCCTCGCGCCTTACCGCCCTTCGCGTCTCCAAATACTGGAGCCTCGCCAATATCGCGATCTTCCTGGTGCACGAGCACCTCAAAAACCGCGGCTTCGCGCCAAAGGATATGAAACGCACCTGCGACCTGTGCCGGCGCCTGGTCGAACGCGGCATCCTTGCCGAGGGCCAGGCGGAAAACACCTTCCGCCTGCTCATCGAGATCTCCGGGCGGCATCTCGACGATTGCCGCTGGCCGTGGTTCAACAAACTCCACGGCGGAATTTTCAACCCCCAGACCCGCGAAATCCTCACTGTCTTCATGATGTTCTGCCCGGACTGCGCCAATGTGCTCTTCGGGGCGATCGGCGAAATCGCGCATTGGCTCGATAAACGCTTCGTGGATGCCGTGCGCTCGATCTGGACCGACTTCATCGCCGAGAGCGGCCTCGAGACGATGACCGCCATGCTCGGCAGATCCGTCATCCGGCTTCTCGCGGTCTACACCGCCAAAATGCGGAACGAGGCCAAGCGTTACATGGACAGGGAACTCATGGAAAAATGGAACCGCGCGCGCCAGACGCTCGTATATCTCCAGCAAACGCCGCCCGGACGCGATACCGACCGCCAAATCGAGGAGCTGGTGAGGGAATTCGCCGATCGCGCCAATGAAGCCGGTGCCGCCGCACTCGCCTGGCGCGAGGTATCGGAAGAAGACAAAAACCTCGAGGTCTCCGTCAAAATGGCGGCGAAGATGCTCGGCGTCACGCCGCGCACCATCTACCGCTGGGAAAACAACGACTCGCCGTGCCCGGTTCCGGGCTACTCCAGAAAGCTGCGCCTCAAGGAGGCGGCTTTCCGGAGTTGGGCGCCAAGTTACACCTTCTGGCGCGACTTGAACGAGAAAAGCCGTGAAAGCCGCAACTCGTAGCCGCGCAGATACCATGAGAGTTTCTCGCGCGACCACCCTAGCGCACGGGCAATAGTCTTGTTCTTGGCGTTGTCAAAATAGCGCATCCGGAAGATCGTCCAGTCCTCGCGGCAAAGATTTTCCGCAAGCATGTGCAGATCGGTCTCGACCCGGATTTTCGTCGCCCCGCGGTAGAATCCGGCCGTTTCATCCTCGGCGAAGGAGTCGGCGATCGTCTTGTCGTCATCGCTGCCAGCCTTCTGGTCGAGCGAGACCCCGCAACGCATCCGCTCCTTGACGAATTTGTCCACCGCATCGGTCGCCGCGAACCTTGCCACCGTGGAGGCGAATGTCGCCGGATTTGCCGCCGAATCCGGGTCGTAACCGGCAAAAATCGCCTTTATCGCCCGTGTTCGCACGGTATTTTTGAGTTCTTCCACCGTTTTTTCGTTTTTCCGCGCCAGTTCGTGGGGGATTCCGCGTTTGACCAACGCCAGCCTCACGTACCACGCGATCGTGTCTTCCAGTTGTCCATAATGCTGCGCGAGCTTTTCGCGCACCTGCGCTTCTCTTTCTGTCATGTGACTTTTCCTTTTTTGGGTTTTTGCCGGCCAACCGTTGGCCAGCTTCACCCAAAACCGGAAAATGTCACCTTCCGGGCACCTGAAATAGCCTTATTCCAACCCCTGTCACAAAAAATATTCCGCCGATTACCCGGCCAAAAAAGCAAAAAACCGTCGTTAATCCGGCGGTTTCATGGGGAAATACCCAAAATCAACAAAAATTTTCGCTTGTCACAGATCTGTCACCTGTGACATGCGTCTGCGGCGTAAATATTCACGTAGTCGAGAGAAATTCACTACGTAGTGAATCTTGTTTTACTACGTAGTCGAGCAGGATTTACTACGTAGTCGAGGGAGATTCACTACGCAGTCGAGCGGGATTCACTACGCAGTCGAGCCCGATTTCCTTCTAAGCGGCAGTCTCTGGACTACGAAGCGCAAACGGCGGCTCTTGCAAGGGCGTCGATATCCCCAGGGAGCATGCCTTTATAATTTATGGTGGCCATGCCGTCTCCGGCGAGTAGTTGACAGAGCCGGTTCATGGCGACGGCGTCGAGGCGCGTCAACTTCTTTTCGCCTGGGATATACGGCCAATTGCCGGGCGCAATCATCAAAAGCCGACCCTCCGCGCAGGCGGCAAAATAATCGCCTGGCGGCTTGAAAAGCGGAGAAAAGCCCTTGTTGCGCATGACAATCAGGGGCAATTTGGCCTCGAATGCCGCCCGGGCGATTTCGCGCTCGCCGGGAGAAATGCAAGGGCTTATCAGCACCGCGCCTTCCCGGGCGGCGGCACAGAATAGCACGGCAGTCTTGAGCCAACTCTTTTGTTTTGTCTTACTCTTGTTTTTCCTCTTTGTTGTCGATCGTTAGAAAGCACCGATTATTACCATACCCCTTTTGGTTGATTTTGAGTGTATTATATCATTTATCAACTCAACTGTCAAGAGTTGAAAATTGGGAATTGGGAACTGGGAATTGGGAATAGGGAACGGGGGAACAAGGAACGGGGAAAACAAGATTCAATCAATTTTCATTTATCAGTTTCTCTGGCGCAAATATCTTCTTTGAATTTGCAGATTATACCTTCAAGTTCGCATTTTCGGAATTCTTCTTTCTCAGCACGACGACAGATTTCCAACCATTCGACCGCTTTATCGCAATATTGCGCTTCTTTAATCTCTTCAATTCGACCATCAAGGCCAATCCAACTGTTGCGACGGCTATCGGCGTCAAAGACTTTTCCTCCCTCTGTCACCTTGATCAAAAAAGGAATCCCGCGATCTATCCGAACTGTATTTATATAGGTCTCCATCTGGAGCATCTCCCATTTCGATTCTCCTGCGGACAATTTTCGCTCAAGATACTCCCAAGAATAAATGCATGGATATTTTCCCATTACCTTTAGTCCCATGGCATAACCCTTGTCTTCGCGTTCGTTTAGATAGATATCGCGATTCTCAACATATTCAAGAACTTTTATCGCAAAGTTCTTCTTGTCCACACCCAATGAATCCACAAAATTTTGGACTCTATTCATTGAATCGTCCATTGGCCATAGTTCGGGGAAGGTATTGATGAACCTGGATATTTCATACGGGCTTGCCTGCGTGGCCACCTTCGAATTTATTTTGACACGTTCCTGTTTGTCATCACGCCACTTACTCCAATATGGCTCTGCAAATGCAAGAAAACTCTCAAGTTCCTTTTTCTTGTTTTCATTGTCATTTATCCATGCCTTTGCGTTCATCGCCAAATTGAATTCGTCGGCTATCCAATAATAATCAAGATGTTTCTGTTCCATTCGGCTGCGCAAGAAAGTCAAAATTCTCGTCAAATCATTGAAATAAAAATAACTCCTTATCGTTTTTCGCTCCATATATGGAGATATGCGCCTAAGCGTTTCCAGATTGTTGTTTATAAGATTTTCCAAATACGTCATTGCAGTGTCGCTTTGAGTCTCGGTTAATCGTTCTACAAGTATTCCGTAGCGCGCCTGTTCCGCAATGTTGGTTTTCAATGACTCTGCATTATGGAAATCTCTGGACATGGCGACAAAATCATAACATCTATTCAATTCCTTGGCAAGCGACCTTGCCTGATCTTCCCGTGAATCCACTGTTCTCCAATATCGCTTATAACGACTAGTCTCGCGTTCCCGGTCTTTTGCATACGTTTCTTCACGTTCCATCCTGTTCCACATTATGTCTTCCTCCGAAGAACCATAAGCGACACAGGGCTTGCAAAGTTGATAAAGAACGATCAACGGCAAAAGAATCATCCATATTTTCATTATCAGTGCTCCCTTTCGCTGGCTACTGGCTGGATCGCACCCATCTATCGGTGCTTCCAATCGGCGCCAAATCGTATGCCCAATCTTCATTTTGGTTATTGTTTCTGAAAACGGCTTTCATCTGTCCGTACGTAATATCTCCTCTAAAATTATCGGCAAATCCGTACATTAGACATTTTTTCAAAAGTCCGCGATAGCCTATACATGAGTCATAATCATCATAGCCTTCGTAATAATATCCTTTTTCACCACGGCTATTCCATTCTTGATTCATGCAGGCCCGAGTGATGGTATTTGTTACTTCTAGATATTGAGCATTGTCAATTATAAAATCTGCGTTATCGATATATATATCACATAAGCCAAACGCATGCCCAATCTCATGGGCTAAAGTCCGGATATCCGCATTATCGGCAACAATTATTCCACCAGTCCCACCATATCCTCGCGCATTTCCGCCATTTACACTGCGTACAGCATATAACTCCAATCCACCAGTATTGTGACGCATATTGACGAGATTGAGATAGCTGTTTGTCCCAGATTGATTTATGTCGTAAAACGACGGAATGTTTGTAACAACAACTTCTGCAAGGTTGAATGAGATTCCTACTTGCCGCCACACCTTGCTTGCCTCTGATACCCAGACCGCGACTTCATTTGATGTAGCCGCGGCCACACCTCCAGAAGAGAGAATCCATGCATAAATGTCTATCGTAAATGGCCAGACGACCTCGGCGTTAAAAATCGGAGGGTTTTCAGTATAGTCACCTATTGTAGCGACTAGATCCAGATCACCCTGTGTGACTCCCCTTACCTGGACTACTCTGCCGGTCGAACCATACGGGAAATCAACCTGACCATATCCTTCCGAATTCCAAACAATCCGTTCGTTGGGGAAGGAAGATGGCAACAATGACAATTCAAATGTGCTCTCGTCGCCTATTGTTATGCCGCTAGGATTTATAATCTTGCCGTTTCTTTCTTCGGATGTCAAAGGCGTGCTCTCTACCAATATGACCGTCAAACTTTTTTGTGTCCGGTAATATTCCGTTCCTTGCATGGCAGAGCGGCAGGTTATCTCAAATATGACATCATCTGCACCATAACTTAAACCTTCACCCTGAATATAGAAAGATGCAGATCCTGTCGCGGTCACTGGGAATGAAAGTTCTTCACCACTCTCAGCTGCATTCCAGATCGATATTTTATCAGATCCTTGAATGCAATCGACCGAGACTTCCATAAATCCTGGGATACCAACATCATACACAAGTAAAACATGACGGCGTCCACGATCTAAAAAAACTACATCCGGCACCGACATAGTACATTCTACAATCTGAGGCTCTAGGTATCTGCCGAACGTGCAGCCTCGCGCACTGGAAGTTATACTATGATTGGTGTCGAAATGAGCGGTTACCGAAAGATCAAGCTCACCAAAGTCGGGCGTAGAAGCAAAACTCACTTGTGTTACACGTGATGATGGTGATAAGATTATCATATCCGAATCGTGTGTCGTCCATTCGTAATTTACCTCTACATCTTGGTTGGTGTTAACAAATATTGCTTCAAAAGTTTGCGATGAATAGAAATGATTGACGGCCGGACTTCCCAATAGTTTCGGGTAAATCAATATTGACCCTTCGTTAGTGGTAGATGGCTTGATAACATCCAGATATCCGCCGCCAATGGTCCAATACGTTCCAGTAGCCGCGCCATCAACAACGAGGCGTGAAGGGCCTATGGTAGTATCATCACTGTCGTTTACGTAAAACGCTGGATCAACATCCAACGGATTAGTGGAATATCCGTAAGCGACGCCTTTCTCCAAGGCGAAAGCTGCACTTTCGCCGCCGCGAGTTAAAAGTGTCTTGTCGCCCACAGTTATGAGCGTAGCTGGATCGTTGCGGCTAGTCGCAATCTCAACAAGGCACAAATGGGTATTAGTACCAACGGGAAAGACCTCATCGTATGCATCCCAGAACGATCCTTCGGCACTGTTCATGTCTGCAACATCGGGATCTGTGCCAAACAAGAATTGTTCCTCATAATCTCCAGCACTATCGCCATCGGAGTCAACCATATTAGCGATGGCGTAGAATTCCTGCAAAAAGTTTTCATTTCGCTCGACTTGCACAACTCCACCGGTTTGCGTGTATAACATCGCCACAGTTGCACAATATCGCCAAATACCGTCCGTAAGATTGGTTGCTGCAAAAATGTCGAAAATCGGGCGCACAATGGCATTACTGTCCCATCCTAGCACAATTTCTGCCTTGTCGTCCGAGAAACCAAATCCGTTTACCATAACCGCCTCGTCAATTTCCATTGCCGGATTTGTGACAATATTGTCTACTGTCATATCACGCACGACACCTATTTCGCTCATGAAACTTGGCGTGTTTTGCGTGAGATTCCAAGTCTCAATCCCTTTGCTCGGACTTTTTCCGCCGCCAACAATATCAGAAACGCCTACCATTATAAGAAACATCCAAAGAGGCAACGCCACCCTACCAAAATGCTTTAGCGAAACACGCCACAATGTACAAATCGCGGCCGCAAGTGTAACGCCATAGACAACCGCAGCCAAGAACAATGCCGTATTCTCAGAGAGAATATTCATTCTCCTCTATTATTAACGTCATAAAAGAAATATTGCATCTCTGCAATATAAACTAGTGGGCGGCGAGCCAGTTGGGGCCGACGCCAACGGAGACCTCCAAGGGCACGCCGAAGTCCATCGCGCCGGTCATTTCGCGGCGGACGATCTCGCAGACTTTCTCCGCCTCTTCCTTGGGGGCGTCGAAGACGAGTTCGTCGTGGATCTGGAGGACCATGCGCGTCTTGAGGCCTTCGGCGCGGAGAGCGCGGTCGACCTTGACCATCGCGGCCTTGATGAGGTCGGCGGCGGAGCCTTGGATCGGGGTGTTGATGGCGTCGCGTTCGGCGGCCTGGCGCGCGGTAGCGTTGCGCGAATTGATGTCGCGAAGCGTGCGGCGGCGGTTCGTGACCGTCTTGGCGCCGCCAGCGGCTTTGGCCTCGGCGATAGCCTGGTTCATGAACTCCTTGATGCGCGGATAGAGCCGGAAGTAGGTCTCGATCAAATCCGCGGCCTCGCGGCGCGGAACCTTGAGCCGCTGCGACAGCCCGAACGACGAAATCCCGTAGATTATCCCGAAGTTCACCATCTTGCACTTGGAGCGCATCTCCGGCGTAACCAATGCCGGCATGCAATCGTAGACGCGCGAGGCGGTGTCGCGGTGGATGTCTTCGCCGCGCCGGAACGCGTCCAGCATCGCCTCGTCTTTCGAAAACGCCGCCATGAGCCGGAGTTCGATCTGCGAGTAGTCGGCGGAGATGATCACGTGGTTTTCGTCGCGCGGCACGAACGCCTTGCGGATCATCTTGCCGCGCTCGGTGCGGATGGGAATGTTCTGGAGATTTGGATCCGAAGACGACAAACGCCCGGTCTCGGTAAGGCTCTGGGAATAAGTGGTGTGCACGCGCGATTCGCGGTCGATCAGCGTGGGGAGCTTGTCGGCGTAGGTGGACTTGAGCTTCGCGCAGGCGCGGTACTCGAGAATCGCCGGCACCACCGGATGCGCGTCGACAAGGCGCTGGAGAATCTCTTCGTTCGTGGACCACTGCCCGGAAATCGTGCGCTTGGTGACGGAGGTGTCGAGCTTGAGCTTTTCGAACAACAGCTCGCCCAACTGGCGGGGACTATCGACATTGAGGCCGGGATCGGAATATTGGTGTATGGTCTGCAGGAGCTTGAGAATCTCGCCATCGAGCTCCCAGCCGAAATCCTTGAGCGCCTTGGTGTCGAGCTTTACGCCCTCTTCTTCCATCGCGATCAGGATTTGCGCAAGCGGCTCTTCCACCTCCTCAAGGACCTTGCGCACGCCCAGCCGGTCGACCTCCGGCATGAGCGCCTCGTAGAGCCTGAAGGTGACGTCGGCATCCTCGGCCGCGTAGTCGCAGATTTCCTCCGGGCTGAGCGACTCCATGGAAAGCTGGCTCTTGCCGCGCTCCTTGACGCCGATAAGTGCGGTGATCGGGATCGGGGAATAATTCAAATACTGTTCGGCCAATGCGTCCATGCCGTGGCGCTTGGCGGCATCGATGCAATAGTGCGCGAGCATCGTGTCATGCGGCGGCTTGGCGAACCCTATCCCGTAGCGCCTCAGGACGGAGCAGTCGAACTTCACGTTGTGGCCGACGAAATTTTTTCCGGGGTCGTTGAAGAGCGGACGGAAGATGTCGATCAAATCTCCGGTCACATACCAGGCGCGGCCGGGGCGCGTGGCGAAGGAGAAGCCGACCAGCCGGCAAGTGCGCTGGTCGAGTCCGCTCGTCTCCGTATCAAAAGCGATGAGGGGAGCCGTTTTGAGTTCCGCGAGCAACGCTTCCGCCGCCGCCACCGTCTTCACTAGCGTATATTCGTGGGGAGTGGTTTGGATAGTCGAAAGACGGGGCTCGAGGCATGAGGAATCATTTTTCGAATTTTCGAATTCTCGAATTTTCGATTCAATATCGATAGATCGATTAATCGACGAATCGACGAATTCTCCCCTGTTTCCGCCCAACACCTGCGCACAAAAGCGATTGAGCTCGAACTTCGCGCACACGGCGACAAACGCTTCGCGGTCTACTTCGCCAAGCCTGAAGGAATCGAAGTCCACCTCCATGGGGACATCGGTCTTTATGGCGGTGAGAAACTTGGAGATTTTCGCGTCTTCGGCCCCGGCGGCCACCTTCTCGGCTAGCTTGCCCTTGATCTGGTCCTGTCCGGCGATGATGCCTTCTACCGACCCGAACTGCGCTAGGAGTTGCTGGGCGGTCTTTTCGCCAACGCCGCGAATGCCGGGGATGTTGTCGGCCGTATCGCCGGCGAGCGCAAGATAGTCGATCATCTGTGCGGGCGAGGAAAGTTTCCAGTGCTCGCACACTTCCTTGACGCCGTAGACTTCGGCCTCGGATCCGCCCTTGCCGGGTCGGTATAGATGGATGCGCTCGCGCACAAGCTGGGCGGCGTCTTTGTCGGGCGTGACCATGTAGACGTCGAATCCGGCCCCGGCGCCCTTGACGGCGAGCGTGCCCATGATGTCGTCGGCCTCGAATCCTTCCTGCCTGAGGACGGGGATCTTCATCGCCGCCGCAATTTCCTGCGCGTAGCCGATCGACGCGGCGATGTCCTCGGGCATCTTTTCGCGCTGCGCCTTGTATGCGGGGTATGCCAGGTGGCGGAAGGTCGGGCCCGTGGGGTCCATGGCGAAGACTACATGGGTAGGCTTCTCGCGCTTGAAGATGGACTGGAGCCCGGAGACGAGACCGATAAGCGCGGAGGTATTGATGCCTGACTTCGTCATCCGCGGCGAATGCAAAAAGACGAAATGCCCCCGGTAGAGAAAGGGCATGAGGTCGATGATGAAAAGCCGGTTCATCGGCGCGAGACCTTGAGGCTGCGCCAGGCGAGGATGATGGTAAGGATCGCGAAAATCGCAATCATCATTTCGCCGCCTTCTTCAACCGCCGTCATCAGCGATTTAAGCGGCGTGACGCCATGGCTCGCGCGCGACAGCCCGAAGCGATGGCCCAGCCAAGACGGCAAGCGGTCGGCGCACTGCACCATGACGCCGCTCGCGCCGAAGCACCCGAACGCCCACGCCGCGGGATCGAGCGTGAAGACGCCCTTGAGCCAGCCAAAGCCGAGATACGCGAAGCCTGCGGCGAACAGCCCGAAGAAGAGCGTGAAGTAGGCGACGATGATCGCCTTCATGCCAAGCGGCGTGGCGGCGTTGGTGAGAACGCGCAACTTGAACGGCGTGCCAGACAAAGGCCGGCCGTCGGGCTTCACCAGAACACCATGACGGAGGCCATCGCCGGTAACATAGTCCGGATAGAAATGCTCGAGCACGAGATAGTGGAGATCGAGCTCCTTGACGATCGCCATCAGCGCGACGATGGTGACCATGAGCTGGAGAATCACACGCCGCTTGCGCGAGCCCTCGAACGGACAGAAAATCCACACCGCGGGGACTATCGCCGCGTAGAACGGGAGCGTCGCGAGCTCGAACGGCGAACGGCCGTTGGCATCGAACGCCCGGACGAGCGCGGCGGGCTCCATGATCGCCCAGGTCGCGAGCAGCGCCAGGACGCAAAGGAACCAAAGCGCGGGAGCGAAAAGAAAATTGCCCTTCTTCATCTTTATTCTCCGGTTGTCAATTTGATGAAGTATTCGCCGGCGGACGGCATCGTCATCTCTACTTCATAGACGCCAAACTCTGCGGTGTTGGCATAGGTTATCTTGGACGGCTTCTCCCAAACGGACAGATCCTTGCTCACCAGAACGAGCGACGAGAGCGAGAGCGCGCTCGCTTCCATTTTCGCGCCAGCAGAGTCGGTCACAGTGACGAGGCAGGTTATCGACGGAGTTTCGTCGCCGAACGCCGTCTGCATGTCGATGATATTGATTACCGGGAGCGAGTTCTCGTCTTCAAGATGATTCGCGCTCGACGCGGAAAGGCCTATCGACGCACTGGCGAGCGAAATCGCGGAAAGCCGCGCCGCGGTAAGCGCCGCCCGGCGCACGCGCCAGCATTTCTCCGTGGAATACCAGGTCGCCGCATAACCATCTTCGATGCAATTCTCCAGTTCGTCAAATTTGTTCGCATTGCCGTTGGCGTAGAACCTGCCGCCGGAAACGACGATATTGCGGAGACTGGGATTGCTGGGAACCACACGGCCCTTGAAGGAACCGGCCTGGATCGTCGCGCTCGCATCCGTATTGGCATGCACCTCTATAGCCCAATCGTCAGAGTCACCTTCAATCTCGATTGCGCCGGTGCCGGTGGAGGCGCTGTCGATCAGGTTGAGACTGCCGTGCTTGACAGTAATGGCGATTGCAATATCACCATTGCCATCGCGCTCGCAAACCATGGTGCGCCCGGCAAGGTCGAGTGTCACATCTATACCATTGATCACGATATTTTCATTCACATCGCGTGTGAGGAGGATAAGTGCATCGGACTTATCGTCGGCGGCGGCAATCGCATCAAGCGCCGCCTTGAGCGTAGTGCAAGCCACAGCCGGAGAGATTGAGCCGCAGGAAACCTTGCAGACCGAATAGCCCTGGTCTTCATAGGTATCGATTGCGCCGCTAACAAGTTCCACACCTTCATTGATCAAAAAGGTCTTGGATGTGCCGCTTTCAGAAGTCCCGCCTTCTCCAGGCGGAAGCGATATGCCCCATGAACCATAGTCTGCCGAAAGAGCAACATTATCAATCGTCACGTCGGTTTGGTTGCCGGTGCCGTGATTGGTTGGAATCTTGATTGCGATGTCCGCGCGCTTTCCGCCAAGAAGGACGGGATCGGCCGTCACGCCATCTACCGAATATTCAAGCGAGTTGATTCCGGGATCTACGGCTATCGTAAAATAGCGGTCGAGAGGATCGGCTGGGATGATGTCTGGTTCTGTGGTCTGATAGACTATATCGTCGATTTCGCCATCCGATCCGCTGAAGCCGAGTCCGCGGAAGAGTCCCGTCGCTGGCTTGGAGGCGCGCGCCGGGAAGAGAGTCCCCAAAAGATAGGCGTTCTTGGCTTCGTCGGTGAGATAGCTTTCAAAGAGCGACTTGAGTTTATCGTTCACGATTTTATCGTCGTCGACAATAGTATCGTCGTCGGCAATAGTTAGGACTTCACCATCTATCCAGATCCGGCAGGCGGCATTGTAGGTTTGCATCTCAAGCGGAATCGAGACCTCGAAAACGATGCGATGCCAAGAGCCGTCAAGAATCTGTTTCGTGGTCTTGTAGGTTTTGGGGACGAGACCGCTCTTGCCTAGCGATTTTTCGAAGTATCCCGCCTCAACGCAAATATAGCCCTCGGCGTCCATCCAGACGATGATCTTGTCTTCGTCGTTGCCGGTCGTGTAGGGCGAGGTAGAGGGGACGAACTTGACGAGCGCATCGGCATAGATGGCGCCATTCGTGAGCGCATAGCTCTGCATCACGATCGTGTCGTTCTCGGAAACCAGCGGGAGGACGGAGCGGAATACGATTTCATCGCCGGCATCGACAACGAACTTGATGGTGTTGCCGTCAGTGAAGGCGGCGGAGCGTGTGATCGCGTTGAGGTCGTTAAGTTCGGCGGTGGTATATTCCTTGGCTTCGCCTACGGAAAGACCTTCGTTGCCGGAGGTAGACCACCAGGCGGCGCCTTCGGTGTTGATCGTGGTGGATACGGACTTTTCCGCCTCGGTCTCGAAGCTTATGGGTGCGGTTATCTCGTCGGCGGCCAGCGCCACCGACGCACAAAGCGACGCAACAAGCAAAAGACTAGTTGTCCAGCTTTTCATAGGCGCTCCCGTTGAATGAAATGTCCAGCCCCTGGCAGAGCCAGCTCATGAGTTCGGCAAAGTCGCCTTCTCCGCCGCGCGGGGCGAGAAGTTTCTCGACATGGCAGTCGGCAAAGACGACATGGGCGCAGGCGCGTTTGCCGTTCTTGTGGTTGAAGGCGAGCTCCTCGCTCGCGGAGGAATTCTTCAGATCCTTGTACTGGATGACGGTATCGTCATACGGCTCTCCGGTCGTACCGAACGGCATCTCGGCGAACATGAGCCGCTTGTCGGGGCGGACGCTCTTGTCGCTCATGTTCTTGGCGCTCGCGTGCTTTCCGTCCCAATTGACGTCGCCGCCGAAGAACCCGTTCATCTGGTAGCTCCAGTAGGGATGCTTGCCGCCGGCCTTCAGATGCGACGGGCAGACGTAGACGGCGGTATTCTCGCCCACCGCCTTCCAGATCGAGCCGTTGGTGATGCAGTAGTACTGCTCCTCGAAATTGTCGCCGTAGGCGGAAGGCCGCGAGTTGGATTGCGTCCAGCTTATCCAGCCTTTGTTTTCTTTATCTACAACCGCGCCGCTCTTGCCTTGGCGGAGCTTGGAGCCATCGATCGACTTGACCATCGACGAGGCGGCGAGCGGATAGTGTCCGCCTTCCATCGCTTTGTTGTAGCAGCCCGTCGCCAGCGAGCGCATGTTCGAAAGGCACTTGGCCGAACGCGCGGACTCCGTGGAGCCGGCGACGGAAACGATGAGTGCGCCCATCAGCACCCCGAGGATGCCGATGACAACGAGAAGTTCGATAAGGGTAAATGCGCGTTTCATTTTATTTAGTCCAGTTGTCTATAGAAGAGCACCCTCATACGGTGCGGATTGTCTGCGGTTGCGGTTTCCGGATCGCGCCAGACTAGCGCGACGGCGCGGGCGCCAAGTTGCGGAGGCGTCGCACCCACCGCGCCGCCGCCCATCATCGTGGGTTCGGCGCGGACGAAAATCAGGAAGAGCTGTTGGCGGTTCGCGAACGATTCGCGCCAGAAGCCATAGAGGAACTTGCGTTCCGCCGTGCTCAAGGTCTTGGTGTCTGAGGAAAGATCCACTCCGCAGAAATTGTTGTTGCCGCCTTCCGTGCTCGCATTCCAGCCCAGACCATCCCAGGCGTCTTCCCAAGTGCCGCCGGCAAGCACTCGCGCTCGCGCCGCCTCCTGGAAATTGAGCGCGATTTCTTCAAGGTCCTCCCATGCGAACCTGTAGTTGGAATTGCCGGAGAGCGAGTTGTAAGCATAATTCTTGTTGAAATTGCTCGCCTCGATGTCAGAATCCGAAAGGTTGGAATTCTCGACCACGTTCGTGCACGCGACATCCCAGCCTGCAGGAGTATTCGCAAACGCCGCCATCAGCGAAGTGAGCGAAGAGGCGTAGGGATTCACCCGTGCCGAAGAGTCGCCGGAAACGAAGTTGTCTTCGAGGAAGTCGAAAAGCTCGTTGTCGCGAACGGCGCCTTCATTGGCGAACGAGCGGTAGGTCGTCCACATCTTGCCGCCGTGCTTCAGATCGTCGATTCCTGACACATATTCGGTGCGCGAATCTGCGGCAACTTCGAGATTGCCGTGCGCCGCATCGCGGTTGCCGTTAAGCTGCGTCGTGATGCGAGGCAGCATGGCGAACTCGTATATGGACTGCAACTGTTCCTGATTGGAAACGGCCATCCAGATATCGGCATCGCGTCCGTCCCTGCCCAGTATTCCGTCCACACAGGTCTTCCATGCTTCCTTGCCGCCGGTGGCAACCCGCATCCAATTCTCCGGCGCATAGTTGTAGCGCGGATCCGGGCAGACGACCGCCGCGGGGGAAACCTCGGAATTTCCGGTGGTGGTGTTATTCTGGAAATCGTCGCGCGTGTATTTTATCGAGGCCGTCGAATCGAAGCGCATCGCCGCACCGACCGAGCCGTCGTACACCTGTTCCCACATCGTATTGTTGAGATTGTTGAGCGAATCGTCGGCCATCGTGGCGGGAACAAGATCGACCGTCTTGCCGTCGCCGTCCTTGATCCGCAGATATAAGGCCATCTTGAGCGTGAATGTTCCGCCGCCGTTGTTCTCGATCAAGTTTTTGAATTGGGCGTCGTTGGCATAACCTTCAAGCACCGCGCCTGCGGTATCCACGGGACAGATGTTGCAGTGGGCGGCAATAATCCTCGCGGTCGAGGGATCCGGGCTCTCGGTCTCCGGATCGACATCCATTTCCTCGGTGACGGTGAACGCAGGCTCCTGGAACATGTTCGAGAATGCGGAAGCCCCCTGAAGCTGGATATTTACTTCCTGCATGGCGGCGGAAGCGTTGTTGGGAGTATTCTTGGGGATTGACAGCCCCTGTCTCTGGGCGGCGATATAGAACACGCCGTTTTCGTATCCGTTCTTGATGAAATCGCCATCGCCGGCCGGCTTGATGGCCGACCAATTGCGGAAGCTCTTGTTGGCTTCGTCGGTAAAGAAGAAGCAGACGCGGCCATCAAGCGTATAGCCGCTCTGGGAAGTCTCGGCGGCGAAAGGATAGAGATAAGCCACCTTGATTTCGCCGGCCACGAGTTGAGGATCGGCCAGATAATATCCGGTCACTCGCGTCGCCTTTTTCTCGTTTACCTCGGTGGAGATCACCTGCGAACGCGTGGAGATGTTGAGATTCACGGTTGGCGCGACGCCGCAGATCATCGGCGCGGCCTCGACCGTAGGCAGCGCGAGCGACGAAGGAACGCTGTCGGAATCGAGATAATCGTAAAGCGTTACCATGTCCACAACGCTCAGGCGCTTGAAGAGGTTCTTCGCCCCGGTCGTGCCCATGCTCGTGAACTGGGCGAGCGGCAGACCGGAGGACGGATAGCTCGTGAACGGCTGGCCGCCGGAAGCGCCGCTTTGCGCCAGCACCGCAACGCCGCTCTGATTGGCGCTCCCGGTGCTGTCCGGATACCAGCTGTCCGTCACGAACATCATGTTGCGGATTTTCGCCGCTTCATTGGCATCCTTGCTGGTAACGCCATAAAAGTTCGCGAGGTTGTTTTCGATATACTTGCAGAACGGACTCGCGAACGGACCGCCGCTGGAGCCAAGCGCGAGATTGAGGTCCGCCACCGATATGAGCGGCATCTTGGCGGGATCCACCATGCCGGGTTTGGCGGCGAGGTCTGCCTCGCTACGGTTCTGTTTGAGATAGTCGTTCATGAACGTATCCCACGTCGACGGCTGAACGTCATAGCCGGTATGCTCGGCGTTTTCGAAAAGATACGCGAGCGAAATGCGGTCGTTCGCGGAATTGCGCCGGTTGTTCACCTTGATGCGGTTTACGTCGAAGCAGTCGGAAACATCAATAGCCGTATACGCATAGCGGCCGGAATCGAAATACATCTGGTGCCAGGTGGCGGTGGGCGTCATGCGCGAAATGTGGCGGGCGTCGTTCACCAGCGGCGGCGGGATGTACGCAAGACCTTCGAGCGTCATGGTGGAGACGGTGTCGTCCACACTCAGCCAACCGTTCGTCCCCACGAAGATATTGTGGTAGAAGATGTTGCGGTTCTTCATCTCAATGTCTTGGTCGAGGGCCTCGAGACGCTGCTGCGAGGTGCAGTATCTGTCGCCCACGCCGGGGTAGGGGTTGTCGGCGATCGCGAAGTCGAGCCGCTCCATGGCTTCGGCCAAGGCCGCCTTCACCAAGAGGCGCGAAGCGACCGTGCGCCGGAGATAGGAACTTGGGAGTCTCGCGGTGCGCATGTACGCCGAGAACGCCACGGCGCTCACCACCATGAACGAGAGCATGCCGAGGACTATCAGCAGCGCGGAGCCTTTATGTGCTTTCATCGTTTTCATTTACTCGCGCTCCTCGACCGAAAGCCTGTAGAAATTGGGCAGGAAGTAGCCCGTCTGCATATTGCTGGAAGCGGACTTGAAGTTCAAGGACGCATTGCCTTCGCGGATCGTCACCCGATACGGCCGGCCCCACGGATCGCGGATCTTGCCGTCAGAACCGACATTGCCGTTGAACAAGACCGGCACGTTGCCGTCCATGCCCGGCAGCGAAGTTTCGCCCAAGATGAACGCTAGTTTCGAGCGTGCCGCTTCCTCCTGCTCCATCGTCGGCATGTCCTCGCCGGCGCTCTTCGCGTAATTCTCGTAGGCGAGAATGGCGTTCGTCATTTCTTTGACTTCCGCATGGGCCTTGGCGACGCGGGCCCGCTTGCGGGCATCGTTGACCGAATTGCCCACCGCCCCCGTGAGGAGAGCGATCATGCCCACCACCACCAGGAGTTCGACCAATGTAAATCCCTTTTTCATTCGATTTCGTCCGGCCATGAGGTTATGTCGTCGTAGTCGACGTTGGGATCGGGATCGGGCCCGAGCGACGTCACGCCGATCGTATATGTCTTCATGCTCCTGCCGCTTTCGCCGGAGCCGACCAAGACGGGCTGTATGTCCCGCTCTGTGGAAGTTGAAGAAATCGAGGTGAGGAGCACGATCTTGTCTTCACTGTTCTGTCCTTCCTGCCCCTTCACGCTCACCGCGCGTTCCCTGAGCTGCCCGTTCTTGTCCCAGAGTGAAGTGATGCGCCCCACAAGATCGCCGCTGACGATGAGGTTATCGGCCTCTTCGCGGACCTCGGCGATATTGTCGCGCACTTCGTCCATCTGCGAGACTCCGGCGACGCCGGTGCGCCAGGCGATGGACGACTGGTTGAAGATCATGGTGAGAATCGTCACGAGCATCCCCAGGAGGAGGCTCGCCACCAAGAGCTCGAGTATGGTAAAGCCTTTTCTCATTTGTCGGGATCTCCCTGGAAGCGCACCGCCGTCACGTATACCGGCATGGAAAGGAGCTGTCCGGTCTGCTGGGTGGCGCGGAACGCGATGTAGACGACCGGCGAATTCTGATCGTGGCTGACGACAAGTCCGTATGTAAGCCCGGTGCCGTTCAGGGCGGTGGACGGGAATGCGGTGTTGACATCGAACTGCCCGTCGGCCGCACCGGACATCTTGGACATGAAGTCCGAGAAAACTCCGTTCGCCTTGCTCTTGGGGTCGGTCGAAACCGTTCCCTTGGATTGGTTCACATAATCGAGCCAGCCTTGGTCGGATGGATAGTGGAACTCGTTTTTGAAGACCGACCACTTGAGGTTCGTGGCGCTCGCGGCCATGATCATCGGCGAGAGGACGGCATCGGCGAGCGCCGCGCCGCCGACATCCTCGCGGCTCTGGCGGTTTTCGCGGTAGCCGAAGGAGTAGAGCGAGACCATGGCGAGGATGCCGCCGGCCATCACCAGGATCGCCAGATTCACCTCCATCAAAGTAAAACCGCGCCTAAGCATCAGTTCGCCTCCCCTCTGGACGGATCTTCGGTCTGGCCAACGCCCACTGCGGCGAGTGCGCCTTGGGCGTTGGGCCGCAGGGCGCTTATCTGGATGCGGGTGGTGCCCTCGGTATTCGCGCTACGCTCGCTGTAGCCGCCGGCTCCGCCGCCGAACACGATCTTGTCCTCGCCGGCGACAGGGTCGGACATGGTCTTGTTGAACTGCGTCCCGAAAATATAGTTGTGCGGCAAGGTGAGCGTCTGGAACTCGAATCCGTACGCGTCGCCATTCTGCCACTGGACGCCGCCGGCGTCGGTTATCTCGAAACCATACATGTGGACCGCAGGGTCGGTAGGCACCGGGAGACCGTTCGCCTGCGCCGTCTCCGCCTCCTGATTGCCGTAGGGCTCCTGAAGGTAGACTTCATCCGCCTCTTGTTCCACAACACTGTTGTTCACGCGCGAACGCTTTTTGGCGTTGTCGGAAATGTCGCTCATCTGATAGAGGTACATGCCGGTCGACGCGTTGGACGAGGCGCCCTCTTCGCCCTGGACGGCGTAGGTGAGGTTCAGATCCGCAAATTCATCGTAGAGATACGGCGGACGGGCGAGCGAAATCCTGCCGGCGCGGCGAACTGCAATCGCCTTGCCCACCACGATCGCCGGATTCTCATCGTCCTCTTCTTTTATCGTCTCGTTCCAATAGAAGACGATTACCGGCGCGCGGTCGATCATCGCGCGCTGGAACGCCGAGTGTATGAAGCGGCTCGCGTTGTCAACCGCGCCGCGCTCCTCCATCCCCCTCGTCACCGACCGGTATCCGCCGATCGACACCGTGCCCAAGAGACCCATGATGCCGATCACGACCAGAAGTTCAAGTAGTGTGAATGCGCGTTTCATTTTCCGTTCAGTTGTCTTGCTTTGCCACCGTTATCGTGTCCGCCGGAATAGAATATGTGATCACGAACCTGCGGAACCTGCCGTCGCTCGCACGCGGATACCCGAAGGCCATCTCCGCCACCTTCATTTTCTTGGGACTGCGCTTAGTGCCGTGCACCGCGTCCATGAAGTCCATCCCCACCGCCTTGTCCGCACCCGCCATCGTGCTGCGGCACACGAAAAGCCCGGTGACGTCCACGAGCGGATTGCCCCTGACCGACTCCCTAACCATCTCCGCAATGCATTCGTCGGCCTCGGAATCCGTGAGGCGGTAGTTGTCGTCGTCGCCGTTGATGTTGCTCTGGATGCCACCCGCGACTTTGCTCCCGAAGCTCCCCGGCCACTCTTCCTTCTGGGCGTAGTAGGTGTTAAGCCCCACCTGGATCATGGAGACGAGCGCATCGCCCTTGTGGGCGCGCGCCGACTTGATCGCGCCGCCCGCCGCGGTAGTGACGATCGTCATCAGGACCGCGATGATCCCGATAACCATCATCAGCTCCACGATCGTGAAGCCAACTCTCGCTTTTTTAGTCATTGGCCACCTGCCCCCTGGACCACGAATAGATGTCGTCGCTCTTCAGCCCCTGCGTGTAACCGAGCAGCTTGCCGTCCTTGCCGGCGCACCACACGACCGCCGTCGCGCGGATCTTCAGAGTCTTGCCGCCAACGCTTGCTTCGGTGAAGCCGTCGTCATCAAGGTCGATCGCGAAATGGAGAATGTGGTCTTCGAGCGTGCCGCCGCTGTCCACCGGGCTCGAAAGGGACGCCGAACTCCCGCGCGCCTTGATTGTCGCCGCGCCCCAGCTGTCGAAAATCCCGAGCCGGTCGAGCCCGATCAATACCGAGCCGTCGTTGTTGAGCGACAAGTGGTTCCTGAGCGCGAACGCCGGCACCGCTTCGAGCCTGCCGTCGCCGTTCGCCGCCTCATCCAAAAGCCGCTTGGGCCAGAAGCCCTTGTCCTGGAAAAGCGCCGATAGCGCCGTCGCGGTGTTCGAGACCGACTCCTGCGCCTTGGCGCGCTCCGCCGTAGCGCGCATCTTGGAAAAGCCGGCGACCGATGCACCGGTGAGGATCGCGATGATCCCTATCACCACCAGCATTTCAACAAGCGTAAATCCCTTTTGCATGTCTGCTCCTTTAGTTGGAAAGGTTGATTATGTCGTCCTCGATCCAGTAGCCGATGCACTTGCGCGCCTGGGACGAAAGATCGGAAGAATCGAGCGGCACCCACGGCGGGAACGTCCGGCCGTTGGGTCCGGCGGACCACAAGACGTAGCTCTGGTAAGGCGGCGGCGAGTAATAATAGACGGTATTCCACCAGCCATCCTTCACCGTTACGCCATCAAGGACATATTGGTATGCGGTGGAATCGTCGTCGTAGGAGCCCGGCGAGAAGATGAGGTCCTTCATCATCCACAGACATTCGCCCTGGCCAACATAAGCAAGCGCGCTCTGGCTGTAGTCGGTCACATTGATGCCGAAGAGCTTCAGCTCCATGCCGCTGTTGACCGCGCACATGCTCTCGAGATTCGGGATCCATCTGGCGCACACCGCCTGGGAAGGAAGATTCGCGACCTCGATGATGTCGGAAGGATTGGGGTTGTCCGCGCGGTTGTAATCCGCGACCTTGTTCTTCACGTCCGTCACCCAATCGAGCCGGGTGCGGCCGTCCATCGGGCTGCGGGGCGTCTTGTTGTTGTCGGTCCACTGCGCGTATGAACGGAAGAACGAATCGTGTCCGTTCACCATCACGAGATACCTGGGCAGAAGATAGCTCATGAGCCCGAACTTGAAAATCTGCACTTCCGACCAGTCGACCTCGTCCCTGTAGGGGTTGAAGCGGCCGATTATATCGCTGTTGCCGGAATCGGTGAAGCCGGCGTTGAACATCTCGTAGAGCCCCTGGTTCTTGAGCGACTGCATGTATTGGTCGTCGTTCGCGAGCTCCTTGAGCCCGTCGGATAGCGTCTCGAAGATCTCGGCCATCTGGTCGTTGCAGGGGAAGGCCATGTCCACCGGCTGCGACTTGCACGCCGCGTTCACCTGCCGCCACGCCGCAGCCTCGGCGGACTGCTCGGAGGCGCTCGCCGTGCCGGCCCGGATCTTGTCCGGGTCCCAGCCCCAGATCGACGCGTTGTCCTGGTCGCCGCTGTTCATCGACTGGATGCCGTGGGCGCTCGTCTTGGCGTAGATGTTGCGCGTGCCGTGCAGCTTCACCGGCGGATACGACCCGAACGCCGCATAGTAGCCGGAAAGGCAGTTCTCCAACCGCTGAAGCCTGGCGATCGTCGTGTTCTTCGCGGCCGAAGTGCTGCCCACCGAACTCAAGCGGAAGACCATCGTCATGAGCGTCACGAGGACGGCCACGACGATGAGCATCTCGATGAGCGTAAAGCCTTTTTTCATTTTAGGCGCCGGCTCCCGATACGGACGAAATGATCTTGATCATCGGCAGGAACATGGCGATCACGATCGTGCCGACGACGACCGCGAGAACGATGATGAGCGCCGGCTCGATCGCCGCCGTCATGCCAGCGACGGCGTTGTCCACTTCGTCGTCGTAGGTATTGGCGATGCGCGTGAGCATGTCCGCCAGCGCGCCGGTTTCTTCGCCAACCTCCACCATCGAGACGACCATCGGCGGGAACACCTTGCACTGCGACAAGGGACCGGTCATGCCTTCGCCTTCCTTCACCGCGTCATGCACGTCCTGCAAAGCCTTGGAGACGACGCGGTTGCCGGTCGTGTCGCGCACGATCACGAGCGACTGGAGAATCGGCACGCCGGAAGAAAGGAGCGTGCCCAAGGTGCGCGTCACGCGCGACACCGCCGTGCGCTGCACCAAAGTCCCGGTGACCGGCATCTTCAGCGACAGCACATCGTAAAAGTAAGCGCCCTTCTCGGTCTTGCCGATCACCTTCTTGATGACCGTAAACGCCACGACCGCGACGACGATCGTAAGGCCGTTGTGCTGCACCCACTCCGAGGCCTGGATCACCGCCTCGGTGATGGCGGGGAGCGCCGCGCCGCCAAGCATGTCCGCGAACACCTGCTTGAACTTCGGGATGACGGCCACAAGCAAGAACGCGGTGATGCCCACTGCGGCGAAGAGGACCACGATAGGATAGATCATCGCGCCCTTTACCTTGTTCTTGATCTTCTCGTTCTTTTCGGCGAACTCGGCAAGACGCCCGAGGACGACTTCCAGAACGCCGCCCGCTTCGCCAGCCTTCACCATGTTGACGTAGAGCTTGTCGAAAATCTTGGGGTAGAGCGTGAGCGCTTCCGAGAACGTGCCGCCCGCCGCGATGTTTTCCGAAATGCCGCCCAAGGCGTCAAGCATCTGCGGATCTTTCATCTGGCGCTTGAGGACGTCGATGCCGCGCATCAAGGGCAATCCCGCGTTCACCAGCGTCGCGAGCTGACGCGTAAACTGCGTCAAGACCGGCGTCTTGATCTTGCCTTGGAGGAACTTGGGCATCTTGATGTTGATCTTGATGTCCTTGTTGAGTCCGCCGCCTTTTTTCTTCGCCGGGGCCGGAGCCTTCGCGCCCTTCTTCGCCGGCGCCGCCGCGCCGCCGCCGCCCTTCACCTCGCCAAGCGCGGTCGGAATTAGCCCCATCGCGCGAACCGACGCAATCGCACCGGCACGGTCCCCGGCCTCTATCGTCCCGCGGGTCTCCTGTCCGGATGCATCCTTCGCGATATATTGGAATGTCGCCATGTTGTGTCCACCTTATTGACAAGTTTGATAGTATTATAGCAAAAATCACCTTTGATTGCAAGCGATTTCATTTTTGTGTGACCTTTTATACCACACAGAGGCACAGAGACTTGAGCCTTGGGGATTTTTCTCGCGCAGAGCTGCTTTCGCTTTCTGGTAGTCTTGGAGTTCTGGAGCTTGAGAGCGGCTAACCTGTCCTCCTACGCCATCCTCCTTCACCGAGGCGTCCCCAAAAACATCTCAGCGTTCTCTGCGTCCTCTCGGCACTCGCTTTCGCTCGGCTTGGCCGCGTCCCTACAGGTTGCGGCCCCGCTTGCGCGGCGGTTACTCAAACTCTGCGTTAAAAATCCCCGAGACCCGCCTCCAAAAAAGCCCTCAGCTCTTGTATTAACGCGCGATTTATGGTATAATACTCATTAATGAGGATGATATATCTGTTTATCGACGGCGTAGGGATCGCTCCCGCCGCCGCCGACAACCCGGTAAACCCCGAGGTCTGCCCTACCTTGTGCAGGCTTATCTCCGCCCACTCCACGCCCATCGATGCATGTCTCGGCGTGGAAGGCATCCCGCAAAGCGCCACCGGCCAGGCCACAATGTTCACCGGCGTGAATTGCGCCGCCGCGATGGGCAAACATTGCGAAGGCTTCCCGGGGCCGGCCTTGCGGGAGTTGATCGAAAAAAACAACATCTTCCTCCAGCTCGACCGGCGCGGCAAGAAAGTCCGCTTCGCAGACGGCTACCTCGTCAGCTCCGTCGACGAACTCGCCCTCCACCGCTTCAAAAGCGTCACGACGGTCATGGCGCTCACGCTCCCCAAGTCCATCTCCACCTCCGACGACCTTGCCGCCGGCAAAGCCGTCTACCAGGATTTGACGCGCGAAACCATCCAAGACCGCTTCCCTGACATTCCGGTCGTCTCGCCCCAACGCGCAGCCGAAAACCTTATCGCCATCGCCCAGGAAAACGACTTCACCCTATACGAATTTTTCCAGACCGACGTCTGCGGCCATTCCATGGACTACTCCCGCGCCTGCGAGGTCTTGCGGGTCTACGACCAGTTTCTCACCGCCTTGGTGCGCTATGTCACGGTTTCAGGCATTACCCTGGTAATGACCGCAGACCACGGCAACATCGAAGACATGCTCTCGAGAAGCCACACCTTGAATCCCGTCCCGTTCATCGCTTTCGGGCCGAAAGAACAGGAACTTCGCGACCAAGTGAAGTCCCTTACCGATGTCACCCCGGCGATTCTGCGCGTTTTCGACGGGAAATGAGCACTTTTTGCCGTCCTGAAAACGATTTTCAACTCTCGTTGACAACTCGTTGACAAATGTTTATATCATTTAACACTTTTCTTCTTGACAATTTTCCAAAAAACTCAAAACACGCGTATTTATTGGGTTTTTTGCGAATTTCAGAATTTGTAATAGCGCATAACACAATGCAAAAAGATTGTAGATAAACGCATGGAAACGACAAATTTCGACATAATTGTTGTCGGCGGCGGACATGCAGGATGCGAAGCCGCGTTGGCGTCTGCACGGATGGGCAAAAACACCTTGCTGATCACCACAAAAAAAGACGCCATCGGGCGCATGCCGTGCAATCCATCGATCGGCGGACTCGCCAAGAGCCACCTTGTCCACGAACTTGACGCCCTGGGCGGAGAGATGGGAAGGAACGCCGACGCCACCGCCCTCCAGAGCAAGATACTGAACCGCTCCAAAGGCTGCGCCGTCCACGCGACCCGCACCCAATGCGACAAGCTCGCCTACGCCGCAAGGATGCAAGCGGTAATCGACACCGCTCCCAACCTAACCGTCCTCGAAGACGCCGCCGTAGAAATCATCGTTGAAGATCAAAACACAGGATGCGGCAGGGAACGAGGAATCTCCTACGCCAAAACCATTGAGGTCAAGACGGGGAACGGGGAACAGGGAACAGGGAACAGGGAAACCATACGCTCTCAGCCCCCAACCCTCCGCGTCTCCTCATCTCCTGACTCCTCCGTGGTAGGCGTAAGCAATCTCTGCGCCTCTGCGTCCTCTGAAAATCTCTGCGCTAAAAATCCCCAAGAAAACCTCTGTGCCTATGTTCCTCTGTGTGGTAAAAATTGTTCCACGTGGAACACTACGCAGGCTGTTGGCGTCAGAACATCGGCAAACGGCAATATTTACGCCAAATCAATAGTAATTACCGCCGGAACCAGCCTGCGCGGCAGGGTATGGATTGGCCAAAAGTGTATCGAATCCGGCGGCGATGGACGTCCGGCCGTCAACGAACTCAGCAAATCGCTTGCGGACTTGGGATTTGAACTGATCCGACTCAAAACCGGCACACCACCTCGGCTGAAAGCTTCTTCCTGCGACTTTTCAAAGTGCCAAATCCAGCCTGGCGAGCAGCCGCGTCCATTGTTCCACGTGGAACAATTTGGAAATCAAACCACGAAATACACGAAAGAGGAATATGCTCAGGATTTGGATTGCGCAAAGGTCACCAAGTCCACAAAGCCTCTTTTAGAGTCGGCTTCGCCGGAGACTCTCTACACCTCTGCGTCCTCTCGGCACTCGCTTTCGCTCGGCTTGGCCGCGTCCCTACAGGTTGCGGCCCCGCTTGCGCGGCGGTTACTCCAACTCTGCGCTAAAAACCCCCAAGATACCCTCTGCACCTCGACGCCTCCGTGTGGTAATTCTGATTTTGACACAGAGACGCAGAGACACAGAGAAGGCGTATCCGCCCCTGGCGGCCCGGAAAAAACCTCTGCGTCCTTTGCCAATCTCTGCGTTAAAAATTCCCAAGATACCCTCTGTGCCTCAGCGCCTCTGCGCGAGAATCCCGAGACCCGAGACCCCAGGCCTCAGACCCGAGCAAATTGTTCCACGTGGAACAATTTGCCGGATTTACCCTGCTACCTGACCCATACAACGCAGGAAACGCACGAAATAATCCGGAATAATCTCGACAAATCTTCGCTTTATGGCGGCGCAATCGTCGGTACGGGCGTCCGATATTGCCCAAGTATAGAAGACAAAATCGTGAGATTCCCCGATGCGCAAGGCCATCATGTGATGCTGGAACCCGAAAATGCCGACGGCACCATCATCTATCCCAATGGGCTTAGCTGCTCGCTGCCGGAGGATGTACAGGAAAAAATGGTGCGCTCGGTTCCCGGACTCGAACACGCGGAATTTCTGGCCTATGCATACGCCATAGAATATGACGCCGTCGATTCGCGCGAACTCAAACATACTTTGGAATCTAAGCGGATCGGCAACCTTTTCTTCGCCGGACAGATAAACGGCACGACCGGATACGAAGAAGCGGCGGCACAAGGGATCATGGCCGGAATCAACGCCGCGCTGAAAGCCGATGGCCGGGAGCCGCTGGTTTTAAGCCGGCAAGATGCATACATCGGGGTGATGATCGACGATCTGGTCACCAAAGGAACCGACGAACCATACCGGATGTTCACCAGTCGCGCCGAGCGTCGGCTTATCCTGCGCCAGGATAACGCCAGATACCGGCTGGCAGACGCCGCCGACATCGCGAAAATCCAGTCGGATGAGTTCAGGCACGAAACCCGCGCCATAATGTCTGAAATCTCGCGTATGATGTCGGCTGCGCCAACTCAATCATCAATAAGCCCAGAAAACCCGGAACTTTCCGCCCATATCCATGAGGAGGCGGCAAAACAGTTTTCTATTATGCGTCATTACCTACCTTATATCGAGCAAGAGGAAAAGGCGGCGGAAAGGGCGAAAAAGGATGAGCAGATCGCGATCCCGAAGTGGCTCGATTACGACAAACTCAACATGGTCAGGTATGAATCGCGCGAAAAACTCAAAAAACACCGCCCGGAGACGCTCGCGCAAGCTTCGCGCATCCCCGGCGTGAACCCAGCCGACATTGCGGTGCTTGCAATTATCATCAAGCGCGGCCATATCTGAAGTTGTGCAGATTGCGTAGTCCATAAGGTTCGACTGCGTAGCAAATCAGCTTTCACTACGTAGCAAATCAGCTTTCACTACGTAGTCGAGCGACTTTTACTACGTAGTCGAGCGACTTTCACTACGTAGTCGAGCAGGGTTTACTACTTATTATACCACAAAGAGAAACCGAGGGCTGCGGGCTTCCTCCTTCGCTGAAGCTCCGGAGGACAAGGAGGGGTGAGGGGGATTTTTAACGCTCAGCGCTCAGCCCTCTGTATCGTATATCGTCCAGTTATCAACAAAAAATGTTGATAAGTGTTTATATCTTATTATAAGATTTCGTTGATTTGTTGCGGTAAAATATGATATTATACACGCTGAAAAGACGCACTGTGCACACTAGAAGACAATAGAGAAAAGAAGAGCATACAGCAAAAGGCAGAAGAAGAGATGGAAGAGAAAGAAATGAAGTCCCTCTGGGAACGTGCGAGGGAATTGTATTTGAGGCTTACGTCATCGGCTGCGGACCGCTCAAAGGCGGAGCGGCATTTTTCGATGGTGGAAGACTTGCGCAAGAATGGCGACATTCTCACGGTTTCGCTCGGAAGTTCCATGACCAAGTCGATTTTCGAAAACGAGATGGCCACCAAGCTTACCGACGCATTGCGCCTTGCCGGCGCGCCGGAAAGTTTTTCGGTGGAGTATGTGGTCGCTACGCCCAAGCCCATCACCATCGCGCCGCCAAAATCGACGGTTCCTTCTGCCGCCGCGCAAGATTCCGCCGCCGATGACGAACCGTTGGGACTTAGTCTGAAAGAAGAGTATGTGTTTTCGGAATTCGTGGAAGGCATGTCCAACCGCTGGGCGCTGAGTACCGCAAAGGGCATCGCAAAAGATCCCGGAAACAAAATCTACAATCCTTTCTTCATCCACGGCGGCACCGGTCTCGGCAAGACCCATCTCATGCAGGCGATAGGCAACGAACTCAAGTCAACCAGGCCTGATCTCAAGATTTGCTACATCAACGCCGAAGCGTTCATGAACGAATACATGAACTCTCTCCAGAAGCATACGATCGAAAATTTCCGCCAGCGCTACCGCACTTTGGACGTTCTCTTGATGGACGACGTGCAGTTCATGGCGTCTAAAAACAACCTCCAGGAAGAATTCTTCAACACTTTCTACACGTTGCAGAACAACGGCAAGCAAATTGTGATGACGAGCGATGTGGCGCCAAAGAATCTGCCCGCCCTGGAGCCGCGTCTTTTGAGCCGCTTCGAAGGCGGCATCGTCCAATCCATCGAAGCGCCGCAATTCGAAACGCGTCTTGCAATCTTGAAGAAAAAAGCCGAAAGCTTTTCGTCGCTGATTCCGGAAATGGCGCTCGTTTTCATCGCCGAAAACATCCGCAGCCAGGTCCGTGCGATGGAAGGGGCCTTGAACAAGATAAAGGTTCTCGCAGAGAACGATCCTTCGTTCAAAGACAATATTTCGAACACGGTTCTGCATATAATCCTAAAAGACCAGATCGACAAGGAAAAGAAGATAAAGGCAATAACCTGCCAGGATATTATCGACGCAGTGTGCAACCGTTTCAACATCACCTTGGACCAGATCCAGTCTTCAGAGCGCACGCAGGAACTAGTCTTGCCGCGCCAGATGGCGATGTATATATCCTACAACTTCACCCAGCTTGGCTACAAACAGCTGGAAATGCACTTCAAGAAGACCCACGCCACGATTCTGAGCGGAGTGAAGAAGTTCAAAAACCGTCTCGACACCGAACCCCAGATCGTGGAGAAACTCAACGAAGTTATCAACAAACTCGGGTTCTCGATGAAGGACATGAAGGACTGACAACCTGTAGACAATCTCATATTTACAAAAACAGTGAACGACTCCCTACAATTTGCCGACATCATGAAGTTGATAAATTCATTAGTTTCATGCCTTAAAAAACAGGGCGTAAACGAGTTGTCAACTTTTCAACGGACCTATTAATAATATTAAATTTCAAAAATCAAAATACATAAATAACATAAGGAATGTAAACAATGAAACTTTCGATTACCAGAGGAACGTTTCTTGATGGTCTCAAAGACGTCCAAAGCGTGATTCCCGCCAAGACGGTAAACCAGATGATGCAGAACGTGCTTATCGAAGCCGGTGACAACAAGCTGGTCATGACCACTACAGACCTTGACATGACCGTTCGCCGCGAAGTAGCCTGCGAGGTTGAAGAACCAGGCTCCACCACGCTGCCCGCGAAGACTCTCTTTTCCGCGATAGGAAAGGCAAATGAAGGAATCATAAACGTAACCGTAGACGAAAACGACATTGCGCTTGTAAACGCGGCCCGTTCCCGCTATCGCTTTACCGGCAAGCCTACCGCTAACTTTCCGCGTCTCGCGCTCGAAGATGAAAACTTCCAGTACACGGTTTCGAAGGCGGTTCTCCATGAAATGATCCGCAAGGTAGCCTATGCAGTTTCGCAAGACGAAACTCGCCGCCCGCTTCGCGGAGTGCTATTCAGCTTCAAAGACCAGAAGCTCACGATGGTCGCCACGAACGGCAAGCGCATGGCGATGGTTGAACAGGATCTGGAGTTTCCGGTAGGGACGGAGCGCGACGTTATCGTGCCTTCCAAGGCGATCAACGAAATCAACAAGTCGCTGGAGGGAGAGGGCGACGTAAAGATCGTTCTCCGCAAGACCAACATAGCTTTCGAGCTTGAAGGCATAACGCTTTATTCCAAGCTGATAGACGACAACTATCCGAACTACCGTCTGGTAATACCGAAGAACACCCCTAACGAAGTAAAGGTGGACCGTCAGGAGCTCATAAATGCCATCGAACGCGTGAGCGTTTTCGGGAGCGACCGTTCCGCGTCCTTGACATTCGAGGGCAACACGCTTTTCGTGCGTTCGTCTTCCAGCGACATTGGCGACTTGAACGACGAACTGCCCATCAAATATCTTGGCGAGAAGATAGATGTGAGTTTCGATCCCGGATATCTGCTGGATCCGCTCAAGGCTATCGACGACGACGAGGTGACCATCAAGCTGCTTGACGGAACCGCCGCCGCCGTAATAACTTGCAGCATTCCGTTCATATACGTGATCATGCCGCTCAGGAACCTCAACTGAAAATGAAACTTTTCACCGACAAAAACTACCCCATAATCGTCAGCTGCGCGAAGGAACTTTCGCGCTGGACCGAGATTGAACTCAAGGAAATGGGGTATAAGATTGTTGAGCGAACCGAAAACACGGTGGTGGTGAGAGGCGAGTTCGACGATATAATGCGCCTCAATCTCAATCTTCGCACCGCGCATCGCGTGCTGGTGCCGCTGTTGAGGGCGGATTGCCGCCGGATAAAGGACCTCTACGAGCTCGTGTATTCGATCGACTGGGAGAATATTCTCGATGCCGACGGCTACTTCAGCGTGAGTTCGATCGTCCACAACGAGACTATCCGCGATACGCGAATTCCTTCGCTTTACGCGAAAGATGCGATTGCCGACAGAATGCGCGACAAGTGTCAGCGCCGGCCTGATTCCGGCGGCATGAACATCGGGGCGGCGGTGTTCGTCTATTGGGAGCGCAACGAGATAATCGTTTACATCGATACTACCGGCGAACCATTGTCAAAGCGCGGCTACCGCAAGATTCCCGGCAGCGCCCCAATGCAAGAGACGCTTGCCGCCGCCTGCATCATGGCGATGGGATGGGACAAGAAGAGTCCGTTCGTGTTTCCGATGTGCGGTTCCGGCACGCCGGCGATCGAGGCGGTGATGATGGCCATGAACCGTGCGCCCGGACTTTTGAAAGGTCACTTTGCGTTCCAGTCGATAAAAGGCTACACGCGCATCATCCCCGGCAAGAAAGCGCCGCGCATCGCACCGCGCCAAACGGCTGGCGCCTCGCCCGAGCAGCTGTGGAGGGAAAAACTCATCGAAGCGCGCGAGCAGGAAACGACGGAGAATCTGCCCAAGATAATCGCAACCGACATTTCTCCGGAGGCGATCGAAAACGCGCACACCAACGCTATTGCCGCCGGCGTCGCGCCGTATATCGAGTTTGGCGCCTGCGATTTTGCGGAGACCGAAATCCCCGGTGAAAAGGGCATGATTTTCTTCAATCCGGAATACGGAATTCGTCTTGGAACCGAAGAAGAACTCGCGCCCGTGTATCGGAGGATGGGAGAATTCATGGCGGAAAAATGTGCGGGTTGGATGGGCGGCATCATTACCGGCAACCCCAAGCTTGCACAGGAAGTTCCGCTTGTTTATCGCAACCGGGTGCCGTTCTTCAACGGACCAATCGATTGCCGCCTCTTCATATACGATGGCTGCAAACTCAAGGAGTATGCAAAACATGAGTGAAAATAGCGTGAGTGTGGAAGAAATGATGAATAGCGGGGCGGGGGTCTCGGGTCTCGGGGTTGGCGAAACGGCAGACCGCGACGACCATATCGCGCCGCAAGAAGACGAATCGATCCCTGCGGATATCGAACTTGACGTCCAGAAGGTGGTAGTGGAGGAACTTGCCGCCGAAAAAGCGGCGCTGGAACTTAAGGCGAATTCGCTCGAGGAACAGCTTCAAGCCCAGAAAAGCGAATTGGAAAAGCTTAGCGGACAGCTATCCGCCGCCAACAGCCGGATTTACGAGTTCGAAAAGAATCTTGCGGCCGGCAAGGCTCGCGAGGCGGAACTCGAGCGCAAGCTTGATTCCTACAAATTGCAGGAAAGCGATATCCAATCGCGCAATCCCAATCAGCTTGCGCTGCTGGACCGCGATGTGGAAATGCCCGACCGCTTCCCCGGCGAAACGCGCGACCATATTCTCGAGATCATCGCCGAGGCGCGCGATCAGGCCGAGCGTGATGGCCGCCGCCGCCGCGCCCAGCTCCTCGAAAGCGTGCTCAAGGCCAACGAGCCGTCCGGCAATCTCCAGAAAAAACGCGATACCTTCGTGAAATTCATGGATGAGCACCATAATGTCCTTACCGGAGAGGTAATCGCCGAACTGGAAAAGTATGGCATCACCTATCGGGAAGGCGGACAAAATCTGCTCCTCGCCGAAATTATAACCAGAACCTATTAATATAAACATAAATATCAACAAATGTTGATAATAACGGCTTTTATAGGTGATTTTATAAACATTTGTTGATAAGAGAGTTGATAACACCATGAAAAATCTTGATAAATCGATTTGTTTGTTGATGAAAGAGGCTCGTCGGGGGTTGGGTATCTCGCAGAGCGAATTGGCGGCCGAAGTTGGCTGCAAGCAGTCGGCACTTTCGATGTTCGAGCAAGGCGACCCCACGAAGCTCAACGACGAGGTGGTGGAAAAGCTCGCTCGCCGTCTTAATGTGGATTTGTCACCAAAGGATAAGGGTCTGGGGTCTGGGGTCTGGGGTCTCGGGATGGGAAACGAACCCCGAAACCCGAACCCCGATACCCGGATTTCCGCCTTTTGTCCGAATCCGGCGTGTCCTGGCAACGAGGAATATTTTGTGGACGGGCGGAGATTTTTGCGGCCGGTGCCGGAGAAGTGCGATCCTGCAGGCGGCAAATTCTGTGCGCTCTGCGGCGAGATCCTGGAGCGCAAGTGCCCCAATTGCGGCGCGTTCCTCCATCCCGGCGCCGTCTGCACCTTCTGCGGCGAGAGGTATATAGCAGTATGACAGGTAGGGCTGAGCGAAAGCGAGTGCCCCGCTTGCGCGGCGGTTACGTGCCTTTGCGTTAAACAAAACAAAAAAAAAAAAAATAAAAAAACCACACACATTTTTGCCTTGAGAAGATGAATAAACCCGCTGCCGGCGGCAAGAGCCTCCGGTACGCGGAAAACCTTCCACCGGCGGATGGCGGGACGCGGATTCAAATAAAGTATCGCCGGAACAAAAAGGAACAAAAACATGGCTAAAGTACTGGCCAAGTTCAAGGCAATCCCGGTCAATCCGGAACTCGATCCAACCGGTGGCTGCCGCATGCAACTCACCGATCGTCAAGTCTACGACGAGGCGACGGTGTTCGACGAGGTAGTGGACGCCGAGCGTCTGCCGTTCACGGCGGATATGCTAGAGTTCGCGTTCAAGTGCGTATTGAGGACGGTCGCGAAGAAAATCGCCTCCGACTGCAATGCGCGGAGAATCGGCAACTACATCCAGTTCGTCCCGCGTCTTCACGGCAAGATCGCAGGACCCTACAATGCGTTCGGAACCGGCAAGAACAACGGCTCGCATATAACTGCGCGCATTCTCTCCGGCATCCCGAGCGAGATTGACATGGACAAGGTCTCCTTCGTGAACGAGCAGACCGGCATCCGCGTCGTGCTGGAGCGCGTGAGCTGGATCGGGTCCGACGAGGATGGCACCATCATGGTCGGCAGCGCGTTCGCGGCCTACGGCAAGAACATGCAGTTCAACGCCCAGCTTGGCGACACGGCGAAGCTCGAGTGGATTGCCGGCGACGGCAC
>JBGURT010000005.1:0-2070 GCA_045132115.1 Kiritimatiellia bacterium
CGGGTGCGCTGCGGGCGATATAATTCTTGAGCGTTTCTTCGTTGCCTACGCCCAGCGCGGAAGCGGTAAAGAGATTCCCCAGCCTCACTTGCCGTCCCTCATCCGCATCGCCTTCTCATGGATCTGTGCGGAAAGTTCGCGCTTGCCAAGCTGGGCGAGACAGAAAGAAAGCGCTTCGGCGCTTTGCCAATCGTCCGGGCGGATCATGAGATAGGTTTCGTAGCACTTCGCCGCAAGCGAGAAATTTCCTACGCGGAAGAAGGCATCGGCATTTTTCCACAGGCGCGCAAGCCGGTCGATGAGCAGCGGATCGTGCGGATTGCGCATCGCCGCACGCGCCCAAGCCTCCGTCGCCGCATCGATGTCCATGGAGTCGGCGAGGATATCGCCCTCCAGAACTACGCGACGCACGACCTGCATCGAACGTATTTCCCTGGACACTTGTTCGAGGATGTCTTCGTCGATGTCTTCGCCTGCAGCTATCCAATCGATCGATGGAATGTCTTTGGTGACGAGATGCTGGGCTCGCAGTTCCGCTTCCGCATCGAGGGTTTCGAACGCCGGCATCGCTTCATCGAGTTTCCCTGCGTAAGACGCGAACATTTCCGGCAACGACTGGCATTGCGCCACGTCAAGATCGTCGAAGCCTCCTTCGCGCGAAAAAACCTCCATCATCGAATCGAGCTTTAGTTTGACGGGGCTTTTGCGTCCGATCACCAGCCAATCCTCCAAAGCCGGCATCCAGAGATGCGAGGCGGGAAACAGGTTGCAGAGTTCCTCGAATTCCGTCTTCCCGGACGCCGCATTCTTGCCGCGGATATCCAAAACTCTCGCGAACACGCCCTTTTCGCCCATGAAGTCGGCAAGTTCCGCCAGCGGAGTTTTCGTGGATCCGGCAAGAAAAACGATGTCGTATTTGCCGTCGCTCGCGTCAAGATCGTCAACGGTTATTCCTGCGCGGTCGAAAAACTCGCGGTAAGCCTCGGCGCGCGAGCCGGCGATCAGGCAGCGCGTCGCATCCGGCTTTTCCACAAGCGGCAGATAGACCGAAAGAATCCGCGCGGGCACGAAACTCGGGGATTCTTCCTGCTCGTCCATTTTTGTGCAACCGGCGACGAAGAGTAGCGCGACAAGCAATGCGGCGCCAACTCTTCCCGTCAAGAACCTTCTCACTTCAAATCCTCCAGAATTTCCTTGACTACGCGCGGGACTACTCCCTTGCGCCGCTCAACCGCCGCCGCCGCGCGCTCGCCGAGTTCTTTGGCACTCTCCGGAGTGTAAAGCAAATCAAGAACCATCTTTTTGGTTGCGGCTGCGTTTTCGCCTTGATGAATTCCGTGTCCTTCAAGAATGTCGCTCATCACCGGGCGGAAATTCTCGGTCCATGGCCCCACAACCGTAGGCTTGCCGCAAAGACACGGCTCGATCATATTCTGCGAACCGTGCGCACAAAGCGACTTGCCGACAAAAACCACATCGGCGATGCCGTAAAGCCCCATAAGTTCGCCGGTCGTATCGGCAAGATAGACTTCGCCTTCGGTTCCCTTGGAGCGCCTTGCGCAGGTAAAGCCGGCTTTCGCGATGTTTTCCTCTACTGCGTCCGCCTTTTCGAAATGGCGCGGCGCTATCACCAGCTTTAGCGATGGGACTTTCGCCTTCGCCGCTTTGTAGACCTCGAGGAGCATCTCGTCCTCGCCAGGCCAAGTCGAGCCGCCAAGAAGAATCGTGCCCTCGCCGATCCAGTCGCGCATCTCGCGTTCCTTTTCCGGATTGCGGCGAGCGACATCGAATTTGAAAGAGCCGGTGATTTCAATCTTTTCGTCTTCCGTCCCGGCCTTGAGAAAACGTTCGCGGTCAAGCTGGCTTTGCGCGAATATGCGGCGGAAAGAATTGAGGACGTCGCCAAAGAACCAGCGTGCCATGCGATAGCGCGGCGCGCTGCGGTCGCTGATTCTTGCGTTGACCAAGTAAAGCGGAATCGCCCTGTGTCTTGCGTATACGATGAAATTGGGCCAAATCTCAGATTCCGTCAGCACGATCGCGCGCGGCCGCACAATCTTGAGCGCACTT
>JBGURT010000006.1:0-30474 GCA_045132115.1 Kiritimatiellia bacterium
CCGTACTGGTTCTGGCCATCGAGGGTGATCTTCGCCGTCGAATTGATCACCACCGCTTCGGCAACGTTCGCAAGGAGCGTCACCGTGCCGTCATCCTCAACCGCCGTAATAGCGTCAGCGAGCGATGCGTAGTAGTCATCGGCCGTTTCGCCAATCTTGGCGACCGCGGCGGCAGAATCGTACTGCGCCGTGTAGGTGGCTGCGCCAGTCACGGAGACGACTGCAGGCTCCCAACCAGCGAAGGTGTAGATCGTGTTGTTCTCGACATACTTCGCAGGATCAGCAGGAGCCGTCGGCATCGCACCATACTCAAGTTCCGCAGAAGAGCTGCCGCCTTCCCAGGTGAAGGTCACCGTGTACTTGTTGACCGTCTCGGAGAACTGGGCCTCGTAGGTGGCGTCTTCCGTCACCGCAACGACTTCAGGCGTCCAGCCCGTGAAGGTGTAAGTGTACTGCGCCGTCGCGTCCTTGGTGGGAGCCGCATGCGTCGGTGTCGCACCATAGGCAAGCGTCTCGCTTGTGGACACGCCATCCACAACCCACGTAATGGTGTAGTTGTTCACCGTCTCGGAGAACTGGGCCGTGTAGGTGGCATCGCCTGTGACCGTCGCGATTGCAGGCGTCCAACCCGTGAACGTGTAGGTGTACTGAGCCGTTGCTTCCTTGGTGGGAGCCGCATGCGTCGGTGTCGCACCATAGGCCAGCGTCTCGCTCGTGGACACGCCATCCACAACCCACGTGATCGTGTACTCGTTGACGGTCGAGGAGTAGGTCGCCGTATAGGTGACATCGCCGGTCACCGCCGGGAGCGCGTCGGTCGGGCCATACTGCGTGGTGCCGTCATCCCAGCCGCTGAAGGTGTAGGTGTACTGCGCCGTCGCCGCCTTGGTGGGAGCGGCAGGAGCAGTCGGAACCTGACCAATCGTCACATCGCCGCTCTGGATCACGTCCGTACCGTTCTCAGCATAGAACGTGACCGTCGCAACATCCAGCTCGGTTTCGACCGTGACGGTCGCATCGCCGGAGACGGTGTAGGTGTAGGTGCCGTTGTTGCCAACCAGCGGAGCGCCATCAACCTTGACAGCCGTAACCTTGTAGGTGGCGTCAGCCGTAACTGTGAAGGAAACCGTCCTGTCCGCAACAGCATCACCCTCGCTCACATCGACCGGGAGCCCCGTGACCGTGGCGTTCGGATAAGTGTCAAGCGCAAGCGTCCAGGTGTACCAATCGCGCGCAGCGTAGGTGGTGACGCCTCCTTCGGTTGTGGTGGAGGTCTTGATACCTTCCGCGAAGGACACGTTGTCGCTGAGGTCAACTGCACCGGCAATAACCTTGAGCGTCTGGTCTGCGGCAACAGTCACGGAATCACTCGGATCGGAGAGAACTGTAATCGTCGCGGTATTAGCACCCTTTCCAGCCGCTTCCCAAGCGTCGGCAAGATTGAGGTAGCCCGCGTCACTAATCTTAGTTACTGCACGGGCGTACTTGCGATCCGTAGCGCTATAACCAATGTTAGATGTCGCATACTCGTTTGGCGTCTCCAAATTGTCATCTACAACCAGCACATAAGCGGTTGAGCTTGGCGAGTACAACGCCTGCGCCAGAGCAGTTAGCGCATTGGAATTGCCGCCAAGGAGCGCATCACAAGGCGTACTCTCGGTCGCCTCAGCCGAAGCATAGAAGCGCGCCACAATCGCCGCAGGCTGGGCGAGGCCAGTACCGGAAACCGTCACGTCCGCCGCACCGACATTGACCGTCGTCGTGCTCGAAGTCAGAAAGTAGCCTTCCTGGGCCGTCCAGGTGATGGTCAGCGTCGTTCCGGCCGAAACCTGAATGGTATTCGGACCGGTAGGCTTCACCGCTCCGACAGTGGACGTCACGTCGGAAACATACGGACCCGTGACGAGCGGGAACGTCACCGTTACCGTGCTGCGCTCGACGGTCGGAGCCTCAGCCGCGGCGTTGGCTTCGATCGTGAAGTTCTGCGTGCCGTCGGCCGAGGTGATTTCATAGTAGGTGTCAGCCGTGTAGGTGACAACCACCGCCGTGCCGTAGTCGAAGGTGTAAACCGTCTCACCCTCGCCCGCAACACCAGACTGCTCGACGCCGCCGACCGTCACCGTCGCCGTCGCATTCGCAACCTCCGGAACCGTCAGCGTCGCCGTATCGATGGCCACGGTATAGGTGCCGTCCGTATTGACAACATGGTAATGTTCAACCGTCGTCGTCACCTCTCCGACATTGAAGCCGTCCGTGACAAGCGTCTGGCCCACGGCAAGCGAAATGTCGCTCAAGGTATCGCAAAGGAGCTTGATCGTCGCAGCATCGTTTCCGGCCGCCGCCATCGCAAGAGCGGCTGTCGCATACGAGGTGACGGTTTCACCCTTCTGAACGGTTGCCGCAGCGACGTAGATGCCGTCCGTGCCCTTCACGATGTCCACGGTCTGCTGTTCATTGCCGACATACACGGCTTCCAGATTCACCGTGCCAGGCGTTGTCGTGCTCACCAGCTTCTGACCAGCGACAGGCGCCGCAGCCAGCGTGACCTTGGAGATGGTCAGCGCCGTGGGGGTGCCACTGCCAATGCTATTGGCGATCGTGCCGGTGTAACCCTCGACATTCAGCAGGTGGAAACCGCCAGCATTACCACTATCGCCACCCGGAGGATTCGTCTGGACCAGCGAGAAATTGCCCATGCCGGTCAGTCTCGCAATATTGTACCATGTATTTGCGTTCGTGCCGCTAATGGTAAACTGGCTTCCGTCGACAATAGATATGGTCGGCTTGATCTGACGAGAATCCGCTTCGGCCGCATTCAACCAGCCAGTAAACCCATTGGCAATCTCGACCGTCGAGCCCGTCTTGCCATAGAAGTCAAAGCGGAAACCACCATTAGGTGCCGACGTAACTTCCGGCAAAACCACCGTTCCAGTCCAATCGGAAGCAAAGCTCATCGCAGAGGTACGCAGAGCGTTGAGAACGATTCTACCGTTGCCGCTGAGCGTCCCTGTGAATGTATTCCCATTCTCGTCAATCGTCTGCCCGCTGAGCGTGACAGCGGTGCTATCATTGGCACGAAGCGTGATCGTTGCATCGCTATTGGCTGTCGCGTTGACCGCAGTCGCCAGCAAAGGATAGTATTGACCGTCAACTTCAGCAACGGCAGAAGTGAGCGGAATCAACCTAACCTTGCCCTCTTCGGCGTAGGAAGCATCTACGACCGTTCCCTCAGCGCGGGTGTAGGAGCCAAGCGGGGTAACGACCGTAGCAGTCATCGCCGAAACCGTTGCGCCAGCGGCGAGCTTGAGCACGCCCGCTCCCGCCGCCGTGAACGAATCAAACACAACAGAACCGTTGAGAACAACATCCGAGTCAAGAGTGACCGTTCCGGCTAATTTAAGTGTGCCGCCATCAATTTCTAAGACATTGCCAGTGCCGTCGATTCTAAGTGTTGAAGTTCCGGAAAGCGTAAGTGTCTTGCCGTCAGCAACATTTAGCCTAATCGTGTCTGCGGTAATTGCCGTAGGCAATGTAACCGTAGCATCGTCCTCAACAGTTAGCGTAATGGCCTTGTTCTCAAGAGAATTGTCCCATGTGGCATTCCAAGATATACTGTCGGCAGCGCCGCTTGCCCAACTGTAGGTGCCTGCGGTCGAGATAGTGGCGCGATATCCGGTCACAGGCGGGAATTCGTCCTTGAGGCTATCGACCTGGTCGGCACTCAAGATGTAATCGTAAAGGCGGATCGAATCAACGCGTGCAGCCTTCTGATCTGTTGTCGAAAGACCGCTTATCTGATTCTCGCCTTTGCCAAAACGCACAAGGTTGGTTGGACGGCCAGACGCAGCCGTAACGCCGCCATGGAGCGAACCAACCTGGAAACCATTTCCAAGAGCCACACTTCCAAGGTCAAAGTCCTCAAGAACGTTACGCCCATCGCAATAAAGGTTGACTATTGTGCCGTCCATTGTGAAGACATACGTATGCATATCTGTCGCCGCATCGGTAACGCTGATAGTCTTAAGCGTTGTAAAGTTCATGCAATCAGCATTCGCCTGCTGCTCTGCCGTGAGGTCGTTATATCCTGGGATACTGACCAACTTCATCTCAGACTCAGGATCTTCACCTGCGACGAGGCCAATCGCACTATTCCAGTACGTGCCAAACATGACAACAATAGCATTCTCAAGCCTTGGGACCGTGCAACGAACCATTGCCGTCCACTTGGACGGGAAGCTAATATCAGCACCAGCCACATACGGATGCGCGTAAGTGTAAAGCGTTCCACTCGTTTGATCGAACGCATCAGCTCCTTGAATAAAACCATTAGTGTAACTATCTGGCTTAAGCGCAGCTGCGGACACACCGCTATTCTCAAAACCAGTTTTGCTCGCATTCCCAGACTCGAATTCCATTTCATAGGCGAACCAGCAAGCCTTGCCGTCAACCTTGACGCCAGTCTCAAGAGTGCCAGCACCTTCCGTGGGAGTAATTGTGCCAACCGTTGTCGTGCCGTCAGGGGCGAGTACGGTGATGGACGAAATTCCGCTTGCGCCAGTGACACTGACGGAGCCCTTGCCGTATTCCTCGGCGGTCATGGTGATCTTGACCGGCACGGAAGAATGAATCGACCAACCGGTGAAAGCACGCTGAGAACCGAAAGTGGCTATCGTCGCACCCTCGTTGACGGTCACAGTGCCGCTTCCGGAAATCGATCCCGTAACCTCGCCGTTGATGGTAAGCGTCCCAGTATTTTCAACTGGGCCATCAAACACACCATTTATGACCATCTCGCCATTGTTGACAAGCTTGGCTGCCTTCCAAGTCTTTCCGGCAGGAATTGTGATGGCGTTGGCACCTGTCTTGCCGGCAGACACGTAAATCTGGGCCGGAGTTGTCGCAACCACAAGATTGTAAAGCGTGTCAGGAAGTGTTTCGCCTGAATTGCGGAAAACAACACTGGCCTTAGGGCCATCGCTATAGCCAGTCTGGATTGCACCGGTAAAATCAGACGAATCATATACCTGTATTACCGACTTCACTCCCGAGTTGCTGTTATAATCAGTTGTCAGAGTGCCTGTTCCCGAAAGCTTTGTAATTACAGTACCATTTACATTGCCGCTAGCAGTCGTCGAATTCCCGTTGATCACCTTCAAGCCATACCCATAGGTACCATCGACAAGCACGATCTCCTTCTCGTTGCTACCCGGAGTCTTGAGATAGTTGCCATAGCCCGACAAATAGACCTTACCGCTTCCGCTACCAGACTCGAAACCCCAGTCAGACTGGCCGCTACCAGATGTGCTGTTCACGAAGCCAGAGACGATTTCCGCCTGAATCTCAATAATAGGAACTTTATAGCTCCAAACGATGCTTGCGATGAACTGATAGGCGTTATACCCAAGACGGAAAGCCATTGCGCCGTTATGAGCTTCACCTGAGTCCTGATAGAACCTGATTGGTGTTGCAGTACCCACTTTGACAAGGCAATCGGTATCGGCAAACGAATACGTGTATTTATCCGCCGATGCCGAAGTAAAGCCCCCTGTCGTAACCGTCCTATATGCGGAAACGCACCCCGACAGGCCCAGTTTGTCGGGCATGTCAGGCTTGGACGTCGACTTTGCAACCGAAACAGACGTGATCTTCAATATTGTACCAGATGGAAGATCGGTTCCTATTGCAGGAATCGTAAAGTTCTTCCCTTGATAGTTTGTCATGTTGTCGATACTGGCATTGTCCCAACTTCCCGCACCGCTCTCATTAGAAATAGTGACGCTAGTGCCACTAACGGTTGCCGTCGGCGCATTCGCCGCCCATGCTACTCCTGCGGCCAAGCCCACCAAAGCCAGCAGCAAGAACTTTGTCTTTCTTATTATCTCACTCATTGTTTTACCTCTTTATTTCCTATTCGTTAGATTTGAAATGGTTAGATTGGAGATGCGACCTTTTTGCTTTGCTCCCAAAGCGCTTCCGGAGCGACATCCTCATCGTTGGGCCAGACTACAGTGCCGCGCTCGCTCTTGGCAAGCGAGAAGTAGCCAATGTCGCGCAAACGTCTGTAGCATGGATACTGAAGATATGGAGACATATAAAACACACCCTTCGGCACAACTTCGGTTATTTGTCTCAGCAACTCCATTACGAAAGCCTCATTTTTGCAGATATGATGCCGAAAAACATTGACAATGTCGCCATTATCGACCGCCTTTCTTCTGATCGGGGTCGAAGCCAATCTTGCGCCGCGGCGGCGCAGGTGGCGGAGCCGAAATCTCTTTAACAAGCAATGACACGCCAGCCTTCAATTTGGCGATATCCGCCTCGGCGGCATCGGCACGACGCTCTAGTGCACCTATGCGCTTAACCTCATCCAGCCGGTTGAGCAACATCTCGCGAAGAATCCGCGTTGCCCATTGGCGGAAGCGCGTTCCTTCGATGGATTTCACCCGGTAGCCAACCGATATCACGACATCCAAGTGGTAATATGCGGTGGGGCGGCCTCCAATATCAGAGGTTTTATGCAAAATCTGCATAAAACCATCCTTTGGCAACTCGCCTTCCTTAAAGACATTGGCGATATGGCGAGCTATCACCGATTGATTGCGGCCAAACAGGCGGCACATCTGCTCCTGCGTGAGCCACACAGTCTCGCCATCGGTCTTGACCTTGAGATCTATTCCCTTGGCGCCCTTATAGGCAATCGTCATCTGTCTGGAGGTGTCGCTAACCATCACGCCGCCTCCTTCCGAGACGTGCGGACGCCGCGCGAGGTCGCAGGGTAAAACCCGGCGACACCACGATTTTGCGCGCCAATGCGCGCTATGGGCCTTGTTTTATGCATCTATACCCGACATGCGGGACTCCGCCGGCATGGTCCGACGAAACAATCCTCATACAAGTCTATGCTAATTATAGCACAATTCGAGCAGGGAAGTCAAGACTGATTTCAAGGGAACACAGACAAAGGTAAAAAAAAAAAAAGCGGGCGCCCGCGGATGCGGACGCCTGCTCGTTTGATCTTAGAGAAACAATCTCTCGAGTTCGCTTAGAAGCTCGCATTGAGCGCGAGACCTCCAACGAACTGGGCGCTGTCGCCCTTGTTGTGCTCACGACCGCGGTGATCCCAGCGGCCGTTGTAGTAACGCGCCGCATCACGCATCGTGCTGTCGAAGAGATAGTCGTAGTAGGCGACATAGCCCGAGAGGGAGAGATTCTCGCAAATCGCCCATTCCGCAGTAAGCGAGAAGGACGTATCCATGAGACCGCCGTGCGAGAAGCTCTCGTTGGGCATGCTGTCGGCGAAGTAGCCGCGAGTGCGCAACGTGTTGCCCCAGCCCTGGCCAACCGCCGGACGGAGCGTGACGACAGGATCGTCCTCTTCCCCGACGAGCGCGAAAGTGTGACCGATCTCGAGGTTCACGTAAGTACCGTCGTCGGCCATGATGTCTCGCTCGATGGCGAGCGTCGGCTCGAGCCAAAGATCGCCCAAGGAAAGTTCGAGGTTGACATACTGCGTATCGTCCATCGACTTGTCTTCGAGGGCGGCGTTGTGCATCTTGTAACGGCGGATATACTCGTAGATGTAGTTCACATCCACGGTGAGCGCGCCGAGCGTATCGCCGAGATCGAAGTCATGCGTAACGCCGACGATCGCATCAAGCGTCGTCCACTGGCCGGCGCGATTGCCGTATCCGCCACGACGGCCGTTGGTCTTCGTCACGTCGAAGATCGCCTCGACGCCGAAGTAGAGCGTATCGAAGAAAGTAACCGTCGCGCTGGGAGTGACGATCGGGTCCTTGCCGTCGACCACGCCGTAGGTGAGGTACTTGGAATCGAACGCGAGGCCGAACTCCGCCGAAACGATGGAGTTTTCCTCTTCGTCAAGCTGCTCTTCCTCTGCGGGCGTTTCCGCCACTTCAGCCGGAGCCGCTTCTTCAGTCTCCACAACGGGAGCCGCTTCTTCCGCCTCCGCGACCGGAGCCGTTTCTTCAGCCGCCGCCACGGGAGCCGCTTCTTCCGCCACGACAGGCTGGGTTTCAGCCGTAGCCGGGGCCGTTTCCTGCTCCTGCGCGAAAGCCATGCCCGAGAGGGAAGCCGCCGCCACGAGAGCCATGATGGTATTCAGTTTCATTTTGTCTATCCTTGTTTGGGATTTGAATTGCCGCGTATTATATCATATTAGCCGCGGCAAAGTCAATAGCCTAATCTAACTTTTTTAGGCGGCCGATTGCGCTACATATTCGCGAACGGATTGATGGAGAATCCTCTAGGCTGCGGCCTCGCGCCCTTTTCGCGCCGCGTGGCGGCTTCCGAAGCGCCGCCGGCCGGATGAGAGCCTAGCCCGGGCTTCTTGCGCGCACTGAGGCTTATGCGTCCGCGTCCAAGATCGACCCCGATTACGGTCACGGCGAGGCGATCGCCGGCTTTCACGACACTAGCGGGATCGGTGACGAAATTGTCGCTAAGCTCGCTAAGGTGCACAAGGCCGTCTTGATGGACTCCGATATCGACAAACGCGCCGAAGGCGGTAACATTGGTGACGACGCCCTCAAGCTTCATGCCCTCGCGGACGTCTTCGATCTTGGTTACATCCTCGCGGAACTTAGGCGGCTCGAAGGTTGCACGCGGATCGCGCCCGGGGCGCGATAGTTCGGCGACAATATCCTTCAAGGTGGGCTCGCCTACATCGGCAGAAACGTAGCTGCGGATATTTATCTTTCGCGCGCGCTCGGCGTTGCCGACCAGTTCCTTCACGGAAACGCCAAGATCCGCCGCCATTTTTTCGACAAGCGCATAGCGTTCCGGATGGACGGCGGAAGCATCAAGCGGATTTTCCGCCCCGCGGATGCGCAAGAAGCCTGCACATTGTTCAAACGCCTTGTCGCCAAGTCCCTTGACATTCTTGAGCTCGGCGCGCGATTTGAACTTGCCGTGTTCGTCGCGGTAGGCGACAATCGCCTTGGCGAGCGCGGCACCGACTCCCGAGACCCGCTCCAAGAGCGGCGCGGACGCGGTGTTGAGTTCCACCCCAACGCCATTCACGCAGCTCACGACAACATCATCGAGTTTCGCCGCCAAAAGCGGTTGATGCACATCGTGCTGGTATTGCCCCACGCCAATCGCCTTGGGGTCGATCTTCACGAGTTCGGCAAGCGGATCCTGCAACCTGCGGCCAATCGAAATCGCGCCGCGCACGGTGAGGTCGAGATCCGGAAATTCCTTGCGGGCGATTTCGGAAGCCGAATAGACCGAAGCTCCGGACTCCGAAACCGAAACCACAATCGGCACAGGAATCTCTGGGTGCTGGTCATGGAGCTTGGCAAGCGTCTGGCGCACAAAAGTTTCGGTCTCGCGTCCGGCGGTTCCGTTCCCTACGGCTATCGCCTGGGGACGATACTTGTTCACGATGAGCGCGATCGCCCTTTCGGATTCCGCCGCCTTCTGCATGGGGAAGATCACGGTCTTGCCCAGATACTTGCCCGTAGAATCCATCATCGCGACTTTGCAGCCGGTGCGGATTCCGGGATCGATCGCCAACACCGCCTTTTCCCCCAATGGCGGAGCCAAGAGAAGATGGCGAAGATTCTCGGCAAAAACTTCAACGGCTTGACGGTCCGCCTCTTGTTTTTTCTCGAGCGCGACATCGATTTCGCAAGAAGGCGCCAAGAGCCGCTTGAGCGCATCTTCGGCGGCGAGCTCCACATCTTTGCCGCCGCGCTTTATGAGTTGCAGCACGCCCTCGAGCAGGATTTTGGCGTCTACTATATACTTGACCCACAAAACGCCCTCTTTCTGTCCGCGGCGGATGGCAAGATAGCGATGGCTGGGAATCGTCGCCAGACGCTCCTCGAAATCATAGTACTGCTCGAACTTCGTGGGCTCCTTGGGTTTGGGCGTGACGACTTCGCTTTTCACGACGCTCTTTTGCGCGTAGGCGTTGCGGACAAAGCCGCGAACCTCCGCCATGTCGGCTATGCGCTCGGCGATAATGTCGCGCGCTCCTTGCAGTTCCTCCAAAGTGCCGGAATATTTTTCGCCATTCCAGATTTTGTCGGCGAGAGGCTCGAGTCCGGCCTCTTTCGCAACCTGCGCACGGGTGCGGCGCTTGGGCTTGTAAGGCTGGTAGAGGTCTTCAAGGGCAGATTTTTGCATGCAGGCGACAATCTGCTTTTTGAGTTCTTCGGTAAGCTTGCCTTGGGAGTCGATCGAATCGAGAATCACGCGCTTGCGGTCTTCAAGTTCCGTATAGTAGGCGTTCTTTTCCTGGATTTTTCCGATCGCCACTTCGTCGAGATTGCCATGCTGCTCCTTGCGGTAGCGCGCGATGAAAGGCACGGTGGAGCCATCTGCGAGGAGCTTGACTACAGCGGCAACCTGATTGCGCCCGATCCCGAGTTCGGACGCAATCTTTGCCAATACGAGTTCGTTCATTTCTTTGCTTTTACTTTTATGGTCTGCCCGGCACGCAAGTTCGCGAGCTTTTTCACGGTAGTGCCGTTCATTGCGGCGAGTTCGGTAAACGTGGCGCCGCACATTTTGGAAATAACGGTAAGATTGTCGCCCGGCTTGACGGTGTAAAGCTCGATGCCAGATTCGGGGCTCGGGTCTCGGGGCTCGGGGCTCAGGGATGGTTGAGGGCTAAGGGTTTCATCCTTCGCCAAGGCTACGGAGGACAGTGAGGGCTGATGGGCGGGTGAGGAAGAATTGGGATCGGGGATCGGGGCTCGGGTCTCGGGGCTCGGGGAGGCAGTCAAATCCTTCTCTTTCCCCGTCTCCAAAACCGGCGGAATGGATTCAGGTTCCGGCAGAGGAGCTTTGTCGCCGCGGGTAGCGACGAGAAGAGTAAGAATAACCACATGCGCAACCATGCTGACCGCGAGCGCAAAAATCCAGTTGATACCCTTCACTTCCATTCCTTTCGAAAATCACATTCTGCCGTCCAGCGACTTGCCCTTCTCGATATGGCGAAAGTCCGGCAAATATTCCCCAAGAACGGCAACGACGTCCGCTTTGGTCGTGCCAGGGCGGCGAAACGCCGCGCGCAAAGATTCGATTATCGCGTCAACCTCTTCCGTCGCGCGCCGCTTGGCGTTTTTGACGACGCCCAAATTCGCGAACTTCGTTTCGTCGCATACATCCGAGAGCGTGTGGAACTCCTCGAATGTCTTTTCGCCGGAAGTATCGCTACCGAAAAATTCCACGGGATAGCCAGCCGAAATATCCGCCATCGCCGCCTGCGCCTCTTCGGTGGTGGAGCAAGCACGGCAGCCAAGTCCCATGTAGCCGAGCATGTCGCGCACGACCTGATCGAACGCGATCATATCGCGGTTTTCGTCGAGCTTCGGGTAGACGATATCTCCAGACCCGGCAAGCACCGAGGCCGCTAGACACAGTTCTCCGGACTCGATGGGCGAGACGAAAAAGCGTCTTATCCCCAAGGGGCAGGAGAGCGGCTGACTCTTGGCAATGCGATTGAGCCACCCGAGGGGCAGCGAACCATTGGAGAATGCGACATTGGCGAAACGCGCGGTCTTGATCGGGATCGTTTCCGCATAGGCCATGATCGCCTCTTCCATCAATTTCTTCGTGGCGCCCATGACATTCACGGGGTTTGCCGCCTTGTCGGTGGAAACGCAGAAAAACGCCTCGGGCGGATTTTCCGCGAGCAGATCCAAAAGCCGCTTGGCCATGAAGACGTTCGTCTCGCACATCGCTTCGATGGAATAGATATCGCGCTCGGCGCGAACATGCTTGCGCGCGGCAAAGTTGGCGACAATATCAAACGGTCCCTTGGCGGCGAAGAACCGGCGGAAAAGATCGGACCCGAGGTCGATCGGCTCGGTCGTATAGTCGACAGTTTCAAGCGCCTTCGAGAAGAAAGGCGAAGCGCGAAGCTCGCGGGTAAGTTCGGTCAGGGAATTTTCGTCTATGTCCACTACGCAAATCGCCGCCGGAGAAAACCGCAACGCCGCCTTGACGTAATTGGAGCCGATCGTCCCGGCGCCCCCGACGACAAGAATGCGCTTGCCGCCAATCCGCTCGCGCAATTCGCCATCGAAGCGTTCGAAATCCGGCTTGAGCAACGACTCGGGCCGGTGCGTCATGTGTTTGCGAACGAAATCCTCGATATCGAATCTTGTCATTTGCGGCCTCCAAAAGCGATGAGGGTGGCTTTAAGTCCGTCTTCGGCGGCAACCGGCATTTTCGCCCAGCCAAGCGCAGACTTGACGGCATGGTTGTCGACAACGGAATTTTCGGTGAGCTTCCCGAGCCTTTCCGTATTGAGCGGCAAACGGAGAATGTCGCCGATTTTGGCGGCAAGGCGGATCAAAGCAGGCGAAATATTCAACAGCCGGGGTTTGAAACCAAAACTCGCCGCGATGAGCGCAATGATGCGGTTGGTGGATACCGGCTCGTCATCGGCGACGGGATACTTGCCGGCCGGCGTGCCAGAGGAGAGAAAAGAGCGGACTATCGCGCAGATATTGCCGATTGAAGTAAAACTGCGGAGGTTTTCAAACGCGGCTAGCGGCCACGGAATACGGCGCCGGACAACCTGGACGAGCAAATTCAGATTGCCCTTGTTGCCGGGACCATGGATCATCGCAGGCTCGAGAATCACGACATTGGACTTGGCGGAAAGAAACTCCTCGGCGGCACGCTTGCTGCGAGCGTAAGGAGTATCGGAATCAAGCGCCTTTATCGAACTGAAATAGATGAACCGCTTTCCCGGCGCCTTCGCTGCCATCGCGCCGTAGAGTTTCTCGGTAAGACCAAGGTTGATATCGAAATACTCCTTTTCGCACGCGACCTTCTTGAGATCGTGCGCTTTGCCGGCAAGATGGACGACAGCATCGAATGCGGCAAAATCAATCTTATTTAGCTCATCCCAAGTGAAATCGGCATTGGAAACATCAAGCTTCGCGACCTCGACGCCATTCTCCACAAGATAAGCGCACAGATTCGTGCCGACGAATCCGTTGGCACCGCTGATCAAGACTTTGTTGGCCACAGCTTGCATGTCAGGACTGAGGCAGACCTTTGAACGCACGCTCGATGAGACGCGAAGTCGGGAACACGACCACCCACGCGGTGAGGAACATGATCTTCATGTCCGTCCAGAACGAAACGCGCTTCTGGTACCACATCTCCAATTCGCCCTTGCGCGGAGAAACGACTTTCGCGTAAGCCTCGTCCAGCGTCATGCCCTTTTGCACGCACTCGGTCAAGAGCGATTCTTCGTCGCGGAAGACTATGGACCCTATCCCGGTAAGACCCGGCTTCACATTGTAGATCTTCGCCTTTACTTCATCGGAATAAGGCGCGAACGTCTGCTCGACGAGCGGACGAGGCCCGACGAGACTCATGTCGCCCAAGAAAACATTGAAGAGCTGGGGAAGTTCGTTGAGTTTCGTCTTGCGCAGGAATCGCCCGAACGGCAAAACCCTAGGGTCTCCCTTCGTGGTGTGCATGCCGCCAGGGAGATTTGGCGAATTGCGCAACATCGAGGCGAACTTCCAGATCTTGAAGTGCCGGTTTTTCAGTCCGATTCTCGTCTGTCCGTAGAGAATGTCATGCTCGCCGGTGCACTTCAGGATTATGCACACAGGAACGATAAGCGGAGAAAGCAAGAGAATTGCAAATCCCGAAAGAATCACATCAATTGTGCGTTTGAAGAATCTTGCGTACATGTGTTTTCCCTATTGTTTTCTCCGCCTAAAGCCCCGCTTCCCCTTTATCAGGCGAACTCCTTTGCGATCGCCGCGGCCTCGGCCGCGCAAGCAGTGCGGAACGCAACCTCGAGAACGGGAAGCCCGCCCGCGACGAGCGCCTTGGCGAGCGGCACTGCGGTATCAATGTTATCGATGACGATGACAGGGATAATGCCCGCCGACTTCAGCGATCTCACCATAGCCATTTCATTTTCTCCTTTTTGCGAGTTTGAGGCCGCGCAACTCCTGGCGCATCGCCACGACCGCACACGAAAAATAGACTGTTCCTCCAAGCGCGATAAGCGCCGCAAGCGAAACGAGCGAACCGAAATCCACCGTAAGCGGACGCACTGCGGCAATCGCCGCAGCCATGACGCAAGACGCGGCGACCACCTTGGCAAGAGGCTTGATCGTGCGCTTGAGCCCGGTAGATCCGTTCTTGACATGGGCCTTGCGCACGAGCATCAGACACCCGGCGAGAGCGCAGAACACCGTGCTTGCGGCAAGACCGACATGACGAAACTCCTCCGGGAGCGTCGCCACGGCAAGAATGTTCAGCACCGCGTTGAGCGCGACAGTAACAAGCGAGACCTTGAGCGGAGTCTTCATGTCGTTTTGCGCCTGGAACCAAGGCACCATCGATTTCTGGAACCCGAAGAACCCAAGCCCGACCGCGTAAACCGCCACGGCGCGGGAAACGCGCAAGGTCGCGGCGGCGTCGAAACTGCCACCCTCGTAGATTACCTTGGTTATGGGCAGCGCAAGCACGCACATGCCGAATGCGGCGGGAATCATCACAAACATCATCGAAACGACCGATGAACAAAGCGCGTCGCGAGCGCCCTCCACGTTTTGCTTGGCGAACAGTCCGGCAAAAGTCGGCAACAGAACCGTTCCGAATGCAACTCCGATAACTCCGATCGGGAGATCCATGAGACGCTCGGCATAGCCGATCACGCCCGCCGCCCAAGGCGCGGCGATTTGCGCGAGAACCTGGTCAAGCATGTAGTTTATCTGTATGGCGCCGGCGCCCAGAGCGGCAATCCCGAGGTTTTTCCAGACGAGCAGCGTCTTTGTATCCGACCAGCCCTTGAATGACGGAATCGGGGATATGCCCGCAACGTGCATACGCCAAAACAGGAACGCCATCTGCAAAGCCCCGGCGAAGAGAATCGCCATCGCCACGCGGTGAATACGCTGGTCCAGGCGCAGATCAGGGTGGAAGCTTATCCAAAGCAGGATTCCTATCCAGCAGATGTTCAGCAGACAAGGCATGAAACTCGCCGCCTTGAAGCGACCCAAGGAATTCAAGACGCCCATGCCAAAAGCCGCGCCGCAGATGAAAATCATATAAGGCAAAAGCGTCTTCACGAGCCGGATCGTGAGCTTCAAGCGCTGCATGTCGTTAAGCCCCATTTCGTCGCGGAATTTGACCACGATCTCCAGCGCCCCCATCGAAAGCAGCACTATCGAACCTAGCATCAAGAGCACCATAGTCATCACGGCGCGCGCAAGCCGCGTAGCTTTTTCGAGCGAAGCACTCTCCGCCTCGCCCTTGAAGACCGGCACGAACGCCGCAGTGAGCGCCCCTTCCCCAAAGAGTTTGCGCGCCATGTTGGGGATGGCGAACGCCAACGTGAACGCGCTTTGCTCTATGCCCGCGCCGATCATGCGGCTCTGCAACATCTCCCGCACGAGCCCCAAGACGCGCGACAACGCCGTGAACGCGCCGACCGTGAAAGTATTCTTCAAAATACCTGCAGGGCTTTTCATGACTGCCTCCTGAAGCAAATACGGTCGATTATGCCATCGAAAAACTCCCGCCCAGCCAAAATCTCGATGGCGATGCGCAAATAAAGACATGTGATCGGCGACGTCTCGAAGCGCGGGAAACGCACGGCGTCTTTTTCGGTAGTTACAAGCGCATCCGCCCCCATGTCGGAAGAACGGTTGAGCGCATAAAGGATTTCCGAAGGATCGTAGCGGTGATGGTCTGCGTAGCGCTCGCACCAGATCACCTTCGCCCCCATAGCCCGGAGCGAATTTTCGAATCCTTTGGGAGAAGCGATTCCGGAAAGCGTGCATGTCGTCTTGCCCTCGAGCCACCCCAGCGGAAATTCCTCGCGGCTCCAAACGTCTTTGAGAACGCGCGGCGCATGATTGCACTCGACTATTTGCGCTTTTCTGTTGTATTTGCGGATTTCGCCCTTGACTCCCGAAACATCGCCGCGGCATTTGGTGAGAAATACTATGTCAGCCCTTTTCAAATGACGCACCGGCTCGCGGAGGATACCGCGCGGCAGCATATTGCCGTTGCCGAAAGGATTCGTGGAGTCCACAAGCACCACTTCGACCGAATGCCGAAGCTTCTGGTACTGGAAGCCGTCGTCCAGAATGATCGTATCGCATCCAAGCCGCTTGATTGCATAGCGACCGGCTTTGACCCGGTTGCGGTCCACAAGCACCGCGACGCCGGGAAGATTTGACGCGAGCATGTATGGCTCGTCGCCTCCGGTCGCGGCATCGAGCAAGACCCTCTTGCCGTCCGAGACGACGAGCGGAGGATCGATCACCTGCGTGAAAATGCGCTGATACCAAGGCGCCTCTTTGCGCCGGTACCCGCGCGAAAGTATCGCCACCTTGCGGCCTTGCTCGCACAGGGTCTTGGCAAAGAGTTCCGTGACCGGAGTTTTGCCGGTGCCGCCTGCGGTTACGTTGCCGATGCTGATTACCTGCACGCCAAGCGGAAAGCGGCGCACGATCCCGTACTTGTAGAAAAAGTACCGCACCGCCACCACTGCCGAAAACACGAAGCTGATCCCCTTGAGGAAAGCGAGCAGCACGACAATCCCGCCAGGCTGGTTCTTGTCCGCGCCCCTCTCCTGGATGAGCTTTACGAGATAGGTCTCGAGCCGTTCGATTCCGTTTGGCCTGGCTTTGCGCATCGATCAGTCTTTCATGACATCGAACGTGTCCATCCCGAGCGCCCGCAAATACATAAGGAACTCGACCCTGTAATCGTGTTCGTCGAGAGATCCGTCAAGTCGCTTGTAGTCGTTGATGTAGGCAAAACTGAGCCTGAAGGCAAGACAATCGGTGCGATACTCCACCCAGCCGCCATACTCGTCAAGCTCTTGCTCGCGGAAATCCCAACTTACGAAAGGCGACCAGGCAAAGGCATCGCAAAGTTCATGCTCGAAGCCCAGCTCCAGATACCTGAAATACGCCCAGTTGAAATCTTCATGCCTCATGCTGGAATTCCTGGGAGAGGACGAGAAATCCCACCACCTGTGGTTGCGGCTTGTGAACAGCGCCCGATAACTGAAAGTATCGCTTAGCGCATGGTGCCACTTCACGTCCGCAAGGGCAATCGTGTTGTCGTCAGAGTCGTATTCGGTCCAGACGCCAAGCGACGTGTCGTCGGTGGGGTTCCAATTCATGCGAAGGCCAGGCACGATATTGAACGAATCTTCTCCGTAATTCGGCTTGCCGTTCTTCGCGAGGCGGTGGTATTTGTTGCCCTTGAGATCCCAATCCGTCTTGCCGAACTGCATGGCGGCGTACAGATCGAAATCGAACACGGTGCGGAACTCGCCGTTGGCATTGACCGTCCTCAAAAGTTTGCGGAAACCCGGCGTAAGTCCCGCGTAGGAATATGGCAGATTGCGTCCGCGCCCGGCGAACTGGTCTGCCCAATCTCGCGAGGCGTCTATGGAATCGAAGACATACGGACGCTCGTGGCTGTTGACGCCGTTCACATGGGCAGCCTGCGCAAGCACGTCCAAATACGGCTCGATAACGCTCTGCCATTCGTCGTCGATCCACGCCGTGCCCCGCGCGGAAAACGTGACGCCACCCTCGACGATCGAACGGAACGCATTGTTGTCGGTGCGCACCGATTTGCCATTTCCCCACATCACTTTTGGCTTTTTAGCCATGTCGCCGCTATTGCCGTAGAATGTGCCGTGGTAACCAACACGAGGCACAACGCTCAAAACATCGCGAACCTTGAAGGGCCAGGTCAAACGATGATATGTATCAAGCCTGAAAGTGCCGTAATCGGCCCAGTGCCCTGGGCGATAACTGTATGCCGTAATGCGAGAGCCGCCTTGGCGTCCGGATTGGCGCCGCATGTATCCCATCCTGAGCGACCCTTCGTAGTTTACCGGCGTAGAGAAGACATTCATGGGCATAATGTCAAGATAAACTTCCGGCAGAGACTCGGTGGCGGTATCGAATTTCGTGAACGGCCCGGTTACGTTCACGCCTGCGCCCCAGGCGTTTTCGTTGTGCTCCACCGCCATCTCGCTGTTGTTGTCGCCGGAGAACCGGTTCCTGAGGCTGAAAAGCGACTCGCGCAGAAAATCACGTTGCATGCGAGAATCGCTGGTCGCTCTCGCATTGGCACGGAAGATGTCGCGTTCGGTTATGTCCCAGACGTGCTTGAATTCGACAGCCCAGCGATGTTGCTCGACACTCGAGCCCCAATGTTCGTAATTGTATCTATGGGGATCCGACCAATGGCGCTTGTAACGCTCCCAATCGTTATCCCTGGCGAAATATCCCTTGATGTGGCCTTTCCCGAATTCGCCAAGATGCCATCTGAGCGATTGCCCCAAGCCTACGCCGTTTTTGGTTCTCAAATCGACTCGCGACGCGCCTTTGAGCGAGAAGATGTCGCTGTCTTCGGGGGTTGCCTGCTCGCCAGCGATGTGATAGACGTATTTCGAAAGCAAATACGCCCCCCAGCGGCTCGTATATCCCGGCATCATTCGGAGGCCTTCGGTGGAACCGATCGGGTAATACCAGTAGGGAAGCCACAGACACGGCACCCCGAAGAGTTCCGTCGTCATGTTCTCTCCCTTGATGTAGTTCCCGTCCTTGTATTCCACCCTTCCGGTCGTGCGCCAGTGCAGATGACCAAGGTCGTTGGTGCAAGTCGTGATTGTCGTTGGGTACTCGAAAGTTATCTTGTCGCCTACCTTTTCCACGCCGGGCGTAAGCAAACGGTAGGGAGTGCAAACCACATCGACATTGCCCGTCGCGTATAGCGCTTCGTTCTTGTAATCCGCCGCAATATCGTCGGCCACAACCTTGATCGGGCCGCTCTCCAATGTCATCGCGGCGCCTCTTGCCGCAAGGAGCGCAAAAACTCCAAAGACGATTTTCGACTTCATGATTGAGAGTATAGCACTTGTGAGGTGCTCGCGTCAAGTATGGAAAACGCTTCCGGGTGGCGATGGAGCTCTGAAACGAACGTGAGCCGGGTGTCGAATTCTTTCTGCAACTTTGCCAGAATGGACGCATCTTCGGTCCGCAGACGTTGCATCACCTGAGGCGCGATAACCACCTTGGGCTCGAACGGCTTTTTATTGATTTGAGCCTTTCTGAGCAGGCTTTTGAGCCTTCTCTGGATTTCGATCGAGATCGCCATCGGGGACTTCACAAAGCCGTGCCCCTGGCAATACGGGCACTTTGAGGTAAGGGCCGACAGCAGAGACTCTTCCTGCCTCTGGCGCGACATTTCAAGAAGTCCCAATTCCGAAATATTCAACACGTTGGTGCGCGCCCTGTCGCGCCTTAGCGCCGCCTTCAAAGCCTTCACGACCTGATTCTGGTGTTTGCGCGATTTCATGTCTATCAGATCGAGGATGACAAGCCCGCCGATGTTCCTGAGCCTCAATTGGCGCGCGACTTCTTCCACAGCCTCGAGGTTCACTTCCAATATCGCCTCCTCCTGGCTCCCGGTTCCCTTGTGGTGTCCGGTATTCACGTCTACCGCGATAAGCGCCTCGGTCTCGTCGATGACAAGATAGCCGCCGGATTTGAGCGGCACCTGACGCGCGAACGCATCGTGCAACTGACGCTCGAGACCATAATGCTCGAAAATACCGGTCGTGCCTTCGAAGCGTCGGATCTTGCCCTTCGCCCTGCGGGAAATGCGCGCGCAGACTTCGCGCATAGCCTCGTAGCTTTTTTCGTCGTCGATGATGATGTTGTCCACGTCCTCGGTGAGCCAATCGCGCACGACCCGCTCGCAAAGATCGGGCTCTTGGAAAATGCAGCATGGCGTGCGCAGATTCTTGATGTTCGCCTGCATCTCGTTCCAGACGCTCAAGAGATTCCTGAGGTCGCGCGCAAAAGCCTTGGCGCTCGCGCCCTGACCAGCGGTGCGCACCACAAGCCCTACATTCTCGGGGAGCGGCAGTTTGTCGAGGATATCCTTGAGCCGCTGACGCTCCTTCGCGTCGCCGATCTTCTTGCTCACGCCTCTCACCTTCGTTCCCGGCATCATGACCAGATACCGTCCCGGAATCGACAGGTTCGCAATCACACGCGGACCCTTTGTTGAAATAGGCCCCTTCGTCACCTGCACGATAATCTCGCTTCCGGGCGGGAAGCGCTTGGCGATTTCTTCGTCGCTCAGCCGGTTCTGCCGCTCCTTGCGGCTTTGGCGTCCGCCGCCGCGGCGATCGTCTTCGTCGTCCATTATCGAATCCACATCCGGAATCATATCCCAGTAGTGCAGAAACGCGTTTTTCTTGAGCCCGATGTCCACGAACGCCGCCTGGAGATCGTTCTCCAGATTTTGTATGCGTCCTTTGAACACGCTGCCGACGATCCGCTCGGATTCGTCATGCTCTACCATGTACTCTTCGAGCCGGCCATTTTCCATGACCGCCACCCGGGTCTCCAATTCTTCCACATTGATTATGATTTCGCGCTTCGTTTTAGAGCGCTTCAGCCATCCAAACATGTTCATTTCCCTTCCTCTCTATGAATTGCCACGCTTTGCACCATCCCCAGCGCCGCCATCACCGTCACCAGGAACGTGCGGCCCGAGGAGATGAACGGTAGCGGCAGACCGGTGATAGGCACCAGCCCGATGCTCATCGCGATATTGATGTACACATGCGCAAAAACAAGCATGCTCACCCCTATCGCCAAGCACTCCCCGCGTCCGTCGTTTGCGGTAAATGCCGTCCATGCCCCCGGGAACACCACAAGCCCGAAGAGCACGAGCAGCGCCAAAGACCCGACGAACCCCGTCTCTTCCGCGTATACGCAGAAGATGAAGTCGTTCATCGAAATCGACTGCGGCAGGTATTTCAGGTGGTTGGTTTCGCCTTTGCCGATCCCTTTGCCGGTAAAGCCGCCCGAACCGATCGAGATTTTCGCCTGCCGCAAATTGTATCCCGCGCCCATTTTGTCCTCTTCCGGGAAGAGGAAGACCTTGACGCGCTTTATCTGATGGTCTTGGAGCGGGATGAATCTTCTGATCGCCGCCCTTCTTTCTTCGCTCACACCCGGTTTCTCCGCCGCATAGACCGCGCCCATGACCGCCCCCACCGCGACTATCGCGATCGCCAAAATCGCGAACAGTCCTCTGCGCCATATCCTGGCCGCGAACATCATGGCGAGAATCGCCGGCGCGAGCGTGAGTGTCGTACCGAGGTCGGGCTCGGCGAGGATAAGGATCATCGGCACTCCTACCGCCACGCCCGCCAACAAGAAGCCCTTGAACCCCAACCGGTGCATGAAGCGTCCGCATTGCGCCATGAACATTATCACGCAAAGTTTGGAGATTTCACTAGGCTGGAAGAACCACAGCCACCTTCTGCCTCCATAGATCTTCGCCCCGAACAACAACACCGCGACAAGCATGGCGATCGCCCCGGCATACGCCGGAATCGCACAATAATCGAGGATTCTGCGGTAATCCATGGCGCTCAAGACGAAATACACGACAAGCCCGACCGCCGCCGTCGCGAGGGTCTGCTTCCACATGCCGTGGAAGACGAGTTCCGTACGCGCGTTCCCCGCCGACCAAATCGAAACCGTCCCCGCTGCGATCAGCACGAGCATTGCAAAGAACATCACATAATTGAAGCGACGGAAGTACTCAACCATTGAATATACTCCTCAAAATCGCCCCGACCTTTGGCGCGGTAGTGCTGCCGCCCGAATCGCCGTACTCGACAACCATCGCCACGGCCACGGTAGGGTTCTCCGCCGGCGCATACGCTATGAACCACGTATTCTTGCGTCGGGTCGTTCCGCGCCCCACTTCCGCCGTGCCCGTCTTGCCCGCGACCTTGACATTCACCCCCATGCCGCCAGGTTTCCCGCTGCCGTCGCGCACGACAAGTTCCATGCCTTCACGCACGATCGCTAGGTTCCCGCTCTTGAACTTGAGTTCCCGGCCGCTCGGCGCGATATCCGCGTTGAGCCGCGGCTTCATCAACCTGCCGGTTCCCAACGCCCCTGCCAGCCGCGCCATCTGCAACGGCGAGACGAGCAACATCGATTGGCCTATACTCATCTGCGCGAGGTCGCCCTGAAACCATTTCTGGTTGTATTGCCGGCGCTTCCACTCGTCGTCCGGCACCACCCCTGCCATATCCACCCCGAAATCTATTCCGGTTTTCGACCCAAGCCCCAGTTCCTTGGCAGCGCAAATGAGCGCGTTCGTCCCGGCTTCCATCCCGAAATTGCAAAAGTACGGATTGCAACTGTCGCGCAGCGCAGTAAGCAGAGTCTCGTCTCCATGCCCCCAGCGGCGCGCACACCGGAGTTTCATCTCTCCCACTTCGTACACCCCAGTGCATTCAAGCTCGAGGTCCGGCGGGATCCCCTCTTCAAGTCCAGCGATCGCAGTAACCGTCTTGAATGTAGAACCCGGCGCGTAAGCGCCGCCGGAAGCGCGGTTCAAAAGCGGTTTTCTGGGATCGGACGAAAGCTTATCGTAAAGTTCGTGGCCGAGAACCGGCACGAACTCGTTAAGGTCGTATCCGGGCGACGACGCGAAAGCCAGCACCGCACCGTCGCGCGGATCCATCACCACGCACGCACCCATGCAACCGGCGAGCTGACGCTCCACCTCCTTTTGGATCCCGGCATCCAGATTGAGCCGCAAATCGAGTCCGCGCCGCGCCTCTTTAATCTCCGTCTCCTGCTGCGTGAATCCGCGCGCGTCCACCACTAGCGTCTTCTCGCCGCTTACTCCGCGCAAATAGCTGTCGTAGTAGTGTTCAAGTCCGCTCCTGCCGCGCATTTCGCGGTCAGAGAAATTGAACTTGCGGTCGCCGGCCAGGGTTTCGCCCTCGGCACGGCCCACATACCCGATCAAATGCGCCGCAAGCGATCCCTGCGGATAGACGCGTTCCTCCGTTTCCATTACGAAAAACCCCGGCATATCCCGCTCGCGCTCGCAAAATCTCGCAAGCTCCTCTTCGCTAACGTCGCGCCATACGACAAGCGGCATCGCCAGCGTCTCGCGGATATGCCGTCTGATCTGTTTTTCCGACAGTCGGCTCTCGCGCCCTATCACCTTGCCGGCCGCTTCGATGGCGGCGGCGATTTCGTCCTTCGTCTGCTCCCATGTCCTTTTGCCGAACGGCGTCGCGTTGAGCGCAATGCTGAGACACTTGCGGTTCCCGGCGAGCAACAGCCCGTTGCGGTCGTATATGGAGCCTCTGGGCGCCGCCGTCTGGACGCGCCGCACCGACTGCCGCGCGTTCTGCATACGATAGTCTGCCGTGCCGTCCACCTGCACGCTCTTGAGGTTCACCCCGAGAACGAGAAACCCGACCAAAAACATGACCATGGAAACGAGCGAGGTCATTCCTTGAACGCAGCCCTCCTTTCCAGGGTCACGAACGCCAATCCGCTCGCAAAGGCCGAAACCACCCCCACTGGAATGGCTATGAAGAACTGCGCAAACACCGCCGGATCGATACCGGGCGAAAGTATCGCGAGCCACACCCGATAGAACGGATAGACCGCAAGCGCCGTCGCCCAGCCCAGCCGCGACCACCGCGCCATTGCCGCCGCCGCAAGGAAAAACGGCACGCTCGTCAGCGGCTCAAGCCCGGCGAGCGAATCTTCCAGACCCGCCGCCGCCGCCGCGAACATTATCGCCGCCGGCAAGGTCGCCCGGACCGACGCGAATATGCAAAGCGGAAGCAAAACCGGGAAACCGGCGCCGGACCATTTTGGGAGCAGTTCCTCGATCGCCGCGCCGGCGACCAGCACCACGACCGAAAGCGCGAATCTGGCGATACTATCTTTCACGGCTGACGAACACATCCTCCAACGCGGAAAAATCCACGGCCGGCAAGACGTCGCCATCGCGCGAAACCACATTCCCGATCTCGATATTCGGCGGAAACACCCCGCCAAGTCCGGAACTGAAAACGCGCGAGTGCGGCGCAAGCTTGTCGCCGTCCCCATTCAAATAACGCAAATGCAAAATCCCTTCGCCGCAACCGGCAAGAATCCCGTGCAGCTTGCCGCCGCCGGACGTTTCCGCGAAAACCGAAACCCTTGATGATTTGTCGAGAACCGTGGCCACCGTCGCCGTGTGCGGCGAAACCTCGATGACGAGCCCTACAAGCCCTTCGGGCGAAACCGCGACCGCGCCGGTTTTTATCCCGTCAAGCGAGCCCTTCCCGATCCTGATTTTCTCCCCGGAGCCGGCCGCCGGCCCTCGGCGGCTCAAAATCTCGGCGGCGACATATTCGGCCTTGTGCCGCTCGCCATACCCCAGCGACTCGCGCAACCGCACGTTTTCCGCCGCCGTCTCCTCCATCTCGCGCATCGCGAGCCTGAGTTCTCCGTTCTCGCGCCTTAGCCGGTCGAGTTCCGGGTTCGCAAACACCTTGCGCCTCAAGATTGCGCCAAAGCGCTCCAGCGGATATACCGCCTCTTTCGCGAACGTGCGGAAGCAAAGCACCGCCACCGTCGCCAGGGCCGCGACGACAAGCACTGCCCAAGTCCCAGGTGTGCGGACTTTCAATTATGCTTTCTTGTTGCGCGAAAGGATGTCGAGCTGGTTCAGCACCGCTCCGGTTCCTTCCGCCACCGCAGAAAGCGGATCGTCGGCCAAAGTGACCGGCAAGCGCGTTTCCTGCGCAATAAGCGTGTCGAGGCCGCGCAGCTGCGAGCTGCCGCCCGACAAAACGATGCCGCGGTCCACGAGGTCGCTCGCGAGTTCAGGCTCGCACTTGTCGAGCGTCGTGCGAACCGCCGCCACGATCTGCGAGACAGGATCTCTCAGCGACTCGCGCACCTCCTGGCTGGTCACCGTGCGCGTAAAGGGAAGACCCTGCACGATATCCACGCCGCGCACCTCCATCGACATTTCCTCTTCGAGCGGAAACGCAGAGCCGATCTCGATCTTGATCATTTCCGCCGTGCGCTCGCCGATCGCGAAATTGTATTCGCGCTTGAGATAGTTGATGATGCAATTGTCCATGGCGTCGCCACCGGCCTGACGCGCACTGTAGCTGTGCACGATGCCCGCAAGCGATATGATCGCCACCTCGCAAGTGCCGCCGCCGATGTCCACAATCATCGACCCCGAAGGCTCGCTGACCGGAAGCCCTACTCCGATCGCCGCCGCCATCGGCTCCTCGATGAGGAACACCTCGCCCGCGCCCGCCGCCCTGCCGGCGTCTTCGACCGCGCGCTTTTCCACTTCCGTAATCCCGCTCGGCACCGCTATGACCACACGCGGCTTCGCATAGCGCGAATAGACACGCTTGGGGCACACCTTGCCGATAAAGTACCCGATCATCGCCTCGGTGATGTCGTAATCGGCGATAACACCGGACTTCATCGGACGGATCGCCACGATGTTGCCGGGCGTCTTGCCAAGCATCGCCTTGGCCTCTTCGCCCACCGCCATCACGCGCTTGGATCCGGCCTGGATCGCCACCACGCTAGGCTCGCGCAGCACGATGCCGCGATCCTTCATGTATACGAGCGAATTCGCCGTACCAAGGTCGATGCCGATGTCCATCGCAAAAAGATTTTTGAATTTCTCGAACATGGAAAATCCTTCTTCTTTATTATTGTCTTGAATTATACCAAAAATCCAGACGAAATGCAAGTACCTTGAAGCGGCAGAAACTTTCACCGGCTCTGCACAGCCTGGATGATTTTGCCGCAAAGTCCAAGCCTCTTGGCTTCCTGAAACGATTTCATGCGTATGCAGCAAAAATTTCATGCGCATGAGAAAAGCATCTCATGCGCATGAAATCAGGTTTTGATACGCTTGCGCGTTCTGAACCTTAGCAAACGCCCTGTGCGACCATGGCGTCGGCAACCTTGGTGAAGCCGGCGATATTCGCACCGACCACATAATTGCCCTTGTAGCCGTATTTTGCCGCCGCTTCGTAGGCGTTGTCGTGGATGGACTTCATGATGCCCTTGAGCATGTCGTCCACCTTCTCGCCGGTCCAACTGACGCGCTCGGAGTTCTGGGACATTTCAAGACCCGAAGTCGCCACGCCGCCGGCGTTCGACGCCTTGCCGGGCGAATACATGATCTTCGCGCCCAGGAACTTTTCGATCGCATCCGGCGTAGACGGCATGTTCGCGCCTTCTCCCACGAGCTTGCACCCATGCTTTAGAAGATAGTCGGCATCCTTGCCGTTGAGCTCGTTCTGGCGCGCACAAGGGAAGGCGCAATCGACCTTGTCGGCGACCTGCCAGCTGTTGACGCCGGCGAAGAACTTCGCCGCCTTCGTCTTCTTGGCGAAATCAGCGAGTTCTCCGCGCTTCACGGTCTTGAGGGCCATGATATCCTTGAGCATCTTCTCGCCCATGCCGCCCTCGACATAAATCGTGCCGGAGCGATCGGAGAGCGTAAGCACCTTGGCGCCAAGCTGCATAAGCTTCTCGGCCGCATAGGTCGCCACGTTGCCCGAACCGGAAATGACGCACTTCTTGCCTTCAAGCGTGTCGCCGTTCACGGCCAACATGTTCTGCGCGAAGTAGATGTCGCCGTATCCTGTCGCCTCGGGACGGATCAGCGAGCCGCCGAAGCTAAGCCCCTTGCCCGTCAAAACCCCCGTCCAGACGTTAGCCATGCGCTTGTACTGCCCGAAGAGATACCCGATCTCCCGTCCGCCGACATTCATATCGCCCGCAGGGACGTCGGTATCCGCGCCAATGTGACGGTAAAGCTCGGTCATGAAGCTCTGGCAGAAACGCATCACTTCCGCATCGCTGCAACGCTTGCCGGGAGTGTGCGGGCTCTGCTTGGGATTGAAGTCGCTGCCGCCCTTGCCGCCGCCCATGGGGAGGGTCGTAAGCGAATTCTTGAACACCTGCTCGAACGCGAGGAACTTGAGGACAGACAGATTCACCGACGGATCGAAGCGGAGCCCGCCCTTGTAAGGACCGATAGCGCTGTTCATCTGAATGCGGTAGCCGCGATTCACGCGCACTATTCCCTTGTCGTCCACCCACGGAACACGGAACATAACGACACGCTCAGGCTCGACCATGCGCTCCAAAATCGCATTCTTCTCATATTCGGGATGCACCTTGATTACCGGGTCAAGCGTCGTCAAGACTTCCTCGACCGCTTGAATGAATTCAGGCTCGTTCGCATTCTTTTCGCGCACTTGCGTCAATACCGACTCTACATATTTGCTCATTGTTGTGTTTTACCTTTTTTGTTGCAATAACTGCTCAGTACACTGTATATGCAACACAAATGCCAACTTATAACCAGAAAATATTTTCATTTATTGCAAATTTACATAAATGATTGAACAATATATGTAAATCGTATGCTATTATACTATTATGAAAAAACCAGTAGCCAACAATGGCAAAAATATGATATAATATACAAATTAAATCCGGGAACAAAGACAAAACGACGAGACGACCATGAGAAAAAGAATCGCCATACTTGATTACGGCTCGCAGTATACGCACCTCATCGCGCGCCGCATACGCGAAAAGAAAGTCTACTCTGAAGTCCTGCCAACATCCGTCACGGCGGCCGAGTTGATGGAAAATCCGCCTCTCGGTATAATTCTTTCCGGCGGCCCGGCAAGCGTGTTCGCCGAAGGTTCCCCTCAGATCGACCCGGCAATCTTCGACCTTGGCCTGCCCATCCTCGGGATTTGCTACGGGATGCAGCTTATGGCGCATACGCTAGGCGGAAAGGTCGAACCGGGCTGCGAGCGCGAATACGGCAGAGCGGTATTGAATACAAGGGAACGGGGAACTGGTCTTTTCGCCGGCCTCCCTGAATCCTTCACCGTCTGGATGAGCCATGGCGACAGGGTGTCCGCCCTGCCCAAGGGCTTTGAAACTACCGCCACCAGCGCGAATTGCCCCTATGCCGCGATGTGCGACGAATCACGCCGCTTCTACGGTCTCCAGTTCCATCCAGAGGTTGTCCATTCGGAGCACGGAACGGAAATCCTCGCCAATTTCGTCTTCGGCGTCTGCGGCGCGAAGCCGGATTGGGACATGTCGGCCTGGATTGACGAAACCGTCGCGCGCATGAAGAAGGAAATCGGCGACGGCGAAGTCGTGCTCGGCCTTTCCGGCGGCGTAGATTCATCCGTAGTCGCAGTACTTCTCGACAAGGCCATCGGCAAACGTCTGCACTGCATATTCGTCGACAACGGGCTCCTCCGCAAGAACGAAGCCGCGCAGGTGGAGCAGATGTTCGGCGAAAAGCTCGGGCTGGATCTGACCGTAGCCAGGGCGGCGGCGCGCTTCTACTCCGCGCTGAAGGATGTGGACGAGCCCGAAGCAAAGCGCAAGATCATCGGGCGCGAATTCGTGGCCGTATTCGCCGAAGAAGCGCGCAAGCTCTCGCATTGCCGCTTCCTTGCGCAGGGGACGATCTACCCCGATGTCATCGAGAGTTCCTCCAAGCCCGGCAATTCCCAGACCATCAAAAGCCACCACAATGTCGGCGGACTGCCGCCGGATTTGAAATTCGAGCTCGTCGAACCTTTGCGCGATCTGTTCAAGGATGAAGTCCGCGCCGTCGGCAGGCTCCTCGGCATGGACGCGGAGCTTCTCGACCGTCAGCCCTTCCCGGGTCCCGGCCTTGGCGTACGCATCCTCGGCGAAATCACCGCCGAAAAAGTTCGGCTTTTGCAGGAGGCGGACGCCAGAGTGCAGGAAGAAGTCAGAAAACTCCCGAACTACAAATCAATCTGGCAGACTTTTGCAATCTTGCTCCCTTGCCGTTCGGTAGGCGTCATGGGAGACCAGAGGACATACGAATATACATGCGTCGTGCGCTCCGTGGATTCCATCGACGCCATGACAGCCGACTGGACGCGTCTTCCCTATGAGACGCTTGCAACAATCTCCAGCCGCATCATCAACGAAGTGCGCGGCATCAATCGCGTCGTATACGACATATCCTCCAAGCCCCCCGCCACAATCGAGTGGGAATAAGGGCCTAGAGCCTATTTTATCGCGAGCATACGCTCGATGGCCGCTCTTGCCGGGTTGGCGATTTCCGGCGCCACCGTCACGACCGGCGCCATATCGCGCAAGCAATCGCGAACCTTCTCGAGCGTCGTCTTTTTCATGTTCGGACAAATAAGATGATCGGCGATCGGGACGAATTCCTTGTCCGGATTCTCCCTCTTGAGCCTATGGCAAATGCCCAACTCGGTTCCGACAAGAATTGTTTTCGCTTCGCTCGTCTTCGCCCAATTGCACATACCCCCTGTCGATAGGCATTGGTCGGCCAAATCCCGCACCGCTTTGGGGCATTCCGGATGGACTATCACCGGCGCGCCAGAATGGGACGCTCGCGCACGCTCGATCATCGCCGGGGTAAGTTTCGCATGCGTCGGACAATATCCGGGCCAAAGAACATACTTAGCCCCGAGCTTTTCGGCAATGTGCGATCCCAGATGCTGGTCCGGCACGAACAAAATTTCTTCGTCCTTCCCGAACGTCGCCATTACTTTCTCGGCATTGCCGCTGGTCACGCAAATATCGCATTCCGCCTTGACTTCCGCCGTGGAATTGACATAGCATACGGCCTTGGCGCCAGGATGCTTTGCTTTCAGTTCGCGAAGCTGCGCACCGGTGATCATGTCGGCCATAGGGCAGCCTGCGGATTCATCGGGAATCAAAACGATCTTCCCGGGATTCAAGATCGCCGCCGTCTCGGCCATGAAATATACTCCGCAAAAAACGATAACATCAGCCTCGACCGCTGCCGCCTTGCGCGCAAGCTCCAGCGAATCGCCGGTGAAATCCGCAATATCCTGCACTTCGCCTCGCTCGTAATTATGCGCGAGAATCACGGCCTTGCGCTTGCTTTTGAGTTGAGCAATCTCTTCGCTGATAGTCATTCTCGAAGTCCCTTGGCTTTAATTTCGAAATTTTTGTGTGTATTATACCATAAATTGTCCAAAAAATCCAGTCTGTCCATCTTCTGCCTCTCTTTGCTTTGTCTGTGTGCGGGCGTCTTTCCTGTTTTCCTGCCTTGTCAGCGTGCGGGCGAAAACGCGGCAACCAGATGCTCCGGGAGTCGTAGGGCGGTTTTGCGCTAGTGCTCCAATCTACTTGTGGCGGCGAAGCGGGGAGAATGGCGGATAAGGAAACTTGATGAGCGAATGTGACGCGCGTAGCATGGAGACGCTACTTGCAATAACGCGAATCCAGAGCGACGAGTAGGTTTGCCGCCCTCAAAAGACTCTGCGTCCTCTGCGTTCTCTGCAAGCTCTGCGTTAAAACTCAACAAAAAAAAAGGCGGCACAAGGTCGCAAAGAAGAAAAAAAAAACCGGTATATCCGCCGCGCAAGCGGGGAGAGTCCGGTGGACTCTCCAACCCGAAGCGAAAGCTAGGGCGAGCGTCCGTAGGACGACGACGGCTTTGCAGAACAAAAAAAAAAAGCCGGCGGCGTCCTACTCTCGCACGTCCGAGCGACGCACTACCCTCGGCGATGGGGCCCTTAACTTCAGTGTTCGGAAT
>JBGURT010000007.1:0-12467 GCA_045132115.1 Kiritimatiellia bacterium
GGATGGTGGGGACTGAGGGACTCGAACCCCCGACCCGCTGCGTGTAAAGCAGCTGCTCTAACCAACTGAGCTAAATCCCCGTTAAACAGCGAGCATTATATCATATTTCCGCTGTGCAAATCAATATGGTAAATTGATTTTTCGCCCACTTGCCTTTTCCGCCGATTTTTGGTATAATACCAGCAATAAATTTTCAAACGGAGATGCAAATGGCTGATATTGACAATGTAGTTGCCGAGCTTGCCGCAAAGGCCGAGGCGAAGGATTTTGCCGGGGCTTACGATCTTGTAAGGGCTAATCTCAAGGAACTCGGCAAGACCATGGGCGCGGAAGGCATCAAGGAGGCGCTCAAATCCGCGACGGCTTCGCGCGTGTACAAATCTTTCGTCGATGGTGTTGGGCTTGGGGTATTGGCGCTTGACGACGCGTTCGCGAAACTCGAAAAACTCCTTTCTTTCAAAGAAGGTTCGCTCGTTCTTTCTTCCGCATGGGGCTTGGGGAAAGTTCGCAGGATCGACGACTTCTACAAGCGCATAACCGTGGATTTCAGGCTTCGCCGCGGACATCAGTTCACTTACGACGCCGCGTGCGACATGATCGTTTCGGCTCCTGAGAACCACATTCTCGTGTGGCGCGAGGCGGATCCTGCGGCGTTCGAGGCGCTGCGCAAGGAAGAGCCGGGCAAGTTCGTCAAGCGCGTCGTCGAAAGCTACGGCGGCGTCTCGCTCGTGAAGCTCGAGGATATCTTCATCGCCAACGGGTTCGTGAAAAAAACGGAGTGGAAGGCTTATTGGGACAGTGCGCGCAAGGACCTCGTGAAGGACAAGTGCGTGAAGATTCCCGTCAAGCGCACGGATCCGATTGAAGTTCGCGCCCAGGCCGAGGATTATTCGGACACTTGGCTCACGGCGTTTTCGCACGAGACGGACCCAAAACTCATTCTCGCCGGCGTCAAGGAATACAAGGCCGCGAAGCGCCCGATGACGGAAGAAGTGCTGGGGATTTTCAAGACGCGGCTTGCGTTTGCGGTCACGGCGGCGAAGCGCAGCGACGATGCGCTTTATTCGCGTCTTGCGTCGCTGGTGTCGAAGTTCGGCTTCGACGAGCCCTCGACCAAGGAGATGCGCGAGTATCTCATGGAGCGCGGAAGGTTCGTGAAGGCGGCGGCGGAATTGCCCGCGAGCGAAGTGGGCGACCTTATCTCGTTCTTGTCCGGCGGCGAAGATTCCGCGCAGGTGCGCATGGTCATCTACCGTCAGCTTCCCAATCTTTGCTATGCCGCGGTGCAGGAAGTGATCAAGGCGTTCGGCGATGATGCGGACTGCCGCGAAGCGGTGGGGACGCTCCTCAAGGCGCCTGCCGCGCCGGCGACGCTCGTCGCGCTCGTCGTCGGGCGCTATGCCGATTTCGCCGCGTGGACCCAGTTGCCGCCGCTGGCGACGATCGTGATGCACGCCATTGCGCTAGGGGAAGGGCGCCAGGGCGGCGAGACGCTCAGGATGCAGAATATCGTGCGCCGCCTCTTTTCAACCAAGGATTGGCTTGAAGATACGTTCTCGCGTCTCGATGCCGACTCGCAAAAGCTCGTTTTCGAACGCTTCCAGGCGTCGCTCGGGTGGGAGTCGGCCTCGCAGCATATCGTCGTCACGCGCATGGCGAAGATCGCCCCGGCGCTCGCGTCGCTCGTCGTCAAGGCAGAGACGAAGCGCGAATATCCGCCGGTGACGAGCTTCAGGAGCTTCGCGCTCAAGAAGGCCGAATATCTCAAGCTCATCAACGAGGATATGCCCGCGAACATCAAGAAGATCGAGTTCGCCAAGGGCTTTGGCGACCTCTCCGAAAACGCGGAATACCAGTACGCCAAGGACGAACAGCGCGCGCTCATGCAGAAGCAGACGCTCATGCAGGCCGAGCTCGAGGCCGTGAAGCCGACGGATTTCGCCGGCGCCACGACCGAAGAAGTAATGCCCGGCGTGATGGTCACTGTGCAGACGGACGACGGCGGCAAGACTTATGCCATCCTCGGCGAATGGGACAATGACGTGGAGATGGGAATCCTCTCGCAGAAGGCGCGTCTCGCGGTCAATATGCTCGGCAAGAAGGAAGGTGACAAGTTCGAACTTCCCGGCACCGAGGGTGAAACGAAATTTGGTGTAATCAAACTGATTTCGCCGCTTACCGAAGCGGTGAAGGAATGGATGAAAGTCCCGGAAGGAGTGCAGATATGAAAAAAGCAAAAGAAGCTCCCGTGAGACCGCAGCCGCCCAAAAAGCCGGCGTCCAAGCCCATGTCGCCGGCGGAGATGCGCAAGTTCGTGATGGGAATCGCGGACGAAAAGAAGCGCGAAGCCGAGGCGATAGACAACCGCGGCGAAGATGAAGGGGCGATCAAGCTCAAGAAACGTCCTTCCACCCGTCAGGCCGGCGAGAAGACGAACACCTTCCCCGCTGAGGACCTCAAGGAATTCCGCGCGCTGCTCGAGGCCGAACGCGCCAAAGCGCTCTCGGGCGTGGACGCGATGAAGGCTACCGGCTTCAATGAATCCGGCGACCGCGAAAGCGACGGCGGCGACGGCACCAACCAGACGCTCCGCCTCCAGGCGCTCGGGCAGATGGGGTCTATCAATACGATTCTCCACAAAATCGACGAGGCAATGCACCGCATCGACGACGGCACTTACGGCATCTGCACCGCCTGCGGACAGCTTATCCGCAAGCCGCGTCTCATGAACCAGCCGTTCGTGACGACGTGCATGGAATGCCAGAACGCGATGGAGAAGAACAAGATTTGATCAAGCGCATTCTCGCGGCGCTGATAATCGCGCTCAATCTTTCCTTTGCCGACCAGGTGGTCAAGGAACTCGCGGTGGCGAATCTCAAGGATTCGCCGCCGGTCGAAGTAATTCAAGGGCTTTTCTCGCTCGCATACGTGGAAAACCGCGGATGCGCGTGGGGGATGCTGCAGGGCCACGTTTGGCCGCTTGCGGTTTTCGCGCTTGTCGTCCTGGCGCTTCTTTTGTGGAAGCAAAAGGAAATCTTCGGCCAAAGCGTGATCATCCCCGGTCTTCTATATGCCGGAATCGCGGGCAATCTCATCGACCGGGTGTTTCGCGGCCATGTGGTGGATATGTTCGATTTCCGTTTCGGGGCTTGGCATTTCCCCTGCTTCAACGTGGCCGATTCGCTTATCTGCATTGCGGTTGCGCTGATGCTTTTCAATGAAGCGCGCGGCATATATTCTCGCAGGGCCCACGGCTAGCGGCAAAAGCGCGATTGCCGCCGCGCTTGCGCGGGAGATGGGCGCGTGGGTGCTTTCGGCGGATTCCATGCTCGTTTACCGCGGGATGGATATCGGCACTGCGAAACCGCCGCCCGAAGAGCGCGAAGAATTCCACATGGGCGGCATCGATATCGTGACGCCGGCCGAGGAATTTTCGTCGGGCAAGTGGCTGGAGGCGGCGAAGGTTTGGGTAGAAAAAGCGCCGCCCGGAAAGCCAATCGTCATTGTGGGCGGCACGGGGCTTTATTTCTCCGCGCTGTTGCGCGGACTCGACCGCGAATGGCAAAATCCGCCGCCCGAGTATCCGGTTTTGAAGGTCGATCGCGAAATTTTGCGGCGTCGAATCGCCGAGCGGCTCGATGCAATGTATGCGGCGGGGCTAGAAGAAGAAAAGCGCCGCCTCCACGAACTTTACCCGAAATGGTCGCGCACCGCCGCGCTCGCAATCGGCTACCGCGAAGGCGATTCGCGCGAAAAGATATTCGTGCGCACTTGCCAGCTTGCCAAGCGTCAGGATACTTGGTTCCGGCACCAATCGACACCGCTTTATGTCGAACCCACGGTCGATGCCGTCCGCGCATGCTGGGACTCTCGCGGCCCCTGGACTATAGAAATATAGTCGGGTCCCGGTCGTTCTAGTGATCTCCAGTGAAATCAACACGTTGATTTACTGATTTCAACACCTTGATTTACAGAAATCAACATGTTGATTTCTGTAAATTGACATGTTGATTTCTGTAAATTGACACCTTGATTTTTGTAAATCAACCTGTTGATTTCACTGCCGACTACGCAAGGCGTCATTTAGGTCACAAAGGAAGGGAAGTGTGCAATTATCCAGCATCCAATATCCTGTTTCACATTTACAATGGCTCCTTATTTCCAATTACATAGTTGTATTTTATTGTGATTTTTGGTATAATATGCGATAGATAAGGGTGCTTGCGATGTGTGTGCTTGATGAGATAAAGGCGAAGCGGGATGAAATCTACGCTATCGCGAAGAGGCACAAAGCCGAAAAGCTTTGGGTGTTCGGCTCGTGCGCCCGCAAAGAGGAGCGCCCGGATAGCGATGTGGACTTTCTTGTGAAGTTCGGCGATGGGGCGACGCTTTTTACGGTAAGCCGTCTAAAGCATTCGCTTGCCGACTGTCTTTCGCGTGATGTCGATATAGTGTCGGGGCGTTGCATTGACGACAACTCCGAGTTTTCGCGTCAAGCGAGGAAGGATATGGTGGCCGTATGATTCGCGAGAAAAAAGATCTGGCCAGATTGGAACATATCTTGGATGCGGTTCGCAAGTCTCTTGCTTCGATTGACGGTTTGACGCTTGAGCAGTTTCTTGAGAATCCCGACAAGAGGGCAGCGGCCGAGCGCTATGTAACGATAGTTGGCGAGGCGGCCAACATGGTGTCGGACGAGCTAAAAGCAAAATATCCTCAAGTGCCTTGGCGCGAAGCCGCGGACATGCGCAACTTCATAATGCACGAGTACATGAAGGTTGATGATACCCTAGTGTGGTCGGCAGTCAAAAACGATTTTCCAGAACTTGAGCGGCTACTGAAGGAAATTTGCGATTCCTTCCCTTGGCCGCTTGATGCCAACTGATCTTTGATATAGCCCAAGCAGATCAAGAAGGCTTGGGAGTGCAGCGCGATGGAGACGCAATGAATGCATCCATTGAAGACTGCTAAAGATTGGCAGTAATGCCAGTCGCGTACGCGATTCTGCGTACTTAGGTTTTAGTTGAAAATCGCCAAAATCTTCATGCAAAAAACCAAGTATGTGGAATGCGTCACGTGTTGCTTGCGTGGCGTGTTTCTACTTGTTCGTTTTTTGCAGGGCGTTTGGCGATGCCTCAACTAAGACGAAAAGTTTGAGACACGCCACTTTCTTTTGCCTGCGGCAGTGGATGTGTTGGAACGGCAGGCAAAAGAAAGGCATAAATATGGAAACTGAAAAGTTGTTTTTGGCAGCGTCCTGCATTGCATGTTCATTTATTGCAACTGCGACGGGGTTGCAGAATTCCGCAGACCATGATCGTTCGCATGTTCCTGTAAGTCACGATTCATTGCCTATTCATCGTTCAAAATACGAAAATCAGATTCCTGTGGAGCGCTCCACAAAAGAACAACAGGTGCAAGTCCAACGTTCTCCACATGAAGGACGTTCGCGACATGAGATTCAAGTGCCGGTCGAGCGCTCTCTCCATGAGATTCCAATCACAGTGCGAAGATCGCGGCACGAGATACAGGTCTCTGCTCGGCGATCCCCCCACGAAAAACCTATTGTGGTTCAGAGGTCGCCGCATGAGAAGCCGATTTCTGTAGAACGTTCACGATATGAAAACCCGATTGTAGTTAGTCGTTCGTCTTGTGAGGATAAGAGGCACGAGCCAAGGAGGTGAAATTATGATACAAAATATGAAAAGTATTGCTATTGTTGCGACAGTCTTTATCTTGGCAGCACAATGCATTGCGCAGGACGGGAGTGATGAAGTTGATGATAACGCGACAAATGCAATCGCTAGGGTCAATCGTGAGTCGGTGTCGCAACGGCCGACTAAAGTTTTTTCTCTGGTTCGAGATTGTCTAGTATTGATTCGCGCGCATTCCGGATCGGGGTCTGGATTCCTGATGGAAATGGAAGATGGAAATTATCTTGTGACAAATGAGCATGTTACGCGCATGGGATCAGGATTAACATGCACGCTTATAAATGGAACAAAAATACCATTGCCGGACAATTTCGAGGTTGCGGCAAATCGAGATCTAGCACGATTTAGAATCCCTTCAGGATATAGGGTTTTGAAAATGAGCACTACCGATCCGGTTATCAATCAAAAAATATTTGCATTTGGCAATAGCGATGGAGGAGGCGTGATAACCGAATTGAAAGGAATAGTTCTCGGTGTTGGTGATACTGAAGTTGAAATAAATGCAACGATTGTACAAGGCAATAGCGGAGGTCCTATTGTTGATGAAAACGGCAGGGTTGTGGCTGTTTCAACGTATGGTACATTCCAACAAAATGAAAGTGATTGGTCAAAACGAGGGACGCGTTTTAATGAGGTAAGACGGTACGGCGTCAATTTCAAAAACATAAACTGGGAAAAAGTCTCAATAAAAGAATATTTGCAGGACTGCAAGATGGATGCCCAATCAGAAGATATAGTTGATTTGGCCATAAAGTATTTAGGATTCAAAGGTGGTTTTTTGTTCAAAGAGGACATGAAGGAGATTGAAAAAGCGGTTCCCAAACGGTCATTGTTGTATCAACCATTTAAGAATGTCTGCAATGCAGATGAGGAACTGCGAGCTGCGAATGCGAATTGCAATAAGCTGCTGAAAAAGGTGCTGAATGAATCTGTTGGATCATTATCTTTTCCTAATAAGATAATTGTTTCTCGAGCTGTACGAAAATTTGACGAGGCTCATCAAAAGAGTATTAAGGCCCGCAAAACGGCGATGAAACAGATTGCTCAACGGTTGAGTAGATATGAGGCACATGTCTCACGGGTAGATGAAGATTTGAACGATAAAGCGAAACTGTTCAAGTACTGGGTGGAGAGACTAGAAGATAAAGAGCCATTAGAAATTTTGCCTATTCCAGACGATAGTGCGGTGTATAAGTTGATTTATTGCTGGGAAAAAATAAAGGGACAACGGCTTTTTGAATGAAATCAATGGAGGCGATTCTTGTCTGAGACCCGGAATTGCGACGGCGGATCAAGAATTCGTTTATCTTAATTTCTCTTGCAATGCGCGAGAATATATGATATAATACGCACCCATAATTCATCCATCAAGGAGCAAAGAAGAAATGGTAAAGATCAGAATGCGCAGAACGGGCTGCACGAATCACGCGACGTATCGTATCGTCGCGGCCGACGCCCGTTCCCCTCGCGACGGCAAGTTTCTCGAGATCCTCGGGTCCTACGACACCCAGGTGAAAGAGAACAATTTCAAGCTCGACCTCGCTCGCGTCGACTACTGGCTCTCTCAGGGCGCCAAGCCCTCGACGACGGTCGCCAGCCTCATCCGCCGCGCCCGCAACCCGGAGCTCAAGCCCCATCACGCCCGCAAGGCCCAGGCCAAGCCTGAGAGCAAGTAAAGGAGATTCATCATGGGTATCCTGGAAAAAATCAACGCCGAACAGACGGCGGGTATTGCGGCGAAGAACTACCCCGAATTCCACACCGGCGACATTGTCCGCGTTTCCATCAAGATCAAGGAAGGCGACAAGTTCCGTATTCAGGACTTCGAGGGCAAGGTGCTCGCGATCGACAACGGCCGCGGCAGCATCGCCGGCAACTTCACGGTCAGCCGCGAGAGCTACGGCGTGCGCGTCGAAAAGCTCTTCCCGTTCCACAGCCCCTGGATCCAGGCGATCAAGGTCGTCAAGAAGCAGGCTTCGTGGCGCAGCAAGCTCTATACCGAGCGCACGTTCTGCTCGCACAAGGCGGTCCGCAAGCTCGTCAAGAAGTAAGAGCGAAAATTGATGGATGAAGATCGACATCATTAGCGTTCAGCCTAAGATGTTCGAGGGATTCCTTGGAGAATCCATTGTCGCACGCGCCCGGAAGAAGGGCGCGTGCGAAATCTTTATCCGCAACTTGCGCGATTATGCGCACGACAAGCACCGCAAGGTGGACGACAAGCCGTACGGCGGAGGCCCCGGCATGCTGATGATGTGCGCACCGTGGTTCGAAGCGGTGGAGAGCGTGGTTGGCCCCGAGACCCGGATAATAATGACTACTCCTGCGGGGAAGAGGTTTACCCAGCGCGACGCCGAAGAGCTTTCCAAGTGCGACCATCTGGTTTTCATGTGCGGACACTACGAGGGATTCGACGAGCGCATCCGCACGCTTGCGACAGACGAATTTTCGATTGGCGATTTCGTAATGACCGGGGGAGAAATCGCGGCGGCGGCGATGGTGGACAGCATCGTGCGCCTTTTGCCCGGTGTTTTGGGCGGCGGAATCGCCGCCACGAAAAGCGAAAGTTTCAATTCCGGACTTCTCGAGGCTCCGCAGTGGACGCACCCTGCGGACTTTAGAGGCATGAAAGTGCCAGAAATCCTGTTGTCGGGCGACCATGCGAAGGCCGAGGCATGGCGTCAGGCCGCCGCACAGAAACGCACCGAAGAACGCAGGCCGGATTTGCTTTCATGATCAAGGCTTTACTTGCGGCGGTCGCGATTATTGCGCACGAGCCTGGCTACTATACCACGCTCTCTAGCCATCTCCAGCGCTGGCTGAAAGGTGCCGACATCGCCGCGCAGATTGCGACGCCAAAGGAAATGGACAGTGCGCTCGCGAAGAGCAAAGTCGCGTTTCTCGTGGGGTTCGACGATCCTACGGCCGCGGAAATGGCGTCGCTCGCCGCTTACGTGAAAAGCGGCGGCAAACTCGTAGTGTTCCATTCTTCTTCGGTGCAGCTGGGCAAACTCATGGGAGTGAAGCCAACCGGCTACAAAACGGCCATGTATCCAGGTTGCTGGAGCAGGATGGATTTCGCGCGCAATTCGCCGGCTGGATTTCCTGCGCGGATTTTGCAGTCTTCCAACGTTTTGCAGACGGCCGAGCCGATCGAAGGCCAGGGCAGGACAATCGCCACTTGGTGCGACCGCAAGGGCAAGCCGACCGGCCATGCCGCGTGGATTGCGACCAAGAACGGATTTTGGATGACTCACGTTCTTTTGGCGGACGGCGACGAGGAACTTAAGGCGCAACTTGCCGCCGCGATCTGCGGGAGCGTCGACCCGAAGCTTTGGAATGCCGCCGAGGCCGCGGCGAAAAAGGCGCGCGAACACGAGCGGCTAAAGCGCCTCGCGCTCAAGCAAGTCCCGAAGAAGGGCGAAATCCATGCCGTGTGGGATCACTCGGGATGCGGACTTTACCCCGGAGATTGGCTCAAGACCTTCAAGGTTTTGCAGGAAGCGCGAGTTACGGATCTTTTCGTGAATGTCGCGGGCGCGGGATTTGCGCACTACAATTCCAAGATTCTCCCAAAAAGCCAAACGTTCCGCAACGAGGGCGATCAGCTTGCCGCGTGTCTCAATGCGGCGAAGGGCACGGGGATTCGCGTGCATGCATGGATACTGTGCTTCAACTCGACGCGCGGCGGCAAAAACATTGAAGATTTTCGCAAGCGTGGTTGGACGCTCAAGACGAAAGCTGGTGCGGCGAGCGAATATCTCGACCCCTCGAATGCGGAAGTGCGCAAATATATCCTTGGGGCGATCAGGGAGCTTGGCGCCACGGAAGGATTGCATGGAGTGCATCTCGATTTCGTACGGTGGTACGAGGGCGCGGAAAAGCCCAAGACCGCCGCGCAGACGATAACCGCTTTCGTGAGCGAGGCGAGGCGTGCCGTACCAAAATCTAAATGGCTTACGACCGCGGTATTGGGCAAATATCCCGCGTGCGTTGCGTCGGTTGGACAGGATTGGACGGTGTGGCTGGACAAGGAAATCGTCGACTATGTCGTCCCTATGGACTATACCGAAGACCTCGAGAAGCTGAACTCGTTTTTCGTGCAGCACGCCGAAAGCCGCGAGCGCGCCGGTAAAATCATCGTGGGGCTTGGCGTCACCGCAAACGAGTCGCGGCTTGGGCCGGAGGGAGTGATCAGGGAAATCAACCTCTCGCGCAAATATCCGTTCGCGGGCGTCGCGCTTTTCGATCTTGACATCTATCTCGAGAAAAACATATTTCCCTATCTCAAACTAGGAATCTGGTAATGGACAGAAAAACCATTTCTGTAGGCACGTTCGAGGTCAACTGCTCGATTTTCAACGGCTGGATAATCGATCCCGGAGCCGAGGCGTCGCGAATCGCCGCCGCGCTAGGTGGTGCGACGCCAAAGGGAATATTGCTCACGCACGCGCACTTCGACCATATCGGCGCGATTGGCGATTTGCAGCGCATGTTCCCCGGCCTCAAGGTCTTTGTGCACCCGGAAGACGCCAAGATAATAACGCATCCCCTCAATAACTTTCCGCCGGACTATCCGCCGGTTGCGATGCCGGAGAATGTCGTTTGGGATGGCTCCGGGATAGAAGGGTGCGAGGTGATCGAAACTCCCGGGCATACGCCGGGCGGAGTTTGCTACTATTTCCCCGGAGAAAAGATAGTCTTCACGGGCGATACGCTTTTCAACTTTAGCGTTGGCCGCACCGATCTTCCGGGCGGCGACATGGCGACTTTGATGACGTCGCTCAAGAAACTCGTCGCGCTGCCGGATGATACCGCCGTTATTCCGGGGCATGGCGCATTCACGACGATTGGCGCAGAAAAACGCGGCAATCCTTTCCTTTTGGGATGAGCGCATTTCTGAACAATCTCTCGCTCGTGGCGACGCAAGTCGCGGTGCTGTTCGTCTTGATCGGACTCGGCGCGGCTTGCCGTCGGCTCAAGTGGCTTGACGAGCCGGCGATGAAGGGAATGGTAAATCTCCTCATAATCGTCGTGACGCCGTGCATCGTGGTCGAAGCGTTCCAGCGGCCGTTCGAGGCGACGATGATGAAGCACTTGGCGCTGGCGTTTCTTGTCGTGTGTGCTGTGCATGCGGTCGCGATTTCGCTCGCGTATCTCACGATCCGCGGCGGGAAGGCGGAAACTCGCGGAGTCCTCAGGGTCGCGGCGGCGTTCAGCAACGCAGGATTTATGGGCATTCCGCTCGAGGAGGCGATCCTAGGGGCGGAAGGCGTGTTCTTCGGGATAGTTTATGTGGCGATTTTCAATCTCTTCATCTGGTCTTGGGGAATGATGCAAATCCGCGGCGGCAAATTGCGCGACATGACGAAAAGCGAAGTAATGAAGATGCTGTTCAACCCGGGGTTCGTGGGGCTCGCATTTGGCGTGCCGTTTTTCCTGTTGTCGGTCAAATTGCCGCCGGTCGCGGCGGTTCCGGTGAAGATGCTTTCCAATCTCAATACGCCGCTCGCGATGGTGGTGATTGGGTTTTATCTGGCCGGCGCCGATTTGCGTCCGCTCTTCGGGAACCGCAACGCATATATCGCTACCTTCGTGAGGCTCTTCGTTTTCCCGCTGTGCGTCACCTTGATGATGTGGCCGTTCAAGAGCATGCTGCACCCGAAGATGATGATGGCGATAGCGATCGCCGCCACGGCGCCTGCCGCCGCGCTCAACAGCATGCTCGCGGCCAAGTTCGGCAAAGACGTCGATAGCGCGGTCGGGATCGTGAGCGGCACTACGCTCCTTTCCATCGTGACGATGCCCGTCATGATCGCTTTCGCCATGGCGATCTTGGATACTTAAACTATTTCGTCTGCCTCGCCGGGAGATCAGTCCAGAGCGGCGGAAATCTGCGCGAGTTTGGCTTCGGGCGAAGACGCGGTAAGTTGCACGACCTTGGAGATTTCGCGCGAACCGGCTTCGTAGAGGACTGCGCGCGAAGAAGTGGCGTCGATATTGCCGATCTTGCGCCTTGCGCATTTTGCGCGCAGCAGCGCGAGTTTTATGAAGCGCCTCGCCGCCTCGGGCAGCGGACCGAACCTGTCGCGCATTTCCTCGGCCAGGTCTTTGATTCTTGCGGCGTTTTGCGCCTCGGCAAAGCGCTTCAGGAGCGATAGCCGCTGACGTTCGTCCTCGACATATTCAAAGGGGATCGATGCGCCGGTAAAGAATTCGAGGTTGAGCTTGACGTCCACCGTCTCTTGGATTTTTTCGCCTTTCATCATGGCGATCGTGCGCTTCAGAAGCTGGCAATAAAGCGAGAAGCCCACAGTCGCGATGTGTCCGGACTGTTTGCTCCCCAGCAGATTGCCCGCGCCGCGCAGCTCCAGGTCGCGCAAGGCGAGATTGAATCCGCCGCCGAGCCCGCCATGGCGTTTCAAGGCGGCAAGGCGTTCCTGTGCGTCCGAATCCAAGAGTCCGTCCGGCGGCAAAAGGAAGTATGCGTAGCCTTGTTTGGTGCTGCGTCCTACGCGTCCGCGCAATTGATAGAGTTCGGAAAGGCCCAGGTTTTCGGCGTGGTCGATTAAAATCGTGTTGGCTCGCGGGATGTCGATTCCGGATTCGATTATCGTGGTGGAGAGCAGGATGTCGGCCTCGCCGCTTTCGAAGCGCCGCATCCGCCGGGCGAGTTCTTTCGCCTCCATTTGTCCGTGCGCAACGATGATCCGCACGTCTGGGAGGATGGACTTTAGCATCTTCTCGGTTTTG
>JBGURT010000008.1:0-7586 GCA_045132115.1 Kiritimatiellia bacterium
GTTGCGGCTCTCGAGAATCGCCGTGATATACGCCGCAAACTTGTCGGTGTAGTCGGTCGCCTCTTCTTCCTTGAACTCAAGTCCAACCATTGCATCCTTGATCTTGACGATACCTTCGGCTATCGCCTCGTAAGTGTCGTGGACGTAAGGATAATTCTTCACATACTCCTCGATGCCTTCGTAATCCTCGGCCTCCTTGAGCTCCTTGATCTTGGCGTCGATTGCATCTTGCAGCGCAGTAAGCTGGCGCGGATTGACGATTGAATCGAGAAGATTGACGCGCGTAACATACATAGTTGCATCCCAAACAGGAACCATTTTGAGCTCAACATCGCGGATAGTGTTGCGCGCTTCTTCGAACTTGCCTTCACGAACCAGCTCCACGACTTCTTTCTTGAGCGCTGCAACCGCATCATCGAGTTCCTTCTTCGACTTCGCCTCATTGTACTTCTGCTCAGCCTCGGCATTCGCAGCCTCTGCCTCGGCGATAGTCGCCTCCAACTCAGCATGGCCAAATTTCTTGACGTCCTCGAGAAGCTTGCGCACTTCGTCAAACTTGTTCGCGGAAATAAGTTTGGCCACTTCCGCCTTCAAGGATTCGATCCACACCTTGAAGCAGTCCTCGCGAAGCGCCTTTACGAGTTCGTCGGTTCTCGCATTGACCGCGCTCGAACCAAGGAACAGGAACGGTTTGTTGTTCGACGTGCTCTTGTCAAGCGCGTCAATGTATTCCTGCACGCGTTCACGGAAGTCCGTCTTGACTTCCTCAGACTTGGGATCGGTCGCATTGAAGCGAACGAGCGTCTTGCGGTATTCCTCTAGCTTCCTGTTGAACTCATCGAGGTCCGGACGCCCATCCACGTTCGTCACCAGATTGGTCGTAGTGTCGCGAAGATCGATGATATTCTCAACCGTGCCGACCTTCGCGAGGTTCTCCCTCATCGCAGGATCAATCTTGCCAGCATCGACACCCAGCGTCACGAGCTCGGCCTTGACATCCTGAAGCTTGCCATCAAGCACGCTGGAGAATGTGCGAATGCGCGGATATTTCGCGAGCATCGTCACCGTTTCGTGGAATTTACCGGCCTTGACTCCTTTCGCCTGGCGCGATACGAGATCCTTTTCAATCTCACTCCAGTTCGGTGGATTGATCTTCGTATTCATATATTCGTACGCCCATTCACGAACTTTAGAATCTACCTCCGGCACCGTGGTCGTGGACGCGCGCCACATGGCTTCGCGAGCATTCTCCCAGTCACGCTTGGCTACGAACGCGTCGGCAGCACTGCCAGCCTTGGACTTGATCGACTCAATCCACTTCTTCCACGCGATTTCTCTCTCCGCCTGACGTGTTGCCGCTTCCACCGCCTTGCGAAGTTTCTCCATCTCGTCCGCTTCTGGCGTGTACCCCGCATTCTTGACAATTTCAGTGTCGGTGAGAGTACTGTACTTCGTGTAGAACTTTCCTGCATTGGCTTTCCCGGTTATATTTCTCCTGACAGCATCCGTATTGGCTGCTACCGCATTGTCGAATCGCTCTTGTGTCGTCATACAGCCAGCAATTGCTGTAAGCGCAATGATACCTATCAGAGCTCTAGTTTGCATTTGTTGTTTTCCTTTTTGCCGCCATGATGTTTTTGCACCAACGAAATGCGGCATTCTCGCAGTGCAAAGTATACACTTTTTCGAAATACGACTTGTATTATAGCATTTTTTTTTTTTTTTTATGTCTAGACTAAATTGCTCTATTCTAAAATTTCGCTGTTGGGTGGAAATGATAAAATTCATTGCACGTTTCGGAATCTCTGGAAATTAGGTGATGAAACGACTCGAATATCGGCACTTGGCGAACTTTGCGGACTTTGCGTGAGCCATTGTTCCTCCCATTCACAAAGTATTTTCGTCTACGCGTCGGGTCCGTAGGCTTCGGGATTCCAAACTACTATCGCTACAGTGCTTCTCTGTCCTAGACAACCGGAGAGCACGAAACGAGAAGAACCACACCTTCTTCCGGCGATTCATGGGACACGGGAAACTGGCCACCTATACCATAGCGCAAATCATGAACATAACCGAATTTATCAACACCTATCCGCGCAAGAAATTCAACGGAAAATCCTCGGCGGAGATTTTCGAAGAGTTGAAAAGGCAATCACCCACCTATTCCAAGGACAACGAAACGTGCAATTAGTCTTGACAATTACGAATTGGGAATTGGGAACTGGGAATTGGGAAAACCATCAAACTATCAAACTATCCTACTATTCCGCCTTGCGTGTGAGTCGGTGAAATCAACAGGTTGATTTACAAAAATCAACGTGTCAATTTACAGAAATCAACGTGTTGATTTACATTGAACTGCGCACACTTCTCTGTAAATCAACACCTTGATTTCACTGGAGGTCACGAAAACCGGGAATGGAGGCCATGGGAACCAGGAAACTGAAATAAGGAAAGCGCCTCAAGCGAGGTTGTGCGCGTCTATGTCTATGGCCATTTTCACGTCTTTGGGCGGCGGGCATTGCGCCGCCGCCTGACGATAAGCCGATGCAACCGCAGAAATGGATTCGGACGTAATCACCACTTGATAGCGGAAGTAGCCATCCTGCTTTTCGATCGCGCTGGGCATGGCATCGGAAATGCGCATCTTGCCGGGCGCCTTGGCAAGCATTGCCGAATAGAATTCTGCCCAGCGCTCCGCGAGTTCGCGGTCTTTAGACTTGAACCTGACCACGCTCAAATGCGTCCAGGGCGGCAAATTCGCTTCGCGCCGGTCCGCGAGTTCCCCCGCGGCAAAACTTCCATAGTCGCAGGCGCACGCGGCTTTGATCGCGGGATTGGAGGGATTGCGCGTCTGGATTATCACCTCTCCCGGCAATTTGGCGCGCCCGGCGCGCCCGGAAACTTGCGCCAAAAGCTGGAAGGTGCGTTCCGCCGCACGGAAATCCGGCATGTTCAGCGACTGATCGGCATTGAGCACCCCGACCAGCGTCACATTGGGGAAATCAAGCCCCTTCGCGATCATCTGCGTCCCCAGGAGTATATCGGCCTCGTGCCGACGGAATGCGCCCAGAATATCGTCATGCGAATTTTTGCCGCGGGTGGAATCGGCATCCATTCTCAGAATGCGCGCGTGGCGGAAACATTTCTGCAGGGCGATTTCTGCGCGCTGGGTGCCTATTCCGCGATATGAAAGCTTGTCCGAACCGCAATGCGGACAGCGCCGCGGCAAATCCCGCCATCCTCCGCACAAATGGCACCGGAGGCAATTGTCGGCTTGATGATATGTGTAAGGCGTATCGCAGCTGTCGCAATCCACCGTGCCGCCGCAAGATTCGCACATTAGCGATCTGCTGTATCCGCGCCGGTTAAGGAAGAGAATCGTCTGTTCGCTGCGCTCGAGTCTCGCGGCGATCGCGGCAAGGAGATCTTTCGAGAAAATCCCCGCCTCGCCGCCTTCGTCCATATCCACGAGCCGCACCGCAGGGAGCGCACCGCCGCCGGCGCGTTCGGTCAGCGTTACGCACGAATATTTGCCGGTCTGCGCGTTGCGGTAGCTCTCGAGCGACGGCGTGGCGCTCCCCAAAACCACCAAAGCCCCTTCGATCTTGCCGCGCAGCACCGCCACGTCACGCGCATTGTAGCGCGGCGTATCCTCTTGCTTGTAGCTGCCTTCATGCTCTTCGTCTACGATAATGACGCCCAAATCTTCGACCGGCGCAAACACCGCCGAGCGCGGCCCCACGACCACACGCGCCTTGCCCGACCGGATGCGATGCCACTCGTCGTATCGCTCGCCGTCCGACAAGGCCGAATGCAAAACCGCCACCTTTTCGCCAAATCGCGAGGCGAACCGCTGCACCGTCTGCGGAGTAAGCGCGATCTCCGGAACCATGACAATCGCGCCCCGCCCCTCCTCAAGCTTGCGCGCGATCGTCTGGAGATAAATTTCCGTCTTGCCGGAGCCGGTGATACCATGCAACAGAACAGGTTTTTCCGCATTCAGGATTTGTTCCAATGCCTCAGTCTGACCCGGATTCAACGCAAGCGCCTTGGACGGCACGACCTGCCGACGCGAAAGCGGCGAGCGGAACCGCTGGCGCTCCTCTATCTTGGCGTATCCTTTGCGTTCAAGCTCGCGGAACATTGCCGCCGTGGTGCCCAGTTCCGCGCACAATTGGTTTATCCATCCTCCGCCAAGCCTCGCCAGATTCTCGCATACCCACGCCTGCCGCTTCGTCAATTCCCCAGCCCCGAGCCCCGAACCCCGAGCCCCGCTCTCCACATACAACTGCGTTTTCTCGTGCGCGCCAGGCTTCAAAACCGCCGCCGGCACCGCAGCCTTCAACACGCTTTCCACCGGCGAAACCGTATACTGCGCGATTTTGCGCACAAGATCCAAAAGCTTTTCGCTGAAGAACGGCACCTCGTCGACAATCGAGATGATTTTCTTCAGCTTGTATCCCCCGTTCCCTGCCTGTCCTCCGAAGCCTTGGCGAAGGAGGATTCCCTGTTCCCCGTCCCCCAATTCCATCACAAATCCCCGCGCGATGCGGGGACCGAACGGAACAGAAAGAAGTTGGCCGACGGCCAACTTCTTTTCCAGCTCTTGCGGCACTTCGTAAGTGAAGAGCCGGTCGAGAGCAAGGTCGATCGCGACCTTTGCGAGCACCTTACTGCGCGGTAGGCGTGAGGTATTTGAAGGTCGCGCTCTGCGGGATCGTGAAGCTCTGCTTCCTGTAGACGAGGTAGAGCTTGTTGTACTTCGCCTTGATCGTCTCGGCCGCACCGCCCTTGCGCACCACGATGAACGCCTTGTTGCCGAACGGCGTATCGCTCACGCCGCCATTGGTCTTGCCCATCTTGACCTCGGTCTTGTCCGAGGACATGTCATGCGAGCCCGAAGAGGTCGGCAACGCATCAACCTGAGCGTTGCGCGACACGAGCACGGGAATGATATCCTCCATTTCGTCGGTCACGCCCTGAGCGACGCACCAACCGACATTCTTGCCGGAGAGCGTAGTGCCGCCGGCGAACGGAGTCACACCAGAACCGGAAAGCGAGCCGATATCCACATTCACATAGGGGGCCCAATCGGGATCGCCATACTTGGAGACGTTGAAGAGTTCCTGGAAGTAGGTCTCGGACGTACCGAACGTCATGCCTGCGATATCGTCGGCGTCGTCGGACTTGGAGCTGTCGTCCTTGGGCCACACGCTCTGGAGGCCGGCCTGTTCGCGCTCGATGTTCGCCTGGGTGATCGCCTGGTGAAGGTTGCGGCCCTTCATTTGCATCGCCGAAGCGTTCGCCGTGAGCATCGCGCCCGAAATCGCCGGGAACAGCGCGCCCATCAAAATGCCGAGAATGCCGATCACAACGAGAAGTTCGACCAGCGTGAATCCTTTAGTCATCTTTTTCATGTTTGTTGTTTTCCTTGTTGGGTTAATTGTATTATCTCATATTTTCGGGATAAAGTCAAGATTGTTTTTCGCCGGATATCGCAGCCTTCAGATACGGCGCGTAGGCCGAAGTATAGGTTACAAGGCTCCAGAGCGTGAGACCAATAAGCGTAGCTTCTACCGCAAAACACGCGTAAAGCCACATGTCCCACCACTTCACCTCCACGAGACGGTGCAATGCGAGGTAAGCGTAGATGAAGCCCGCGCCGGGGAACGAAAGCGCGGTGCGCACCTTCCCCAGCCACATCGCCGACACGTTCGCGCCATGCGCCGACCCCACCGCGCGCAGAAACGTCACCCACGTGTCGCGCAGGAGATACAGCACCGTAAACACCAGCATCACGATCGCATGGAGCGGGCTTTCCGCCTGGCGCGCGATCAGCCAGACGAGCGTCGGGAACGCGCAGATGTAGAACACCTTGTCCATCAAAGGATCGGCCATCTGCCCAAGCTTGCTCACCACGTTCCAGCGCCTCGCGAGGTAGCCGTCGAAAAGATCCGAAAAACCGCTAAGCCCCATGAACACGCCGCCCAAAACCGCGATCTGCCACGACTCTTTCATCTCCGCCACGACCGCGAGCACCATCCACGCGAGGACGAGCGGCAATCTGGTGAAGGTAAGCGTGTTTACGAATAAGCGGCGGAATTTCAAACCGAGAGCCCCTCCGCCACGACATCCTGCATCACCGCAAGCGCTTCCTGCATTTGCGTCAGGCGCGCCTTGAGCTGCTGGAGCTGCACTTCCACCTTCTGGTAGTTCTTGCGCGTCGCGAAAAGCTGCTTGAGGATTTCGCCTGGGTCTAGATCGAGATCCTTGATGTCCATGCCGTCCGGAATCGGGACCAACACCGGAGTTCCGCAATCGCTGCAATTGATCGTAAGACCGGCGCCGCGATAGTCGATCACCAGATTCTTGCCGCAATGCGGACAATCGAACACGATATCCGTATCGCGGATTTCCGCCTCAGGGGCTTCGGTTTCGAACTCTGAATCGTCAGCCATGTCTGTCTCCTTCGTTTGTTTTCTTGTATTATACCATAAATTAAAGGAAAAGGCAAGAGGAACAGGGAACAGGGAACGGGGAACGGGGAACAGCATCGCCTTGTCAGGCGACGATGCCGAGGAGGTCTTTGAGGGCGGCGATTTGCGAGCCGGTGCCGGTCGCCAAAAGAATGTCGCCTACACGAAACTCGAGATCGGGTCCGACATGGCGGATAATCTCGCTGCCGCGATGCACTGAAACTATGTTCGCGCCCGTCTTGGCGCGGATGTTCAAGGTTACGACAGTCGCTCCGACGGCCGGGGAGTTGACGTCAAGCTTGAGCTGATGCAACGCGCCGCGCGGCACGGTCACGATCATCATCTCGCCCAGACGCTTGCGACGGTCGTCCGCGCCCAAAGCCTCGTTGAAATGCACGGCGGCGGATTTGCCGATCCGCGCGAAATTGCGCCACCCCAGAACCGCAATGGCCAAAACCAATACGGACAAGATCGCGACCTCGATCTTTCCGGACGGCGCCATATTGATGTTGATCATCGTCATTTCGGCGAAAAACGCCAGCAGCACGAAAGCCTGGACGACAAACACCACCATTTGACGGACCGCGTTATCGCCCTTCTTGACCTCGCCTGAGCCGATGATGAGCCGCGCGACATTGGCGCCGAGAATTTTTGCGACTTTCGTCACCGGCGCGAACATCCCCACCACGAAAACATCAACCGCAAGCGTAAAGAAGAACTGGTCGTGTTCCTCGAAAAAGACGGAAAAGCGGCTCCAGTCGATATCGTCGAGCATCGCCCCGGCAATGGCGACAATGAAGTTAAGGATCGCAAAAAGCGCAAGCGCGCCAATCGTATTGCGGATGCGCACGATCGTGCGGATTTCGCCGCCGGAGGTGGATTCGGCCTTGTGGAGGAAGGCACGGTAGTCGCGGTGCATCTCGTGAAGACGCTTGGGGAGATGGGTGTCGAGCCATGTCGAAACCGGCTCCGACGCCTTGAGCAGCAACGGATTGAGGAGCGTGGTCACGAGAGAGACGGCGACAACGATCTGATACATTGGCGAAGCCGTATCGCCCGTCGTGGAGATGTAGATCAAGGCGACCATGAAGGCGAATTCGCCGATCT
>JBGURT010000009.1:0-7460 GCA_045132115.1 Kiritimatiellia bacterium
GATCTTGTCGTCGGCCGCCTTCTTGGAAAGGACGACCGCGCCCGTCTTGTCGTTCTCGAGCTGAACGAGCATAACCGTCACTTTGGCGCCCGGCACGACTTCTTCGCCGCCGAATTCCTCTATGCCCACCGTGCCCACGCTCTTGTAGCCGATGTCTACGAATACTTCGCTGCCGGCGACCGACACTATCGTGCCTTCGATGATCGCGCCGACCTTGAACTCAGACCCCGATGCCGACGACGCGAGAATCTCCGCCATCGCCGCGGACTTGTCCGCCGGAGCCGTTGGTTTTCTGATTGCCATTTTGTTGTTTTTCAGTTTGTTGTTGTTCCGGGTTTTCTGCCCGGTCCGCCGCCCTTTTGCGCGCGGAAGCATAATTATACCATATTCCCGCCCGTAAAATCAACCACTAATTTGCACTTTCTGCGTGAAGCGGCGACCTATACCCCGTAGCCGGCTTCGCGGGCGAGGGCGCGGTCGTCGTCGTAATCGGCGCCGGGAGTGGTGAGCAACGGCCCGGCGATCCCGGCGTTTATGCCCACATAAATGCAGCGCCGCGCCTCGTCATCCGTCAAGTCGCGCCTGCCGCCGGCAAAACGTAGCGGAATCGCGGGATTCACGATGCGCAAAACCGCTATCGCGGTGAGAATGCGGTCTATATCCAGCCGCTTTTCGCCGCCCAAGGGCGTGCCTTCTATGGGATGGAGAATGTTCACTGGAATCGAATCGGGCGCGATTTCCCTTAGCGCGAAGGCGAACTCCACAAGCTCCTCGTCGCTCTCGCCCATTCCGATTATGCCGCCGGAGCAGACCTCGAAGCCCAATTCGCGCGCGGCGCGGATGGTGGCGAGCTTTTCCGCGAAGGTGTGCGTAGTGCAAAACTTGGGGAATCTGGATGGGGCGGTTTCGATATTGCAATGGATGCGCTTGAGTCCCGCCGATTTAAGCCGCAAAAGCTGTTCGCGCGTCACCAGCCCCAACGACGCGCAAAGCGCGATGCGCGAAGATTCCGCCATTTTCTCGAGCGCGGCGCAGATTTCGTCGATCTGCGCATCGGTCTGGCCGCGGCCGGAAGTTACGATGCCAATTCGCCGCGCGCCGTTTTCTTCGGCGTCGCGCGCCGCCTTGGCGCATTCCTCGGCCCCGACCCAGCCATGCGCTTCGCACCCGGTTTTCCAGTGCGCCGACTGCGCGCACCACTTGCAGTTCTCTGAACACCGCCCCTGCCGGGCCGAAATTATCGCACAGAAATCAAACCGCTCCGGCGCATGAAGACGCGTCGTTTCGTGCGCAAGTTCGTAAAGCTCTTCGCGCGGAAGAGTCTTCAGGAGAGCCAGAACTTCCTCAGCCGCCGGCAACGATTCGAAAGGCTTCAATCTTCATGCCCTCCTTGAACTCCATCCGCGAAAAATCGGTTCCCACGGGATAGACCTCGCCGTCGATTTCGACTATGGCCTTCGCGGAGTCTATGGACTTTGATTCGAGATATTCTTTTACGGTCATGGCTGGTTTCAGTCGAAAAGCCAGGTTGAAAGATAGCGCTCGCCCGTATCGGGGAGGAGCACGACTATGGTTTTGCCGCTATATTCCGGACGCTTGGCGAGTTCAAGCGCGGCAAAAAGCGCGGCGCCCGAGGAGATGCCCACGAGCATTCCTTCCTTTGCCGCCGCCGCGCGCGCGGTGGCCCCGGCATCTTCGGCCTTGACCGGGATTATCTCGTCTAGAACCGATTTGTCGAGCACTTTGGGGACAAAACCCGCGCCGATCCCCTGAAGCTTGTGCGGACCGGGCGCGCCGCCCGAAAGAACGGCCGAGGCATCCGGCTCCACGGCGACAATCTTTACCGCGGGATTCTGCTCCTTGAGGAATTTGCCCGTTCCGGTTATGGTGCCGCCGGTGCCGACGCCGGCGACAAAGGCGTCGATTTCGCCATTGGTGTCGGCCCAGATTTCTGGTCCTGTGGTGCGGTAATGCGCCGGGGCGTTATTGGGGTTTTCGAATTGCTGGAGAATCACCGCGCCGGGCGTCGCATCGCGCAATGCTTCGGCCTTGGCGATGGCGCCCTTCATGCCTTCCGCGCCGGGCGTAAGCACGATCTCCGCGCCGTAGGCGGCGGCAAGTTTGCGGCGCTCCACGCTCATCGTCTCGGGCATGGTGAGGATGAGGTGATAGCCCTTCACCGCGCTTGCAAGCGCGAGACCCACGCCGGTGTTGCCGCTCGTCGGCTCGATGATTGTCGCGCCAGGGCGGAGCGTGCCGTCCTTTTCCGCAGCTTCGATCATCGAAATCGCCACACGGTCCTTCACACTGCCGCCCGGATTGAAGAACTCCACCTTCGCGAGCACCCTTGCCCCGCCCTGGTTGAGCTTATCCGATATCTCCACCAGCGGCGTCCGCCCGATCGTCTCCAGAATATTTTTCCTCACCATCGCCATTTTTCTCCCTTAAGTGTGTATTATACCATATTTTAACCCTCGGGTCTAGGGGCTCGAGGCTCGGGGCTGGGGAGCGAACGACAGCGCTTTCAATATCGAGTGCAATGTTCCATTAGGGTTTATGTACCCGCACCAGACTTCTGTTGCACGACGGATCACAAACTCATTGCACCATATTGCGCGTTGCTTGTTTATTCCGGTTCCGGCATCTACCGGCGAAAGCAATAGCGCCAACCCGTCGTCAACCGCCTTTGCAATGGCTCGCGGCAATATAGACGGCAATCCTCCCGGATAAACGGCGATAAAACGTCGCTTGGCGGCAATAATGCGCGAAAGCACTTCACGCTCTTGCGGACTGGTGAAAGTCGAGATTACAGGCAGGCGAGGGGCGACGCCCTTGCGCCCCGACAATGCCGGTCCATGAGACGCAATGCCCTCCTCTATAGATGCGCTGGTGTTTTCTTGGGATGCGAGGGCATCGCCCTTGCGCCCCGACAATGCCGGCCCATAAGAAGCAATGCCCTCCTCTATGGATGCGCTGGTATTTTCTTGGGGTGCGAGGGCGTCGCCCCTCGCACACCTAACCCACAATACAGGTGACGTTGCCGTCGCTTCGTGCGATTGACTGGCGACGAATGCCACTAACGGCTCCTGCAAAAGCTCGATATTGCCTACAGCATGACTTGTAACCGGGCCAAACCGATCTGTCGACCAGTGCTTCGGGTTGTCGCGAATATAGCGGCGTATTGCCGCCAGCTGATTGTAATTGGTGACTATCTTCTCCCAATAATTTGGCTGCCAAAGGCGAGAATCCTTGCCTCGGGGCGCGAGGGCGTCGCCCCTCGCTTCGCGCGCCTCTTTGGCCGCCAGACTTTTGAGCTTGCGCATTATCTTGGCGAGGTGGTTGTCGTCATTCGTCTCGCGATTTTCAATCTTGACCAGCATGTGCACATGGTTGGGCATTACGGCAAAAGCATCCACATAAACCTCGGGATTGTAATCCGGGAGCGTCTCTATCAGCCGCTTGACCGCGAGCCCCAGGCCATTCAAAACGCACTCCTCGCCGACTATGGCTCCAAATCTGCTTTTGTTTTCGTGCACCTGAAACGTCACAAAGAACCAGCCGGAGCGATAATTGATGTTCCGGTTGCGCAACTGCGGTCTACGGTATTTGCCGTCTATCAAAGGCATGGACCATCTTTCCTGAAGAAGACCCCTTTGATGTATATTATACCATATTTTAACCCTCGGGTCTAGGGGCTCGAGACTTGATAGTTTGACTAAACCGAGCCCTTACTGCTCGCTTACGGTTACTTCATAAAAGCCTTGGGTGCCTTGTTGCTTGATTACGCCAAGATAGATCGTTTCGCCTGTCGCCTGAACCTTCTCACCTTGGCGCAGATTCGACAAGTCGCTACCCCACGAAGCCTGATAGTAAAGCCCCTTCACCGCCTTTACCGGCAATGCGCCAGCCTCGGTATTGCCTGCCGCCGTTTCTTCCGCGGTTGGCTCAGGTTCTGCAGTTGCCAGCTCCACCTTTTCATCGCTCATATCCGCCAGTACACCCGTGGCATCGTCCTCCACCTTCGCTACTTCCTCCGCTCCCACCTCCGGCTCCTTGAGCGTTATCACAATCGTATTCGAAGTTGGATCATACGTCTTATTGTACCCCTCTGTCGTATCAACCTGTTCCGATCCCACCATCACACCTACCGTAACTTGCTCGATTAGCTCCGCAATCTCCGCTTCATCCGATAGCGGATCGCCCTTCACGGCTATCGTGCGCGTGCCGCTCTCCTCGTCAACCTCCGGCTCCTCCATCTTCTCCGTATTAATGCCCACTACTGGCTTTGGCCACCAAGCAACCTGATCCAGCCATGCGCAGTCCTCACCCGAGAAATCCCTCTTGTCTTTCTCATAGCGCCAGGCAATGACATGTTCGCCGGGAATCTCGATTGCAAATGTCACGTTCGTCCAACCGATCTCGCCGCCGATCAGGTCCGTAACCTCAACGCCATCCACCGCAAGCACAAGGCCGTCGTAAACTTCCGATCCGTCCGCTTCGCTGGAAACCTTGCACCAGAACGAAATCGTGCCGGTGCCGTCTACCGTAGTCCTCAATTCGGTCGTTTCCTTGTCCGCGATATGTCCGCTCCTCACCGCATATCCATCGCGAGAGACGTCCTTGACGCGCGCCCATCCATTTTCGGAATCCGTCTCAAACGTCAGTTTTGGCGCATTCAAGCATTCGCCAAGCGTCCACGGCAGTCTCTTCACTCTAAATACAGCCGCCTCGCTGTCGAACCAATCGTCCTTTATCGCAATCGCCTTGACGACCGCGCTTCCCGAAACCTCGAACGGCTCGCCGTAAAGTGCCGATTCTCCGGTTGGCGCAGAGCCATCGATCGTATAGTGGATTTCCGTCCCGACCTCCGCCGAAATCACGACCGTCGCGGATTCCGCTTCGTATGCGCTTGGCGCCTCGATCACCGGCGCAGAAAGCACTTTAGGCGACCAAGCGGCCAAGAATTCCACATCCTCCGCGCCCACAACATACGTCTGCCCATGCAAGTAGACATCTTCACCAAGTCGCCATTCGTCAAAGGTATGTTTGGGCTTGGACAATCCATCTCCACCAGGAAGTTCCACCTCCCGTCCTTCTGCCGTGTATATTGCTTGCGGAATTTCCCCAACGACCTCGCTGTCCGCCGCAAACGACACCGTCACGACAGGCATGATCTCGAGATTCTTGACCGCAAGGTCTTCACCTTCCCAGCGAAGAACATGCTCGCCTTCTTCCGCAAACACCTCATCATATCGTATCCATTCACCCGAACCTTCGCGCAACAAATATGTGGCCACGCCCGGTCCTGCAAACGTGGCGGTCAACCACCCGCTGCCATTCGCCGCCGTTTTTACGCACCCCTCCATCGCGTCTCCTATCCAATTGGCGTCGCCGCCAGTGGCAAGCGTGAAGCCTGCAGCACCAAGGCACTCCTCTAGCGACGTCCAGCTTCTAGTCGTCACTTTGACCGCAACCTCGCTCGCAAACCAGTCGGCGGCAGTTGCGACGGCCTTTATCGTCGTAGTGCCGGCAACGGAGAATGACGCCGTGTAAAGCGTTCCGACTTCCTCGCCGGGCTCGCTTCCGTCCGTGGTGAAGTACACGACGGAACCATCTGCCGCGCTTATCGAGACAAGCGTAGACTCCTCGTCGTATTCGGCGACGACATTGATTGTCGGGGCGGCGAGAACCTTGGGCTCCCATACCGCAACCAAAGTCACATCCGTCGCGCCGATCTTGTATTCCGAACCTGCCGGATGGACTTTTTCGCCATCAGACCATCCGCCAAAGGTATGTTTCGCCAGCCCGATGCCTTCATTGTCAGGCAACGCGATCGTGTACCCGACAGCGCGCACGATAGTCGCGGGAACCTCGCCGGTCGCATCGCCAATCGAGAACGACACGGAAACCGGATAAGAGAACTTGACTCCATCCAACCAGACGCAGTCTTCGCCTTCAGTGAGTTCATCATCCTTGAAATACGTCCACTTCACGGCATGCTCGCCTTCAGCCTCCACGGCAATCACAACCGGTTCCCATCCGGTCTCGCCGTCAATCCGTGCGACGGTTTCGCCGTCCAATTCGCATATTGCGTGGTCGTATTCGTATTCTCCGCTTTCGTCATGCTCGCACGAAGCTTTCCAGCTGAACTCGAACATGCCTGCCCCCGTAAACGATGCGCTCATCCAAGAAGTTCCGCCTTCTTCCGGCAACTTGCCGCTCTTCATGGATGGCGTCCCGTCGAACGATGTTTCCGTTTCGTCGCTCCACCACGGATTGTCGTCATCTAGCGCAAATACAAGCGGCGCAGAGCCCTCTTTGGCGACAATAGCACCCACATTAAGAACTTCGTTCAGGTCTGGCGCGTATTTTACGACCGCCACATCACCAACTCTCGCCGACCCGACGAACATTGCCGCCTTGATCGTAACGAGCTCCGTCACATTCACCGAGAAACGTTTCTTGTACGTGCTGCTGGTTTCGGTCGGATCGCTTCCGTTCAAAGTGTAGCGGAGCGTCGCATCGATAGACTCCGTATCCGCTTCAATCCTCACGCCATCCACCTTGCCGGACTTTACGCCGCTCTTCGGCGTTATCTCGACATCCGGTATATATGTTATGGTCCGTGCTCCATAGCCCTGCCCGGGAATTACCTCGGCCTCGGGCCAATAGTCTGGCAAGGTGTCGCCAACCCCACTCCATCCCGTCGAATTTTTGGACACATAAACCACGAGCCCCGGCTGGGTGTCGGTAAACGTGCGCTCCGTTTGAGGCGCGTTTCCAAGGAATATGACCGTCTTGAGGCTTATGCAACTGCCGAAAGGATTGTAGCCGAGATCATTGATATTCCGGCCAAAGACGACCGTCTTGAGGCTCGTCCATCCGCTGAAAACCTCGTCAGGCAGACGGACTACCGGCAATCCGTCTATTTCGTCAGGAACCACCACCACGCTCGGCTTTACTGAATCTATGCCGTCCACGGAAACCATTTCTATCCTGTCGGAATAAGCCACATACTGCCATGTCGCGCCATCCTTGACCAATGTCGGATACTCGATTGTGTAATAAAGCGTCTGAGACCCCGTGTAGTTGCCTTTACCCGTAACCGTCACGCTCGCCGTTCCAACTTCAATATTGTCGAGGTATGCGACGGTGAAATCTATGCCTCTGCGCAAAACCGCATCATGCACCGGATCTGTCACGGTGACAACCGGTCTCTTGGCCTCGCCATTGTAGAAGAACGACTCCTGCGAAAGAGAAATTCCAAATGTCGCAATCGAGCGTTGATACAATGTCGTGGTTTGCGCAACCCCGTCATAATTGCCGACACCTGAAACCGTAATTGTCGTAATTCCCTCCGACTCGTCGTTTTCAACGACTGCCGTATAATCTCTGCCATTGCCCTTGACCAGCGTCTTTCCCAGCCCGGTGTCATACACACTGTACGTGAGTCGTGGCAC
>JBGURT010000010.1:0-17982 GCA_045132115.1 Kiritimatiellia bacterium
GAGCTAAGGGACTCGAACCCTCGACAACCACCTTGGCAAGGTGGCACTCTACCAACTGAGTTAAGCTCGCCTTATCTCGTGCAGATGTTGCATATTATACCATAATTGCGTCCTGCAAGTCAATAGGGTTTTTCAGGATATTTTCAAAATCGGGAAAGCGGCCAAGGCTAAGGCCCTTCCCGGTTTTGGTCAGCCGACCAGCAACATGTAGATTGCGGTGCCGCCGAATATGGCGGCAAGCCCGCTATGCGTAATGAGCTGGATCGCGACCACGCCGGCGCCAGCGATGTAAGGCGACGGCAATCGCCACTCGAGGGTGGAAAACGAATATATGGTCAAGAGCAGGATGACAATTGGCGAAAGCCATTTCTCCGCCGCCTTGAGCCATTTGCGTTCGCCGCTTTGGGCGCGGCCGAAGAATATGAACGGCAACGCGCGGAGAAAATAGATTACCGCCCACGCGACAACGCAAACGGCCAGATTGTGCAAAACGCCGCCGTTCATCTTGTCGCCCTCCTCGCGGCGAAGTCCTTGAGGAGCAGGCACGTTTGATCGGTCAGGACCGAAATGAAAAGCGCCGCCATGACGAACTCCATTCCCTTGCCGGGGATCGAAAGCTTCGAGCCCGCCAAGGCGCCGGTCAGATTGCCCGCAAACCAGTAGAAAATGTCGAGCGCCGTCAAATACGTGCAAAACCGCGCGTAATCTTTCTTGTCCGCAATGCGGCACGAAGCCTCGATGGCGTAATTCTCGTCGGCAAGGCCGGAAATCAAAAAGAGCTTGCGCCAAATCCCGATTCCGCGCCAGCGATCGAGGAGCGAAAAGCCATATAGCGCATAGCGGAATGAAATCGCGAGCGTCAGGAGCGCGACCATCGAGAGCGAAAAGCCCTTCGCGAGCCAATCGCAAATCACGAACTGGAGCGTGCCGGAAAGCGTCGAGGCGGCGATTGCACCGCTCCAGAGGGCGGGAGCCGGAACGCCGCTCCGGGCGGCGAAAACCACACCAGCCGCAAATCCCATGGAACCATAGCCGATGAGGATCGGGAGCGAAGCCTTGAACGCCTGGGCGAAGATTGTGCGGCCTTGCACCGGAGCAGACATCACCCGATCTCCTTGCCGCAGTGCGGACAGATCTTCTTGCACGGCTTCTGGCCTTCCAAAAGTCCGCTCGTGATGATTCCGGTAGGGATCGCGACGACACCCACGCCGGAAAGCGCGATGACCGCGCCCAAGACCTTGCCGGCGACGGTCACGGGATAGATATCGCCGTAGCCCACGGTCGTCAGCGTCGCGACCGCCCACCAAAGACCGCTGAAGGCGTTGCGGAAGACCTCGGGCTGAGCGTCGTGCTCGCACGAATACATGAGCAGCGAGGAAACAACCATTATGAGGAGCACGAACAGAGAACTGCCGACGAGTTCGCGGCGCTTGTCGTGGATTACATATCCCACGCGGGCGACAGCCTCGAAATAGCGGTTGAGCTTCAAGACCCGCAAGAGCCGCGCGAGCCGGAGCATCCTCAGGCCCAACATGCTCGGCGGCAGGAACATCGGCAGATAAAACGGCAGAATCGCCGCGAGATCCACGAGCGCCATCGGCGAAAACACATGGCGCTTGCGGTTCTTCGCGATGTAGAACCGCATGGCGTATTCCACCGTAAAGACGATACTCGCGAACGCTTCAAGATATCCCAACGCACGCCTTGCCTCCGCCGGCAGCTCGAATGTCAAAAGGAAAACGGAAATCACGCTCGCGATGATGAGCGTGGTGATGAGCCAATCCACCGTGACGCTCAAAGGCGTCGGCTTTTCCGGGGCGAGGATGGATTCGATCGCTTTCTTGATCATGATCAGCCAAGTTTGTCGTACAGACCCATGAGGATTATGAGCAGGATGCAAATCGGGATGAGGTAGCGCATCACCGGTCTGAGCCACCACGGGAAGCGCGCGCCGGCGCCCTTCGACGCCTCTACGCGAAAACGCCGCCAGCCCCAGCCGATCTCGCGCGTGCAGAAGATGCAGCTCGCGAGCGCGCCCAGCGGGAGCCAGAGATTCGAGAAAACGAAGTCCTCCCAATCGAGCACGCCATCCCACAAGACGCACGGCAGCGAGGCGACGGCCACGCCCACGCCCACGAGCGCCGCAACCAGCTTGCGGTTTTTGCCGGTGATATCCACAAGGCCTCCTATCAAGCACTCGAAAACGGTAATTACGGTCGTGAGCGCCGCGAAGGAAAGGAAGAGGAAGAACACGAAACCCCACATCGCGCCGCCCGGCATTTTGGCGAAAGCCGAAGGAAGCGCCATGAAGATAAGCCCCGGGCCGCCGGAAACATCTACATTGCACGCCGCGCACACCGGGAAGATGACAAGCCCCGCCATGAGCGCCACGAACGTATCGATGACGATGATCCAGACCGACTCTTTGGCGAGCGAATGTTCCTTGCCGATATACGAGCCGAAGATCGTCATGCAGCCCACGCCCAGCGAAAGCGTGAAGAACGCCTGCCCCATGGCGTCGAAGATGCTCTTCAAGGGATGGGCGGCGAAATGCGAAATGTCGGGAACGAGGTAGAACCTTATTCCCGCCGCCGCGCCGGGCAGGAGCACCGCTTTGGCGGCGAGAGCGGCAAGCAGAACCAAAAGCGCAATCATCATCCACTTCGTGATTCGCTCGACGCTCTTCACCACGCCGCCCATGCAGATCGCGGCGGCCATGGCGACCGCAAGCGCCATGTAAAGCGTGCCGCCAGGCTTGTCGGCGACTACCGCGCCGAAGACTTCCGCGACCGATCCGCCTTGCGGCATAAGCGCCGGAGCCACATAACCGGACGCATAACGCAAAAGCCAGCCGGCGACATCGGTATAGTAGATCATCAAGAGGAAGTTGCCCGCGAAGATGACGGATCCAAGCGCCCCCCAGCGCGAGGCGAGACGCGACGGCGCGAGCTTGCGCATGGCGCTTGCGATGCCTACTTGGGCGCCACGGCCCTCGGCCAATTCTGCCGTCAAGAGCGGAAAGCCGAACAACCCCAGAAAAACGAGATACAGCAAAACGAAAACCGCGCCGCCGTTCTGGCCCACGATAAACGGAAAGCGCCACACGTTCCCAAGCCCCACGGCGCATCCCGCCGCGAGCATTATGAAGCCGATTCTCGACGAAAGCCTTTCGCGATTTTCCATAACCTCAGTATTTCTTCACTTCCTCTTGGATGCGGCGGCGCGTTTCTTCGTCCGGCGCGACAATGATTCCGCGCAATTGATACGGCATCCAGTGGTTCGTCCAAGTCGTATCGCGGAACGCCTCCTCGAAGAGTTCCTGCTTGGGGAGAATGTCGTCGGTCGTGCCGGCGCGGCCGTCCGGCCCCTTGGAATACAAAACCGGCGAACCGTCGCGGCGCAAGTCGTAGACATAATCATGCCCCCACGGATCTTTCACGACCTTCTTGATGTAGGGCCCGAACCATCCCGGCTTCCCCGGCGTTATCGCCGCAAGCGCTTCGAGCCCTTCCTTGGGGCTTGGAAACTCGCCGACATGAAAACGGTAGCGCCCAAGCGCGATGGCGAGATTGTCCATCGACCGGTCCACCATGATCTGGCTGCGCTCGATTCGCGGTTTGCCGCCCTTGCCGAGTCCCGAGAGCACGAGCGAACCTACCATCAACAGCGCGAGGATTACGATCAAATAATACCCGATGCCGCGCTTGAAGGCAGGGGCGCCGCCGGTGAGAGCGGCTTTCTTCTGCTCGAATTCGCGGGCGATCGCCTTCACCTTGGCGCGATGCTCGCGGGCCTTGGACGAATCCGGCCCTTTGTCTTTGGCCGGGAATTTTTTCCGAAGTGCGTTCAGTCGATCGATTTCCATAATACAAGCTCCTTTGCCGACGGCTTTTCCGGCGAAAACACAAAAGCCCGCAAAAGCGCGTCGGCATTTTGCTCCAGAAGGTCCGGCGAGACGGACGAGACTATCGTCGCGAGCGGCGACGCGACCGAAACGCGGTCGCCCACGCCCACGCACAAATCGACGCCTGCGAGGTGGTCGATTCTGTCGTCCGGATTCTGCCGCCCCGCGCCAAGCCTGAGCGCGACTTCCGCTACTTTCTCCGCGTCGATATCCGCAATGAATCCGCTCTTCGGGGAAGATATCGTAAACTTGAATACGCTCTTTCCCATCAGGCGCTTGAAGGCGTCGATACTGCCGCCTTGGGCTTCGACCATCTCGACGAATTTCGCGCAGGCCGAGCCGTCGGCAAGTTTCCGGCGGCACTCCTCGCGCGCGTCGTCAAGACTTTTCCCGAGCGCAAGCGAAACCATCAATGCGGCGAATTCCACGCAAAGCGCCTCGAGATTCGATCCCCGGGCCTCCAGGATCTCGAGCGCTTCGGCAACTTCGTTGGCGTTGCCGACCGCGCGGCCGAGCGGCGCGGACATATCGGTAACGAGCGCGGCGGCCTTGCGGCCGTTGGCCGTCGCGCCGGCGATCAAGGCTTGCGCCAGTTCGATCGCCTCCTCGCGCGATTTCATGAACGCGCCGCGCCCGCACTTTACGTCGAACACGAACGCATCCGCGCCTTCGGCGAGTTTCTTCGAGAGAATCGAAGCGACGATAAGCGGCAGGGAAGCCACGGTGCCGGTCACGTCCCTTAGCGCATAGAGCTTGCGGTCCGCGGGAGCGATTTCCGCAGTCTGGGTCGCGAGCGAAACGCCCACCTTCTCCACCGTTTCGCGAAACTTCTCCAATGTTAGCGCACAGTTGTAGCCGGGGACAGCCTCCATCTTGTCGGCCGTGCCGCCGGTGAGGCCAAGGCCGCGCCCGACGAGCGACGGCACCTTGACGCCGCAACACGCCGCCAGCGGCTGGATGACGAGCGAGAGCTTGTCGCCCACGCCGCCCGTGGAGTGCTTGTCCGCCGAGGGCCCCTCCCAGGAAATCGTCGCTCCGGAGTCGCGCATCGTCGCCGTTAGCGCCGCCGTTTCGCGCGCCGACATTCCGCGGCAGCAAATCGCCATCGCGAGCGCGGCCATTTGGCAATCGGGGATTCTGCCGTGCGTGAAGCCGTCGATGAAATCGCGGATTTCCGCTTCGGACAATTCGCCGCCTTCGCGCTTTTTGTCGATGACCATCTTCGCGATCATGGCTTCCTCCACCACGAGAGAAATTCGATATTCCCCATCTCGCGCCCCGGAACCGGAGATTTCCCGAGCCCCAGAAGTTCCAGCTTGAGCGTATCGCGCGCGAAGGCGGTTATCTTGTCGACCGCAGCCTGGCGCAGTCCTTCGTCGCGCACGAGCCCGCCGGGCGCATTGCCCTTCCCCACTTCGAATTGCGGCTTGATGAGCGCCACGATTTCGCCGCCCGGCGCAAGCACGTCTTTTATCGGCGGCAAGATGAGTTCCAGACTGATGAAAGAAACGTCTGTCACCGCGAGCGCGGGAGTTTCCGGCAAATCCGCCGCCGTCATATAGCGGGCGTTGAAGTTCTCGCGCACCCAGACGCGAGGATCGGTGCGGAGTTTGTACGCAAGCTGGTTCGTGCCCACGTCCACGGCCATCACGCGCTTGGCGCCATGCTGCAGGAGGCAATCGGTAAAGCCGCCGGTGGAACTGCCCACGTCGAGGCAGATTTTCCCAGTCGCGTCAAGCCCCGCGAAGGCGGCAAAGGCTCCCTCTAGCTTTTCGCCGCCGCGGCTGACGAAGCGCGGCGGCGTTTTCACGGCGAGAACGTTCTCCGCCGTGACCTTGCGGCTGGCCTTGTGTTCGACCTGTCCGTCTACGAGCGCTTCTCCGGCCAAGATGACAGCCTGCGCCGCTGTGCGCGAGGATGCGAGGCCTCGCGACGCAAGTGCCACATCCAGCCGCTCGGACGTCATTTCCGGTCCAGATACTCGATTTTGCGGATGTCGCTCTTGGGGAAGGGTCTGATAACACCCAAAGACACCTCGATCTCCACATACTCCGGCGAACTGCGCACGAGAATTCCGCGCACTTTCCCGTTGGGGGTGGTAATCTCCACGTTCGGCACGAATGCACGCCTCAGCCGCACGTTCGCCTTGGAAGCCTTGCCCGTTTTGATCCTGGGATGGCGGACGCTTTCGGCATAGCCCTCCTTGCGCACCACTAGAGTGTGTTCGCCGTTCTTGACATTGTTGATGTGGAAGGCGTCGGAGAATTCAGACATCTCGTCGTGCGTCACGGTGGTGCCGAGGTTTATGCCGTCGAAAATTATGCTCGCGCCCGCCGGCGAAGTGCGCACCTCGAGCCGTCCTTGGTTGTTGGCGAGGATGAATTCCTCGCTCTTCGCGCCGCCGCCGTCGAGCGCGATCTTGCGGGTCTCGGGGTCGAAACCGTCAAGTTCGGCGCGAACTTCGTATTCGCCCGGCGCGAGACCTGCGAGGACGAGCGGGCCTTGGCCCTTGGGTTCGCCGTTCAGATAGAACCGCGCGCCGCGCGGCACCGAAGAAAGCGCCAGCGTGCCAGGCAGTCCCACCAGCGTGAAGTTCAGCGTCTGCTCGTCGCCCGCGTTCACGGAAATTCCCTCGGCTATATCCTTGTAGCCGGCAAGACGGACCTTCACCGTTGAGCGCCCCTTGGGGATGTCGCGCACCACAAGCGGCGACTTTCCGCGCACCACGCCGTTGATCGTAACCTCGGCGCCTTTAGGTTCGGTATTGATCTTGATGACCCCGGAATCGAGCACGAGCTTTTCGTTCACGCAAACCGGCATGCGCCCGTTGAACTTGAAGCGCACCTCCGCGTCGCGATAGCCTGCCTTGCGCAAAATGATCTTGTGCGGAATGTCCGCATCGAGCCCGGTCACCAGACGCGGCGTCTCGCCGTTGGAGACGGAATCCACGATGATGTTCGCGCCGGAAGGCTCCGACTTCACCAGCAAAAGCCCGGAGGTCGCGAGAATCGCCAACAGAAGATGCATCACTTGCCTCCTTTCCTGAGACGCCGCTCCACATCGATTAGCGCCTTGGACGCCTGGTCGTACCGATCGTCATCATGATCGGATATGGTCTCCATGATCTGCCCCAGAACTTCCGCCGCAGACTGCCAATCCTGCAACTGCTGCGCCTTCGCCGCCTGGAAGCTGAGCTCCCGGTAGCGCAAGTCTAGCTCGCGCCGCGCGATGTCAAGGTCCTGTTGCCACGACGCATACTCTCTCGGCTTGGGATTCACCGTTTCCAAAAGGACGAGCGCCTCCTCGAAACCGCGCACCGCCGCGAAAAGATTGCCGCGGTTCACATCGCGGTCCTCGTATTTTACGCGCGCGTTCTGTGCGTTGGCTTTCGCCATTTCCATAAGTTTTTCGGCGGAATATTCCAGCGCCCAGATCGCCAGCTCGTTCTTGGCGAAGGTTTCTAGCTTCTCGCGGAATTCCTTGAACTCTGCCGGCTCTACCGTGTTGACGACCGATATGCGCTGCTCGCTATTCCATCCTCCGGTTTTCCAGACGAGTTCCAGCGAATCGAGACGCGGCGGTTCGGATTCCGGCCCGGAGTAACTGTCGTCGAGTTTGTCCAGCGAAGATTTCGCGAAAATCTCGGCGAGCGTGCGGACGCTGGACTTGGACATCGTCTTCATCTTGTCGAGGTGGCGTTCTTCGCCGCCCACTTCATCTATCTTCACCCGCAGGACGCTCGCGCCCTCAAGCGAGAGGAAGAAACGGAAAATATGCGAAGAGTCGCCCTCGACTTTTTCGTATGCGAACGATTCGAGGTCGGCTACGCCAGCGATTGACGCGTCCTCCGGGGCGCCCTCGGGAGCGCGCGCCGGACTTTCGCCGCCGGACGGGACAAGCAGCACGAGCGCGAACGCAAGCACCATTACGCCTACCGTAGTTCCCCAAAGAATCTTCCTGAGCAGCGAGCGTTTAGGGCTGAGGGCTCTTTTCCGTTCCCCGTTCCCCGTTCCCTGTTCCCCGTTCTCTGTCCCCCGTTCCCCGTCTCGACCTCCGGAGCCTTGGCGTAGGAGGTTCCCCGCTCCCTGCCTGTCCTCCGAAGCCTTGGCGAAGGAGGATTCCCTGTTCCCCGTCACCCTGGACCCTTCTTTCACGATCTTGATAACCGTGGTGCCTACCTCGATTATATCGCCAGCCTTGACGTCCACCGTCTTGACCCCGATATCCTCGCCGTTGACGCGCGTGCCGTTGGCGCTCGCAAGGTCGGTAAGCCTTATTCCGTCTTCGCCGGAAGGCTCGAAAATGCAGTGCGCCCGCGAAAGTTCCGCATCCGGAATACACACGTCGCTCGTTGAAGCGCGGCCAAGTTTGATGCCGCCGCTCTTTATCTCAAAACGCTTGCCGGACAATTCTCCGGTCTGGATTTCCAACAAAGGCCGTTTCATCAGAACACCCCCTTGAAAGCATTGGTAAGAACTGGCCCCAGCAGGATGATGAACACCGCGGGGAAGATGCAAAGCATCAGCGGGCCTAGCATCTTGACCGGCGCCTGCGCCGCAAGGCGCTCGGCACGATCAAAACGCTTTTCGCGCAATTGGTCGGACTCGATTCTCAGCATCGTGCCGATCGACACGCCAAGTTCGTCCGCCTGAATCAGCGCGAACGCGAATTGGCGCAAGTTCGGCTCGCGCACGCGCTCCGACATGCGCTTCAGGGCGTCGCGGCGCGTCACGCCGAACTGGATTTCCTTGGTCATCCTGAGCAGTTCTTCATTAAGCGGCGTCATCACCCGCCCTTCGCAATTGCGCTGCAATGCGGAGACGAAATCCATGCCGGCCTCGACGCTCAAGGTAAGCAAGTCCAACACGAACGGCAACGACCGCATGATCGAAACATGGCGACGCTTGATCGCCAGCGTCAGCCAGATTTCCGGGAATACCCAAAGAAGCATGAACTTGAGCCCCGTGAATTCCTCGCCCGAGACAAGCCCTTCGTAACCGGCTTGCGCGAGTCGTGCCTCGCATTTCGCCGCCGCCTCGCGCCGGACGAACCGGCTGAAGTTGGGGCAAAGCGGCAACAGAATCTTGAAGAGGAGAGGAATCGACCGCTCCTGACGGCGGCCGTCCGCCAACGTGACATAAGTGACCTCGCTCGCGACGGAGACGAGATACGCCGCAAAAAACGCGGCGGCAAACGCCCACATCGCTACCACAAGGTAGATCATGTCGCTCTAGTGCCGCCTCCCGCTGCGGCAAGCGGCGCAAGCACGCCGCCATTCACGCCCGGAGTTCCCGCGAAGACGATCATGCCTTCGGAAACGCCAACCGACATCTTGCGCGGCGCAAGATTCGCCACAAAAAGGACTTCCTTGCCGACGAGTTCCGCCGGGTCGGGATAAGACTGCCTTATCCCGCTGAAGATAGTGCGCTCGCCCAGGGCGCCTGCATCAAGGACGAATTTGAGGAGCTTCGAGCTCTTGGGCACGATCTCGCAGGATTTGACCACGCCAATGCGCAGATCGAGCTTGCAGAAATCGTCGAACGCCACTTCCGGCGCCAACGGCTCCACGTTCGCGGCTCTCTGTTCCCCGTTCCCTGTTCCCTGTTCCCCGTTCCCTTTGTCCTTGTTCTTGCTCGCCCGGGATTCGTGGGAAACTTCGCCGCTGTCGGCATTGCTCACCTTCGCCGCTTCGATCATGGCCTCGACCTGTTTCATATCGATGCGCTGCGCGAGGTATTCGTATTCGCCAAGGGGCGCATTCTCGAGCACTTTCCCGAGGCTCTCCCAAGTCCACTCCGTCTCGCCGAAAAGTCGCATCGCGCGGTCGGCATAGACGGGAAGGATGCTCTTCAGGTAGATCGCGATCAAGCGGAACGCATTGAGCGCCGCCGTGAGCGTGGTGCGCGTCTCCTCAAGGTCGGTCTTGACCGTCTTCCAAGGCTCGCGCCGGTCGAAAAAGCCGTTCGCCAAATCCGCCAGGCGGCAAATCTCCACGATCGCCTGATTGAACTTGCGCTCTTCGTAGAACTTCGCGATCGTATCCGCCGCCGCTTGGCACTTCCCGACGAGCTCGCGGCCTTCCTCATCGAGCGTCCCGAGCTTGCCGCCAAGTTTTTTCTGCAACATCTGCGCACCGCGCGAAGCGATGTTCGTGATTTTGCCGACAAGATCGGAATTGACCCTCTGCACGAAGTCCGCGAGGTTCAGATCCATGTCGTCCACCGTGCCGCCCAGCTTCGCGGCGTAATAGTATCTTAGCGCCTCCGGCGGCAAATGGTCGAGATAAGTCCTTGCGCTCACGAACGTGCCCTTGGACTTGGACATCTTCTCGCCGTTGACCGTGAGGAACCCGTGCACGAACACCTTGTCCGGGCCCTTGATTCCAGCCGTCTGCAACATGCCCGGCCAAAACAGGCAATGGAACCTTATGATATCCTTGCCGATAAAGTGATACAGTTCCGTTCCCCGTTCCCCGTTCCCCGATTCCTGCGGCCAATAATCTTCCAGCTTTTTGCCGTTCCTGTCGCACCAATTCTTGAGCGAAGCGATATAGCCGATAGGCGCGTCAACCCAGACATAGAAGAACTTGTCCTTGTGGCCGGGGATTTCGAACCCGAAATACGGCGCGTCGCGCGAAATGCACCAGCCTCTGAGCGGCTCTTTGAACCATTCCAGAAGCTTGTTCGAGACATCGCTCGTCGTGTGGCCGGGAATCCAGTTCTCCAGATACTCGTGCTGCGGCTCGAGCTCGAAGTAGAGATGCTCGGAATCTTTCACGACCGGCGTGCCGCCGCAAGTCGTGCACTTGGGCGAAGAAAGCTCTTCCGCGCCGTAGGTGGAGCCGCACTTGTCGCAGCTGTCGCCATATTGGTTTTCCGCGCCGCACTTGGGGCAAACGCCCTTCACGTAGCGATCGGGCAGGAACATCTTGCAGTGCTCGCAATAAAGCTGGGGAGAAACCTTCGCGGTTATCGCGCCGGCCGCTTCCGCCGCCTTGTAGATGCGCTCTGAAAGTTCCTTGTTCTCTGGCGAGTTGGTGGTATAGTAGTTGTCGAACGCGATCTGGAAGTCCGTAAAGTCCTTCAAGTGCGCATCGTGCGAGCGCGCGATAAGTTCCTCCGGCGTGATCCCTTCCTTGCGGGCGCGGATCATCACCGGGGTCCCGTGCGTGTCGTCGGCGCAGACATATACGCATTCGTTGCCGCGCATCTTCTGGAACCGCACCCAGAAATCGGTCTGGACGTATTCCACCAAATGCCCGATATGTATGTCGCCGTTGGCGTACGGCAACGCGCTCGTAACCACTATCCTGCGCATTCTCGCTCCCTTGTTACCGCGTCGACGTGCGGTCGTTATACTCTCCGGTCTCGGTGTTGATGCGGATCACATCGCCTTCGTTGATGAAAAGCGGCACCGGGCAGACATATCCGCCCTCTACCGTCGCCGGCTTCGTAACCTTGCCGGACGCCGTATTGCCCTTCACTCCGGGCTCGACCTTGATCACCTTGCGCTCCACGAGCTGCGGCAGATCCACGCCGATCACCTTGTTGTTGAAGAAAAGCGCCTTGACTTCCATCTCGTCCATGAGGAAGTACTTCTTGTCGCCCATGACGTCGTAGCTGACGCGGATTTCCTCGAAGTTGTCGTCGGTGAAGACGAACGCCGTGCCGTCGTCGTATGAATAGGTCACGGTCTGCTGGAGGAGTTCGGGCTTCTCGAACTTGTCGCCGGAGCGATAGCTCTTGGACATGCCGCCACCGGTCATCATATTGCGGAGCTTGCAGTTGTAGATGGCCTGGCCCTTGCCCGGCTTCGAGAAATCGAATTCCGTGATTTCCCACGGCTCGCCGTCGATGAGAAGTTTTACGCCTTTGTGCAGTTCGCCTGCGCCGATAACTTCGCCCATTTTTTGTTCTCCTTAAGAGTTTTTGATTGTTTCTTGCAATTATACCAAAAATCAGGGAAAAAGACAAGAGTCGCTTGCGCTAGGCGGCAAAGACAGGCGAGCGCTTGCGCCGTCCGTAGAGCAACATCGAGCAGAAGACCGCAAGCGCAAGAAGCGGCTGATAATACAGGCTCGCAAGGAGCGACATGGTATCGACCGCCATATCCAGCCCCTTGGCCACGCCCATGGCGATAAGGATCTGCGCACCGTATGGTATGAGCCCCTGCACCACGCAAGAGGCGGTATCGAGGACCGATGCGACGCGCACGGGCTCCGCCCCGAACTTGTCCGCGCACTCTTTTGCGATAGGGCCTGCGATTACGATCGCGACCGTATTGTTGGCGGTAAAGCAATTGATGGCCGAGACAAGGACAAAAACGCCAAACTCGCAGGTGCGCGGGCCCCTTATCACTCTGGATATTTTGCCGGTAAGCCAAGTTATGCCTCCGTTCGCCTGAACCGACTTGAAAAGCCCTCCGGCCAAGAGTGCGACAATCAGCGTCTCGCCCATCCCCAACGTTCCCTTGCCCAGAAGATCCATTATATCGAAGAACGCAAAGCGCCCAAGTGCGCCCCCGATTATCGCCGAAAGCAACATCCCCGAAAAAAGAAGCGCCATGACGTTCAATCCCGCAAGCGCAAGAACGAGCACGAAAACATACGGCGACACAAGAACGAAGTGCCGCCAGACCAAAGTCGGCGCCTCGACCTCCCCTGCCGCAGATCCGGAAACCGCATAAAAGAACAGCGCGACCAGTGCCGCAGGCGCCGCTATGAGCCCGTTGGCCAAAAACTTGTCCTTCATTCTCACCCCTTGGGTGCGTGTAGCGGCGATAGTCGTATCGGAAATCATGGACATGTTGTCGCCAAACATTGCGCCGCCAAGCACCGCTCCCATCAGGAGCGCCGGATTGAGGTTGAGCGGCTCGGCAAATCCCAATGCGATCGGCGTCACTGCCGCTATCGTGCCGCAGGAAGTGCCGATGGCAAGCGAAATGAGGCACGAGACGAGAAACACCCCCGCCACCATGAGACGGGTCGGCACAAACGCCTGAGCGATCGTGACTGCCGCGTCGACCGCGCCCGATCCCTTCGCTATCGTCGCGAAAGCTCCAGCCAATATGAAGATGAGGCCCATTATCATTATGTTGGGTTCGCCCATCCCCCTCGCGTAGATTTCGACTTTCTCGTCGAGCTTGCGCCGTCCCATGAGAAGCGACACGGCCGAAGCCACGAGGAACGCGATTGGCATCGAAACCTTGTACCAAGGCATTTCATATCCCAGATGGGACGCAAACAGCGACAGCCCCACGTAAAACGCGGCAAACACCGCGAAAGGCAAAAGCGCAAGACCGCTGGGACGCGGCGCGGTTTCGCCTTTCGGTGCGCGCGGGCAAGTTTCTTGTGCAGTGCATGCCTTCATCATACTTCCTTCCCGTTGATGTTGCTTTCGCTGCGTGGCCACACGGTTGGAGCAATCGTCAGTTTGCCTCCAAGGATTTTCCCAGTTGGTTTATTTGTTTGATTACAGAATCAACTACTGTGTATTTTACCAAAAATCCGGCAAAAAATCAAACTCAACCGATTAAAAACGGCGAATTTTGAAAAGCTCCGCCGCATTGCCGAAACAGATGGCCTTTTGCTCATCGTACCCCAGCGGCAATGACAAAAACTCGTCCAGCACCTTGCCGGCATCCTGCCATGGCGCGTCCGAACCGAAAAGAATACGGTCGGCGCCATGCTTGCAAATCATCCTGAAAATCTGGTCCTTTGGCATCCAGAAGAACGTGTGCGACAAATCGAGATATGTTGCCGTTCCCGCAAGCAAGGCTTCGGCCTCGTCCCACATCCCGAATCCGCCAAGATGCGCCGCCACGATCTTGAGCCTGGGGAAACGGCGCTGCAGCCGTGCAATCTCAAAGGGATTGGACCGGTAGGGGCCAGAGAACACTCTCTCGCCACCGGCATGCAAATAGGCCACAAGCCCAAGATCGGACATCGCCGCCCAAACTTCGTCCATAGACGGATCGTTGAAACCAAACTGTTGGTATTCAGGATGCAATTTAAGTCCGGCAAAGCCACACGCTACGATATGCTCAAGCTCTCCTTGCTTGTTCTCCAGCAAAGGGTGGAAGGTCGCAAGCGACCGTATGCCGTCCTTCGCCCGCAGATCCACAGCTTCCGACCAAAATCTATTGGTGCGGAATACGCTCTCGCTCTTTGTGGCCACAGGCAGATTGAGCGAAGCCCAGATCCCGCATTCCGCATTCTTGGCCACACACCCGTCAATCGTGCCGTCGAACGATGGTTCGTTCCCAAAGCGTCCGGCAAGATCGGGGGTGACTTTTTTGGCCAAAAAATCGGGGTAAAGATGCACATGTGCATCTATCACCGGAAAGTCCAATCTTGCCTTTTCGCCGTTCACATGGTAAAGTATACCATATTTTCTCCGGCAGAAGGAAATAGGAAGTGGCGATATTTTCCATAGAACGCGCCTATATCGCGATTGCAGCTATTTCCTGGGCATCCGTCGGCGGATGGCAACGAGGAAACGTTCTGCAGCGGGCGACAACGAAAATTCCGCGCGCCGCACCACGCCTATGCGGATGTTTTCGTCCATCTCAAGCGGCACGGCCACCACTTCCTTGGCATACGTTTTCGGCATAATGCCTGACGATATCGTGTAGCCGTCCATTTCCAGAACCAGCTTGGTCATTGTGGCGCGATCGCGTACGCGGATATTCTTCTTGCGACCGATGGCCGGCAATACCTCTTCCGAGAAATACAACGCATTCTCCAAGCCCTGTTCGTAGGAGACGTACGGATAGTCGTCAAGTTCCGACGGGGCAATGGATTTGCGCTTGGCCAACGGATGCCTGCGAGAAACGAACACATGCGGGGAGGACCGGTACAGTTCCTCGAACGCCAGGCCTTCATTGCGGAATATCCTGGTCAACGCCTGCTCGTTGCGGTTGGAAAGATAAAGGATGCCCACCTCGCTACGCATTCGCGCCACGTCCTCGATGATCTCGCTCGTCACCGTTTCGCGTATAGTGCAGTTGTATTCGTCCTCGGCAAGTTCCTTGACCACCTCCATGAACGCGTCCACCGCAAATGCGAAATGCTGGCATGACACCGAAAACTTCGGATGCCTCAGATTGTTGCCGCCGTATTTGCCAACGATGCGCGCCACATCGTCCAAAATCTGTCTGGCCGCAGCCAAAAACTCCTCGCCCTCGCGCGTAATCGATATTCCTGCATGTGTGCGCGAGAAAATGGCGACATGCAATTCCTCCTCCAAAAGCCGGATCGATTCGGTCAAGGCAGGCTGCGAAACGAACACCTTCTTGGCAGCCTTGCTGAACGAACCGCAAACGGCGACTGCATCCGCATATCTCAACTGCTGTATGGTCATTTGATATCCTTTCTCCAATGTGCTTCGCCAAACCGGAACCTTACTAAGGCGTCTACAGGCAAAGCCGGTAGATGGCGGCGACATCATCCTCCGTAAGAGGCTTGAACGCGCCGAGCGTGTTGCCGCAAAGATTCATGGTCTTGACGAGAAACGGGATATCTTCCTCCCGTGCGCCCAGCTCGGCAAACGTAAGCGGCAAGCCAAGCGATTTGAGCCATGCGCGAAACGCCGCGATTCCGTCCAGCGCAGCCTTTGCGTCGCTTTCGCCGAATCCTACGCCGAACACGTTCCGTGCGAAGCGTGCGAACCTCGCATCGTCCGTATCGTGCACGAATGTCATCCATGCCGGCATTACGACGGCGAGCCCGGCGCCGTGCGCGCAGTCGTAGAGGGCAGAGAGTTCATGCTCTATCCCATGGCTGGACCAGTCTTGTACGCGACCGGCACCGCAGATGTCGTTGTGCGCGAGGGTCCCGGCCCACATTATGTTCGCCCGCGCCTGGTAGTCGTTCGGATTCGCCATCACCTTCGCGCCTTCCTCGACGATTGTGCGCATGACCGCCTCGCAGAGATTGTCCGTAAGCGCGACATCCTTGGTAGGCGAGAAATACCGCTCGCACAGATGCGCGAACATGTCTGTAATCCCGCATGCCGTCTGATAGGCCGGAAGGCTCATCGTCAGTTCCGGATTCATAACCGCGAACTTGGGGCGCAATATGTCGCCCCCCGCTCCACGCTTCAGATTCTCCGGTTCGAGATTGACGACGCTGTTAGGCGAAGCTTCGCTGCCTGCAGCCGCAATCGTAAGCACGACGCCAACCGGAAGCGCAGCAGGAATCACCGTACGCACCTTGACCTCGCGCCCGACATAGTACTTGCGCCATTCGCCGCCGTTGGCCGCGCCGATTGCGATACCCTTCGCGGAATCGATTACGCTGCCGCCACCGACCGCCAGAAGGAAATCGACGCCCTCCGCCATCGCAAGGCGAATGCCCTCTTCGATGAGCGAGCTACGCGGATTCGGCTTTACGCCGCCAAGTTCGACGAACTCCACTCCTGCCTTGGCGAGAGACGCCTTTATGCGACCCAAAAGGCCGCTCTTGACTGCGCTGCCGCCCCCGAAATGGAGTAGGGCCTTGCGCCCGCCGAAACGCCTCACCAGCTCGCCGGTCTGCGCCTCCTTGCCCTTGCCGAACGCAAAACATGTCGGCGACCAATAGTTGAAGTCTATCATATTGTTCCTCTCCCTATGGGCTTACGCTACAAAACCAATGCATCCATCCTCATACTCCAGAACTCCAAGCAGCGAAAGCAAGCTAGCCATCTCCTCTTTACCGGATAAAGTGCATGGGCTGCCAGGGCTCCTGCGCCGGGCGCGGATTGTCCTTAAGGGACTTCAGGAGCCATGCCATGTTGCGGGCGAGAGTGCGCATGGTCTGCATTCCCTCTGCGTCCTTTTCGCATTCGCCCGGCTCTCTTCCGAATGCCACGTTCCAGTACTGCGAGGTGACGAGCGGACAGTTCAGCATCTCGAAGATCATGTTCATCGTCTGGAACGCCGCCGTGGAACCGCCGCGCCGGCAAATCGCCACATTGGCGGCTGGTTTGCCACGCACCACGGCCCCTCCTGCGAAGCAGACGCGCTGCCATACAGCCAGCAATGCGCCGTTGGGCTGGCCATAATAGGTCGGAGAACCAAGTATTATACCTTCGGCGTCTGCGAGCTTTTCGATTATGCGATTTGCGACGTCATCATCAAAGGCACAACGTCCAAGCCCCTTCTCGCTGCACTGTCCGCAGGCAATGCATCCACGCACCGGCCTTACGCCGAGCCAGAAGATCTCGCTTTCGACACCCTCTGTCTTAAGCGTGTCGGCTATCTCCTTAAGCGCTCTCGCGGTGTTGCCATCCTTGCGCGGACTTCCGTTTATCATCAGAACTTTCATTGCTCTTGGCCTTTCTTGTTGCTTTCGCTACTGGGAGTTTCGGAGTCTTGGAGTTTGTAGGCCGTTGCACGCGGATTGGACACATGCTCGATACCCTCGCTCATCGAAGGGAACCCGAAGTTCAGCACAAGTCCAGTCGGCAAGTCAAGCATCCGAAGATATGTGCGACATTGCGCCGCGTTTATAATCTTGCCGGTCAAATCGCAGTACATCCCTTTGTATTCGTTCATGAACACATCTCCATGCTCCAAGACTCCAAAACCCCCAACAGCGAAAGCAACGTATTTATCATGCTTATTTGCTCCTCGCCAAGACATGGTCGCGGCCGTCGGGGGCGTATACGCGGTGGACGAACACCCCGGGCTCCGTCTCGACCGATTCGACGCGAACCTCCTCCCCTGCGAGCGTCTCCGACTTGAAGACCATGTCGAGTTCGTGGCACGGGCCCGTTGTTTCGGGACGGCTCTCCAGCAGCCATTCGACGTAATGGACGTTGTTGACATGCCCGTTCAAGTCGATATCGCCGCGCCGCGCCCGGAATACTAGCGCGTCAGAAGCCGCGACACTGCATTCCCAGCGCAGTTTCGGGAACGGCTCGTCGCCGAAGACCGGCTTCCGGACCGTATTCGCCGCCGCGAATACGCCTTCGGGGATGGCGACGACCTTGCGGGATGCGAGATCGATAAGCATCCATTCGCTGGAGGCGACCCCAAGTTCCTCGCCGTTCGAGCCCTTCAAGACGAAATCGCGCCATGCGACGATCCTGCGTCCG
>JBGURT010000011.1:0-24137 GCA_045132115.1 Kiritimatiellia bacterium
TGAAGTGAGGATGCAGGGCGCCGGAGCCGGCCGCGAGAGCGCGGTGCGCGCCATCCAGGCCGCGGGCATCCGCGTGACGCAGATCACTGACACCACGCCGGTTCCGCACAACGGTTGCCGCGCACGTAAACGCAGGAGGGTTTGATCATGGGTCGTTACACAGGTTCTCGTTCCAAGCTGGCGCGCCGCTTCGGCGAGCCGATTTTCGGGCCGGACAAGGTTCTGGACCGCCGTTCGAATCCGCCGGGACAGCATGGCGCCAACAAGAAGCGCAAGAAACTTTCCGAATATGGCGTGCAGCTGCGCGAAAAGCAGAAGGCCAAGGCCATCTACGGCATGCGCGAAGGCCAGTTCCGCCTGTTCTTCGACCGCTCCAAGGCCAAGGAGGGCTACACGAAGGGTGATGCGTTCCTCGCGATGTGCGAAACGCGCCTCGACAACATCGTCTACCGTCTGGGTCTTTCCCCCACCCGCAGCGGCGCCCGCCAGCTCGTGACGCACCGCCATATCACGGTGGACGGCAAGATCTGCAACGTCCCCAGCCGCGTGCTGAAGCCGGGCGAGGTCGTGAGCGTCAAGGAGAAGAGCCAGGGGCTCGTCGCCATCCAGGATTCGCTCAAGTTGCGCAAGTCTCCCGCGGTCGCATGGCTCAGTTGGGATGACGCGACGATGCAGGGTTCGCTCCTCAGCGTCCCCATGCGCGCCGAGATACCCGAGAACATCGAGATCCAGCTGATCGTCGAATTCTTCTCGCGCTAAACCGTCTGAAGCGTCAACCCAAAAGAAGTCAGGAGACAACAAATGCCTATTCGTCTGAGCCGTTTCGAGATGCCCGCAAAGGTGGAACGCCATGAAAGTGGCGAGCGCGTCAACCCAAATTACGCGCGGTTCACCGCGGAGCCTTTCGAGATAGGCTATGCACGCACGATCGGCAACTCCCTGCGCCGGGTCCTGCTCTCGTCCATCGAGGGCGCGGCCATCAGCTCGATCAAGATCAAGGGCGTGAACCACGAGTTCTCGACCATCCCGGGCTGCGCGGAGGATGTCACCGATATCATTCTCAATCTCAAGAAGGTGCTCTTGAAGACGTATTCGCGCGACACCCTGAACATCTCGCTCAAGGCCAAGGGGCCTTGCACGGTGACGGCGAAGGATTTCACGGCGGACAACAACGTCCAGGTGCTCAACCCGGACCTCGAGATCTGCACGCTCGACGTTGACGGGGTCTTGGATCTCGAAGCGGAGGTTAAGATCGGCCGCGGGTTCTGCCTTGCGGACGACAACAAGCGCCCGGAGCAGGAAATCGGCCGCATCGCGATCGATTCGATCTTCTCGCCGGTCACGCGCTGCAACTTCATGGTGGAGAACACCCGCGTCGGCCAGCGCACGGACTATGAAAAGCTCGTGCTGGACATCTGGACCGACGGCCGTGTCGCGCCCGAAGAAGCGCTCAAGACCGCGGCGGCGGTTCTGCGCCACCACCTCGACGTCTTCGTCGAGTACGGCGGCGAGAGCCTGGATGTGGAGTTCGAGGACGAGACGCGGCAGAACGCCAACGAGCGCGAGCGCCTGCGCAAGATCCTCAACATGTCCGTCAACGAGATCGAGCTTTCGGTGCGTGCGGCAAACTGCCTCAACAACGCGAACATCGCCACCGTAGGCGAGCTCGCCGCGAAGACCGAGGCCGACATGCTCAAGTACCGCAACTTCGGCAAGAAGTCGCTCACCGAGATCAAGGAGAAGCTTGTGGAGCTGGGGCTTTGCCTCGGGTACAAGTTCGATCCGGATCTCCTGGAGAAGAAATAAGGAAGGATATTTCAAATGCGTCACCAAAGATTGATGAAAAAATTCGGCCGTTCCTCCGAGCATCGCGCGATGCTCATGAGGAGCATGGTCACCAACCTCATCCTGGCGGAGTCCATCGTGACGACGCTGCCCAAGGCCAAGGAAGTGCGCAAGGACGCCGAGAAGGCCGTGACCCTCGCGAAGAAGGGCACGCTTGCGGCCCGTCGCTTGGCGGCGGCCCGTCTCGTCTCCCCGGATGCGGTGAAGAAGCTGTTCGCGGAGATCGCGCCCCAGATGGCCGGCCGCAACGGCGGCTACACCCGCATCGTGAAACTCGGCACCCGCAAGGGCGACGCCGCGGAAACGTGCGTCCTCCAGTGGGTCACCGCCAAGGCGGAGGAGACCGCCGAGCCTGCGAAGGAGGTGAAGTGAGATGGCAATCGTTCTGAAGCTCAAGAAGGGCGAGAGCGTCGAGCGCGGCCTCAAGCGCATGAAGAAGATCCTCGACAAGGAGGGCCTCCTCAAGACGTTGCGCGACCAGCGCTACTTCGAAAAGCCTTGCGTAAAGGCGAGGAAGAAATCGCAGCGTGCGCGTATCCGCAACCGTTCGCGCCGCGGCCGCATGGAACTCAACTAAGAGGTTCTGACAAAGACCCGCCGCGAAACGGCGGGTCTTTCAATTTGAACACATCCAGGAAAGGAACTGAAGACGATGATTATGGCGATCATGGCATTGGTGGCGCTCGCGCCGGTAGGCGACGAATGGCAGAACAACCAGAAGCTCGGGCTCGGCAAGGAGCCGGTGAGGGCGGCGTTTTCGTCCTTCTCCACGCTCGAAGGCGCGCTCAAGATCTTGCCGCAATATTCCGATCGCACCGTTTCGCTCGACAGCTCGGCCGACTGGGTGTTCAATTGGGCGCCGTCGCCAGACAAGAAAGGCACGGGAGAGTGGTCGCTCATCAATGTTCCCTGCTCCTGGCAAGCCATGGGCGCGAGCGAGAAAGGAGGTTGGGGAACCCCGCTTTACACCAATATCGTCTATCCTTTCCAGCCTGACGTCCCCGGCGGTTCGCGCGTAATGCTCGAGCCCCCCAAGCAATACACGAATTTCGCCGCGCGCAATCCTGTGGGCATCTATCGCCGCAACTTCACGATCGAAAAGAAGAGCGCGACCGACCGCTATTTCCTCAAGTTCGATGGCGTCGACAGCTTCTTCTATCTCTGGGTGAACGGGCGCTACATGGGATTTTCCAAGGACTCTCGCACACCGGCTGAGTTCGACGTTACTTCGATCGTCCACTCGGGAGTCAACTCGGTGCGCCTCGAGGTCTACCGCTATTCGGACGGCAGCTATCTCGAGGACCAGGACATGTTCCGCCTCTCGGGCATCTTCCGCCACGTGTGGCTCATTTCGCGGCCGAAGAACCGGATACGCGATTTCTTCCTCACGGCGGCGCCCGCGAAGGAAGGCGAATTCGCCGGCAACTGGATTTTGAACGCGGAGGTCGAGGGCGACGTCGAACTTTCGCTCTATACCTGGGACGACGAACTTGTTGGCCAGACGACGGAGAAGACGCTCGTCGTGGAGACGCCCAAGCTCTGGAGCGCGGAAGAGCCCAACTGCTACAAGGTCGTATTGTCCAACGGCAGCGAATTCGTGAGCGCGGTCTTCGGGTTCCGCGTGAGCGAAATCAAGGACGGCAGATACTATCTCAACGGGCAGAAGATCAAGCTCAAAGGCGCGAATCTGCACGAGAGCGACCCGATGTTCGGGCACTACGTGCCGGACTCGCGCCGCGAACAGGACGTGGAGATGCTCAAGGCTGCGAACTGCAACACGGTGCGCTGCTCGCACTATCCGCAGGACGACTATTTCTACTATCTCGCCAACACTCGCGGACTTTATGTCGTGGACGAGGCGAACGTCGAGACTCACGGCTACGGCTACGGCGAGAATTCGCTTTCGCACCGTCCGGAGTGGCAGGCGGCGACCGTCGCGCGCAATATGGCGATGGTCGAGCGCAACAAGAACCATCCTTGCGTGGTGATCTGGAGCTACGGCAACGAAGCCGGCCCCGGCGAGAATTTTGCCGCCGCGCGCGACGCGATCAAGGCGCGCGACACGACGCGCCCGACTCACTACGAGCGCGATTGGAGCGTTGCCGACATGGACGGGTGCCAATATCCAGCCGTCGATTGGGTATGGCAAAAGGCGGCGCAGACGACCTCGCCCAAGCCGTTCTACATCTCCGAATACGCCCACAACATGGGCAACGCGATGGGCAATCTGAAGGACTACCAGGACGCGATCGAAAGTTCCGACGTCATTCTTGGCGCGACGATTTGGGATTGGGTGGACCAGGGGCTTTGGAAAAAGACGGAAGACGGCAAAACGAAGATTCTGGCTTTCGGCGGCGAATTCGGCGACAAGCCAAACGACGGCATGTTCTGCATGAACGGCTGCGTGCTGTCGGATCGCCGTACCGAGCCCGGCTACAATGAAATCGCGCATGTCTTCCAGAACTGGAGCGTCGCGGCGGGCGAAAATTATGCCACGTTCACGGTCAGGAACAAGAACTACTTCGTCGATTCGCGCAACGTCAAGTGCTCGTGGACCGCATATCGCGGCGGCGAACCTTTCGCGCGCGGCGAGATCAATCTTTCCGAAGGCGGCCCGGCGCGCGATCCGCACATCAAGCCCCAGACCGCGAGAGAATTCCAGATGCCGCCGCGCGTGCGCAGCGTGTGGCGCGACTACGGCGGCGTTTGCGCGATCCGCTTCAGGTTCACGGAAGACGGACGCGAAATCGCAACCGGCCAGATCGACTTCCCCGTGGAGCGCAAATTGTTCGACGGCGACATCGGCGAAGTCGTCGCCGAGACGAACGAGCGCGGCGCGGTGCTCAAGGCGCAGGGCACGAGCGTGACGATTTCCGCCGAGACCGGGTTGCCGTCCTCCGTCTACCGCAAGGACGCCGCGGGAATGCGCGAGCTGCTCGCTTCGCCGATGACGCTTGACGCGTTCCGCGCGCCTGTTTCCAACGAAGAATATTTCAAGAAGACGTGGCTCGCGCTGAGGCTTAACAACCTCAAGGCGACGGACTGCCAGCTTGGTGCGATCGAGACCGGGGAAGACGGCTCCAAGAGCATTCCCTCGCGGGCGACGTGGCAGGGCGACGAAAAGGCGCGGATCAAATTCGTGGTGGCGGCGAAGTGGACGATGCACGCGACGGGCGAACTCGTCTGCGCGGTGAAGATCCGTCCGATCGGGCCCAAGACGGAAATTTCGCGCATCGGGCTCGCGTGGAGCCAGAAGCGCGACGACGGCGATCTCGTGCAGTGGTTCGGGCGCGGTCCGTTCGAAAACTACCCGGACCGCAAGTCGGGCGCGTTCATGGGGCGGTGGCAATTGTCGCCCGCGGAGTTCTTCTTCCCCTATTCGCGCAATGAAGATTGCGGCAACCGCGAAGACGTCTACGGCTTCCGTTTCGTGAACGGCATCACGGTGCGCACGCTGGGCGAAAAGTTCTCGCTCGCGGTGAATCCGTGGACGGCGGCGCAGCTGATGGCTTGCGTCCATGCCGAAGAGCTTCCCGAGTCCGAAGCGACGCAGGTCGGGGTGTTCGCGGCGGTGCGCGGATTGGGCGGCGCGAGCTGCGGCCCGGCTCCAATGGAGCGCGACATCGTCCGCACGGATCGCGATTTCGACATGCTCTTCACGTTGAGCGTGAACGACGAGCGGCTCGACCCGCGCGAATTGCCTGCGGAGGGCGTGATGACGGCGCTTGACGCGCTCTTGCCGGAACGCACGGCGACGAGCGGAAACAAGATCTTCACATGCTCGAGCCGCGAGCCCGACCATGGCGAGCCCGATCACCTCATCGACGGCGACCTCGATACCATTTGGCATTCGCAGTACGGCACGACGATGGGCAACTTCCCGCACGTGATCGCGGTGGAGCTCGCCGATCCCGTGACGATGAAGGGACTCAGGGTGTGGCAGCGCCAGATCGGCGTAAACGGCATGCTCAAGAACGTGAAGCTCGAGCTCAGCGCCGACGGCGAAACCTGGCGCGACATGGGCGTCTACTCGCTCGCCATGATCCGCGACGAACAGGACATCGTCTTCCCCGTCGCGGTGGAGGGCGTCAAGTTCTACCGCCTCACCGCGATCAACAACCATGCGGGCAACGACTACGCGGCGCTCGCGGAAGCAGAGGTTATCGAAGAATGAACGAATCGGATACTTCGCGGCACTTCTTGCGCCAGTGGATAGAGGGCGATGTCGCCGCCGGAAGAACCGGCGGCAAGGTGGTGACGCGCTTCCCGCCCGAGCCTAACGGCTACATCCACATCGGCCACGCCAAGGCGATTTGCGTGGACTTCGGCATGGCGGAACTTTTCGGCGGCGATTGCCATTTGAGGATGGACGACACGAACCCGACCAAAGAGTCCGACGAATACGCCGAGAACATCAAGAAGGACATCTCCTGGCTGGGCTTCAAGTGGTCGGGAGAGGGCGACGGCAAGGAGCCGGGTTTCTACAATGCGTCGAACATGTTCGACAAGATGTATGAAATCGCGGAAAACCTCATTCGCGCGGGCCAGGCGTATTGCTGCAATCTTACGCAGGACGAATGGAAGGCGTACCGCGGGGTTCCCGAGAAGCCGGGCACGCCTTCGCCGCGCCGCGGCACGCCGCCGGAGGAGAATCTGCGCATCTTCCGCGAAATGCGCGACGGGAAATACGCAGACGGCGAATGGTGCCTCAGGGCGAAGATCGACATGGCCTCGCCTAATATCCATTTCCGCGATCCGGTAATCTATCGCATCCGCCACGTTTCGCACTATCACCTGGGCGACAAGTGGTGCGTCTACCCGATGTACGATTTTGCGCACCCGATCGAAGACGCGCTCGAGGGTGTGACCCATTCGATGTGCACGCTCGAGTTCGAGGTTCACCGTCCGCTCTACGATTGGGTGGTGGACCGGCTAGACGAAATGGGGCTTTTGGTCGAGCGCGGCGGCGTGAAGATCCGTCCGCAGCAGCGCGAGTTCGCGCGGCTCAACCTCACGCACACCGTGATGAGCAAGCGGCTTTTGCTCCAGATGGTCCAGACGAAAGTCGTGGATGGCTGGGACGATCCGCGCATGCCCACCGTGTGCGGAATGCGCCGCCGCGGATTCACGCCGGGCGCGATCCGCGAGTTTTGCGATCGCATTGGCGTTTCCAAGACCGAGAGCGAGAGCGATCCCGCGCTCCTAGAGTGGTGCGTGCGCGAGGAGCTCAACAAGACCGCGACGCGCCGCATGGCGGTCCTCGATCCCGTGAAGGTTGTCGTGGACAACTTCGAGGGGACGCGCGAAATCGAGCTTCCGAACAATCCGCTCGACGAAAGTGCCGGAACGCGCAAGTTGGTGTTCAGCCGCGAAATCTGGATCGACCGCGCCGACTTCATGGAGGTTCCGGAGAAGAAGTTCTTCCGCATGGCGCCCGGGCAGGAAGTGCGGCTCAGAGGCGCGTGCATCTTCAAGTGCACCGGATGCGTCAAGGACGAATCCGGCAAGGTCGTGGAGATCCACGGGACTTGGGACGAACAGAGCTGGGGCGGCAATGCCGTCGACGGCCGCAAGGTGAAGGGCACGCTCCATTGGGTGGACGCGGGGACCGGTGTTCCGGTCAAGGTGCGCCTCTACGAGTCGCTCTTTACGGAGAAAAATCCGCTCAAGGACGGGCCGGAGAAGTTTATCGACTATCTCAATCCCGATTCCGTGCGCGAAGTGGCGGGGTTCGCGGAACCTGCGCTGGCCGAGGCTAATCCGGGCGAGCGTTTCCAGTTCGAGCGCACCGGGTATTTCGTGAAGGATCGCGACGGCGCGTTCAACCGCACCGTGACCTTGAAAGATTCCTACAAGCCGGCATGAGAAGGGTCGTCGTAACCGGAATGGGCGTGGTGAGCGCCTTGGGCCAGACGGTCGCCGACTCGTTCGCGCGCCTCAAGCGATTGGAGAATTGCGTCCGGGCGCTCGATGAACTTGGCGGATTCAAGGGGCTCAACACGCGGCTTGCGAGCACCATCGATTTTGTGAAGCCGGAGCACTGGACGCGCAAGACGACGCGTTCGATGGGCTTGGTTTCGATGTATGCGCTGAAGTCGGCCGAGGAAGCGATCGCGCAGGCTGGGCTTGCGGCTGCGGATCTGGAGAGCGGCAGGACGGGCGTCGCCTACGGCAGTTGCTCGGGGTCGATTCCTCCGCTGCTCGATTTCTATTCGATGCTCGAGACGAAAGAAGTTTCCGGCATCACGAGCGGGACGTACATCAAGCTCATGCCCCAGACGGCGGCGTGCAATCTTTCGGTGCACTTCAAGACGCACGGACGGCTCGTGCCTACCGGAACCGCGTGCACCTCGGGCTCGCTCGCGATCGGCAACGCCTACGAACTTATCAAATACGGCAAGCAGGATGTGATGATCGCGGGTGGCGGCGAAGAGTTCAGCGCGACGCAAGTGGCGATCTTCGATACTTTGTATGCGACTTCGCTCAAGAACGGCGAGCCGGAAAGGTCCCCGGCGCCATACGACCGCGACCGCGACGGCTTGGTTATCGGCGAGGGCGCGGCGACGCTCATCCTTGAAGAGCTCGATCACGCGAAGGCGCGCGGCGCGAAGATTTTCGCGGAGGTGGTTGGATTTTGCGAAAACACGGATGGCACCCATGTTACCAACCCAAACGCCGAAACGATGCAGTATGCCTTGAAGGGCGCGCTCGAAGATGCCGGACTCGGCCCCGAGGCGATCGGCTACGTTAACGGACACGGCACCGCCACCAAAGCCGGAGACATCGCCGAAACCGCCGCGACGCGCGCGGCACTTGGCTTCGCGGCCCCGATTTCCTCCACGAAGAGCTATGTGGGCCACACCCTTGGGGCTTGCGGCTCCTTGGAGGCCATCCTTACCATAATGATGATGAACGAAGGCTGGTTCCATCCTACGCTCAACCTCGCGAACCCAGATCCCGCCTGCGCGGAACTCGACTACATAATGGGCGAAGGGCGCAAAATGGACGTGGAGTATGCGCTGAGCAACAATTTCGCCTTTGGCGGGGTGAATACTTCGCTCGTCTTCCGCCGTTATGCGGACTAATTACCATACCCATACGACTTGGTGCGACGGCAAGGATCCGGCCGAAGCGATGGTGCAAGCCGCGATCGAAAAAGGCTTCGCGGTTCTTGGCTTCTCGAGCCACATGTCTTTCCCGGAAAACTCGCCGTGGACGCTAGACCCGGAGCGCGGTCTTGATTATGTGCGCGAAATCCGTGCGCTCGCGGAAAAATACCGCGGCAAGATCAAGGTTCTTTGCGGCGGCGAGGCGGACTACATCCCCGGCGTCACTACCCCGGATCGCTCGCGCTATGCGCACTTGGGGCTAGATTACATAATCGGCTCCGTGCACGAGGTCGTCGCGCCGGATGGCGGCAGAGTGAGCGTGGACAACACGCCGGAACTCCTTGCCGGAGGAATCCGCGATCATTTCAATGGCGATGCGCGCGCGTTCGTAGAAGTATACTTCCGCGAGCAGACCGAAATGGTCGAGCAGTTCGACTTCGATGTAGTCGGCCACCCCGATCTCGTGAGGAAGTTCAACCGGAAACATCCGTATTTCGACGAATCGGCCGCATGGTATCAGGAATTGGAGCGCGATTTTGCGGACGCGCTCGCCAAGTCCGGCAAGAAGACGGAAGTCAACACCGGGGCCATAAGCCGCGGTTGGCTCGACGATGCCTATCCTGCCGCGCCGTTCCGCGAAATGCTGCGGAATGCGGGAGTGAAGTTCATCCTTTCGTCCGACGCCCATGCCGCGGGCGGCATCGATTGTGCGTTCGACCGCTTTGCGGCGGCAGAAGTTTTCGTGGAGCTCTGATGAACGTAAAGATCGACGAATCGTGGCGGCAAGTCCTGGCCGGAGAATTCGAGAGCGAGTACTTTCGGCGGCTCGCGGATTTCGTCAAGGGGGCATATCGCGAAGGGCGTTGCTATCCGCCCGGCAAGTTTATTTTCGAGGCTTTCAACCGCACGCCATTCGACAAGGTCAAGGTCGTGATAATCGGACAAGATCCGTACCATGGGCCGGGGCAGGCGCACGGGTTGTGTTTTTCGGTCTTGCCGCCCTGCAAGATGCCGCCGTCGCTCCTCAATATCCGCAAGGAGCTCGAGACCGAATTCGGTGAAAAGGCCTGTTGGCAAGACGGCGATCTTTCGCGCTGGGCGGATGACGGGGTTTTGCTCCTCAATTCCACGCTTACCGTCGCGGAGGGCAAGCCCATGAGCCACTCCGGCCAAGGCTGGGAGCGCTTCACCGACGCCGTGGTGCGGGTCTTGAACGAGCGGCGCGAAAATCTGGTCTTCATTCTTTGGGGCGCGAGCGCGCAGAAGAAGGGCGCGGCGATCGACCGCAAGCGCCATTTGGTCTTGTCGTCGGCGCATCCGTCGCCGTTGTCGGCGCATCGCGGATTTTTCGGCTGCGGACATTTCAAGGCGGCGAACGATTATCTCGTCGCGCATTCCGTCGCCCCGATCCGCTGGCTTTGATTTTTTTTTGTCGAGTCGCGTAAGATTTGTGTTCCTCAAGGGAATATGGGGCAGAAAGGAACACAAAAATGAATATCGTTGGAACATTGTTGTTGATTGGCGCGGCTTGCCTTGGACCGTCAGAGAGTCATCCGCACTCGCGAGATGCCCATGTGCGAAATCCGCCGCCGCAAAAACAGGTGTGTCACGACTCCGCATGTCGATCGCACGACAAGATGGAACGCGACCGCAACGTCAAGACGCCTCATCGCGACTCGAAGGGCCGTATGAAGGACGAGCCTAAGGAAGTCAAAAGCGGCAAACCCGTACACCGCGACGCTCGCGGCCATACCCACGGCTCTCCGAGCATGCGCAAGTGAGCGGCTGGAAATTGAGTATCCAATACCTAGTTTCACATTTACAATGGTTCTCTATTTTTCAATTACATAGTTGTATTTTATTGTGATTTTTGGTATAACATGCGATAGATAAGGGTGTTTGCGATGTGTGTGCTTGATGAGATAAGGGCGAAGCGGGATGAAATATACGCGATTGCCAGAAAGCACAAAGCCGAAAAGCTTTGGGTGTTCGGTTCGTGTGCCCGCAAGGAAGAGCGCCCGGATAGCGATATTGATTTTCTTGTGAAGTTCGCTCCCAATGTGGGCTTTCGCGATTATGCCGCGATAGAAAATGGAATATCGGGCATGTTTGGGCGCTCCGTCGATGTGGTTTCATCGCGGGTGTTGCCGCGTTCGCGCAGGTTTGCAAATAGGGTTTGCAGAGAGGCGGTGCCGGTATTTCCGGATTTGCCGGAAGACATCAATGCTTTTCTGTGATTTCCAAACAACTGTCAACCGAACTGAAAGGAACTGTAACTCGGTGAAACGGAGATAGGCGGGCAACGCCCCGCCGCCTGTCGCCGCGCAACTGCGTGGAGTGACAAAACAATTTGCAACGCTGCAAAGCGATCGTCGCGAGAAACCTGAGAAATTTCCAAGTGGACGATACCTTGCAGAGAAAGTGCAAACGCACTTCCTCTCTTTGTATTTCCACAATGGCACATCTCAGGGCCTCTCGCGAGATACGAAGAGAGGTTTTTATTCAATCTTTATTCGTGTCGGATTGTGAGTGGCGATAATCTTTTGTGTCCTTTGTGGTCTTTGTGGCTAAGAAGGTGCGATGGTGGATTTTGCGTTTTTCACCTGGTCGAATCGTGCTTTTCACCTGGTCGAATGGCGCTTTTCACCTTGTCAAATGGCGGTTTTCACCGGGTCAAAAAGGCTTTGTGCAGGTAAGCGTGGAGACGACTTCACCGCCGGCGCTTTTGACACATTTTTGCAAATCGTCAAAATGGGTATTGACTTTTGCCGCGGAGATATGATACAATACCCAAAAATTTGACAAAAACAAAGGATCTGTCAACAATGAAGAAAATATCTGTGCTTGGATTTGCGGCGGTCATCGCGTTTGCTGCCGGGAGTGCGTTTGGCGCCGGATTCGGCATCTACGAGGCTTCCTCGCGCGGCAACGGCATGGCCGGAGCTTTGGTGGGCGGCACCGGCGACGCGACCGCCGTCTACTACAACCCTGCCGCATTGACGGATGTGACCAATGTGTCAGTTTCGGTTGGCGCGACTTTCATCAACCCGTTTTGCGACGTTACGGTCAACCACCAGCCGCAGACGAAAATGAACTCCGGATGGTTCACGGCCCCGACCCTTTACTTCTCTTTGCCCATTACCGATCGCATCGTATTCGGTTACGGCAACTACTCGGAGTTCGGTCTTGGCACCAAGTATGGCCAGCATTGGGCGATGGCGGGCGATACCGTCGATACGACGATCAAGCAGTATACCTTCAGCCCCGTGCTGTCGGTGAAGCTCACCGATTGGTGGTCGCTCGCTGCAGGCGCGCGCATCAGCTACATAGACTTCGAGAACCACAAGCGCCCGATGTGGGGGCCTTCGGCGGGCTATCTCACCGCCGACGCCAAGAGCAGTCTCCACGGCGACGACATCAACGCCGGCTGGCTCGTCGCGAACAACTTCAAGATCACCGACAAACTCAAATTCGGCCTCTTGTACCGCTCGCGCATCAATCATGTGATCAAGGGCGATTTCGACATCAACGGCGGCGTCTATTCGCCGTATGGCCTTGCGGTCCCGATGAATGCGCACTCGGTCGCGAAAGCCAAGCTCACGCTCCCGCAGTCGCTCACCGCAGGTCTCAACTACGACATAACCGAAAAATGGCGCGTGGGCGTGACGGGTATGGTCATCGGGTGGAGAAGCGTGGACAAGATCAACTTCAAGATCCCTGCCGTCGTCGCCGGGCAGAAAGCCGGTTACGTCCAGAGGCTCAACTGGAAGGATACGTTCCGCGTGGGCTTCGGTACGGAATACGACATCAACGACTGGCTCACGGCGCGTTGCGGCTATACTTACGACCAGGATCCTTCCACCGAGAAATACGGCACGACGATGCTTCCCTCCGGCGACCGCCATATCATCCACACGGGCCTGGGCTTCAATCTCGTCGAAGGTTTGAGGCTTGACGTTGGCTACTCGCTCGTCTTGATGGAGCGCGGCAGCCGTTACATCACGGTCAAGGATCTGAATGGCGGCACGCGGTATCACTTCGATTGCCGCAACTCCTACAGCCATCTGATCTCGGCGCAGCTGACGTACAACTTCTGATGGCGAACAAGATCGACCACAAAACCCGCAAGGCGGAAATCATCACCGCGAGCATCAAATTGTTCGCGGTGCATGGTTATAGCGGCGTCAACTATGCGATGATCGCGAAGGCCTGCAAGATCTCGCGCACGCTGCTGTACACCTACTTCAAGGACAAGAGGGCGATCTTCAACGCGGCGATCCGCGGCGTCACGCGCCGGGTCGAGGCCAAGTATTACGAGGTCATCCACTCGCGCCACAGCGCGGACGCGAAACTGCGCCAGATTTGCATCACGGCGTTTGCGATGCTCTTCGACAACCGCGATTTCGTGTGCGTCATAAGCGACTATCTCGCGGAGCTCCGGCGCAAAGGAACGCCGGTGCCGCAAAACTATATCTTGCGCCACACCCTGGGCCTCAGGCGCATAATCCACTCGCTCATCATCGAGGCCAAACGCAACGGCGAATATCGTGCCGATGTCGATGCCGACCGCCTCACGACGATCCTTTACTCGCAATTCGAGGCGGTGGCGCTGAGAATCGTAATCACCGGGAACGCCGAACTTTCCGAATCGATCGATCAGGTGGACGGAATTATCTTTTCCCTTCGTGCTTGAATCGACGGCGGATTTTTGGTATAATACAACCAAAACCCCTCGGTTTTCCGGGAAAAGAAAATTGAAAACAGACGCGCAGAACTCTGCATTCGAATTCTACGATCGTGACTACACCAAAGCCGCGGCTTACGGTAGGCTCTGGGCGTACATACGTCCTTACCGGATACGGCTTTTCCTCGGCATTTTGAGCGGCATGCTCATGGCGGGCACGCTCGTGCCGCTGTTCCAGCTCGTCCGCCCGGCGACGATGCATATTGAAGGGGCGAGGGAACAGGGAACAGGGAACGGAAAAGAGCCCTCCCTGTCCTCCGTAGCCTTGGCGAAGGAGGAAGACCCGAGACCCGAAGCATCCCGAACCAAACCCAAAGAACTGGCGATGGCGGAGAAGTACGCCAAGAAATTCGGGATCGAGCTGGTCGACAAAAACGGCGTGATGCATGGCGGGATCGTGCTTTTGATAATCTTCGTGCTGCCGATCGCGGCAGGATTGCGGCTCGCGCTCAAGTTCTGCAACCAGTATTGCCTGTCGTGGGTTGGCGCGCACGCGACGATGGACATCAGCTGCGACCTGTTCCGCCATGCGCAAAGACAGTCGCTCGAATTCTATTCCCGCGCCGACATGGGCAAGCTCATGCAACGCGTCGTGGTTGACGCTTCGAGCGTGCGCACCATCGTGCAGTCGGTTATCGCCGACCTCGCGGAGGCGCCGTTCGAGATTGTGGTTTCGATAGGCTACATCGTCTGGTACGCGATCGCCAACCGGATGCTCCCGACGCTCGTCATTTTGCTGGTCGCGTTCCCGCTCTTTGTGGTTCCCATCCGCACGTGCGCCTGGAAGATACGCCAATGGACGCGTGCGTCGCTGATGATGGCCTCGGGCGTGCTCGCGCGCGTCCATGAGGTCCTTACTTGCATCAAACTCGTAAAGTCGTCCGACAGCGAAGACGAAGAGAACCGGCGCTTCAGATCCGCAAATCGCGTTTTCGTGAAGACGACGCTCAGGGCGGTGCGGCTGCAGGAGCTCGTGCGCCCCATGATGGAATTCATCGGGGTGATGCTGATCTGCCTTTTCGTCTGCTGGTGCTTCTGGAAAGACATCACGCTCGATCAGGTCTTGCCGATGCTCGCGCCGCTGTTGGTGATCTACAAGCCGGTGAAGAAACTCGCCAAGCTCCAGGTGATAGTGGAAACTGCGATGGCGTCCTTGTCGCGCATCTGGTCGCTCATGGATCTGCACACGGAGATCGTTGACGCGCCCGACGCGCAGGCGAAGACCGGATTCGACGACCGCATAGTCTTCGAGAATGTTTCCTTCAAATACGAAACGCAGGAACGCATGGCGGTCAAGGGCGCGAGCTTCGAGATCAAGAAGGGCCAGAAGGTCGCCGTCGTTGGCGGCACCGGGTCGGGCAAGTCCACCTTGGCTTCGCTCCTCGCGCGTTTCGCCGATCCTTGCGGCGGCAGGATAACGATCGACGGCATGGACTTGCGCAAGATGAAGGGCGACGATTTGCACCGGCTGGTCGGCGTCGTGAACCAGGAGACGCTGCTTTTCAACGAGCCTATCGCCTACAATATCGCGTATGGCAAAATCGGCGCGTCCGAAGACGAAATCGCGGCGGCGGCGAAACGCGCGAGCGCCCACGATTTCATTCTGTCCCAGCCTGAAGGATACGGCAGGATCTGCGGCGAGAAGGGATTCGCGTTGTCTGGCGGCGAGCGTCAGCGCGTTTCGATCGCGGCGGCGATTTTGCGCAATTCTCCGATTTTGATCTTGGATGAAGCGACAAGCGCGCTCGATACCGTGACCGAGCGCCAAGTCCAGGGCGCGCTCGAGAAGCTCATGGAGAACCGCACGACATTTGTGGTCGCGCACCGGCTTTCGACCGTGCGCGACGCCGATCTCATCCTCGTGATGCAGGACGGCGAAATCGTCGAGCGCGGAACCCACGACGCTCTCTACGCCGCCAAAGGCGTCTACCGCAACCTTTGCGACATGCAGAAAAATGGCTAAGGAATACAGAGCAGAATTTTTCGACCGCGAATATACGATACGCGAGGTCGCCCCGCGCGTGTGGAGGTATATGCGCCCTTACGCCTGGCGACTCGCGCTTGGCCTTTTCTGCGGGCTTGTCGTTGCGGGCGTGCTCGTTCCGTTCTACCAGACGATCCAGCCTGCCGTCGCAGTGGCGGGAGGGGAAGAGAGAGAAGGGAACGGGGAACAGGGAACGGAAATAGCATCCCCTCAGCCATCAGCCCTCAGCCCTCAGCCCTCCAAAAACAAACTCGACAAAAAGATTTCCAAGGCGGCGAAACTGCCTTCGTGGTACAAGGACGTGGAGGGCGTCGCCGCCAAGCTGGGCTTCCGCTTTACCGACGATGAAGGGCACATGAAAGGGCCGATACTTTTCCTCGTGCTCATTGTCGTGCCGGCGATAATGTTCTTGCGTCTGATGCTAGGGTATCTCAACCGCTATTGCCTGCAGTGGGGAGCGCAAAAGGCGATTGCGGATTTGCGGTGCGACATGCTACGCCATGTCCAGACGCAATCGATGCAGTTCTTCGGGCGAGTGGATGTAGGACAGCTGATGATGCGCATCAATGGCGACCCCGGCACGCTCGGTCTCGTAATGACGACCATACTTTCCGAACTTGCCATCGCTCCGTTCGAAATCGTCGTATCGCTTGGGTTCGTGATTCATTTCGCCATCGCCAACGACATGCTTTACATGACGGCGGTGCTTGCCGTGGGGCTGCCGCTGTTCGTGGGGCCGATAGTCCTCCTCGGACGCAAGCTCAGAAAGTGGGCCAAGCGTTCGCTCCGGCAGCAGACGGTCGTCGGCTCGAAGCTCCACGAGGTTGTAACTTGCATCAAACAGGTCAAGGCGTGCGGCAACGAAGAATACGAGGACGACTCTTTCCGCAGCGTCTACCGCAAGCAGATGAAGATCATCCTCCGGGCGCTCAGGGTCGGACTCATGGTCGGCCCTACGGTCGAGGCGGTTGGGCTCCTCGTCGTTGGCGGGTTCATCATTTGGTGTTTCGTGTTTTCGGTGCCGCTTTCGCGGATTCTGCCGATGCTCGCGCCGCTGATGATCATCTACACGCCAATAAAGGAACTTTCAAAACTTCAGGTCCAGATGCAGCAATCCATGGCGGCGATGTCGCGTATTTTCTCGACCTTGGATGTGCACATGGAATTGCCGCAGCCGGAGCATCCGGTGAAACTGGAGAATTTCACCGGCTCCATTCGCTTCGAAAACGTTTCTTTCCGCTACGATACGGCGGAGAAGGACGCGGTGAAGGGCGCGAGCTTCGAGATCAAGAAGGGCCAGAAGGTCGCCGTCGTGGGCATGACGGGATCGGGCAAGTCCACGCTTTCCGCGTTGCTCGCGCGGTTCTACGATCCTTACGCCGGGCGCATCTTGATAGACGGAGTGGACTTGAAGGAGCTTGACGTACATTCGCTCAGGCGGCTTGCAGGCTCGGTGCTCCAAGAGGCGCAGATTTTCAACGATACGATCGCGGAGAACATTGCCTACGGCAATCCTGACGCGACGGAAGAAGATATCGTCCGGGCGGCGAAACTCGCCAACGCGCACGATTTCATCATGGCCCATCCGGACGGCTACAAGCGCGTCGCCGGCGAGAAGGGATCTTCGCTTTCGGGCGGCGAGCGCCAGCGCATCGCCATCGCGCGCGCGATCCTCAAAGATCCGCAAATCCTCATTCTCGACGAGGCCACGAGCGCGCTCGACAACAAGACCGAGCGCATCGTGCAGGACGCGATCGACCGGCTCCAGAAGAACCGCACGGTGTTTGCGATCGCGCACCGGCTTTCCACGATCAGGAATTCCGATCTCATACTCGTGATGCGCGACGGCGAAATCGTCGAGCGCGGACGTCACGACGAACTATACGCATTGGGCGGCGTGTATCGTCAGCTTTGCGACATGCAGGGAGAAAAATGAAGAAAGTTTTGTTTTGGGGACGATTCGATCCCGGGTATTCCCGCAACCGTGTGGCGGCGCAGATGTTTCGCGATCTCGGTTGGGAAGTCGAGTATTTCTTCGTCAAGGTGTGGCCGCGCTTCGGCGACATCGAAGCTGCGCTCCGGGGCGTCAAGAAGCCGGATCTCGTGTGGGTGCCGGTCTGCCGCCAGCGCGATATTCTCGCCGCCTGCCGCTGGGCGCACCGCCGTGGAGTCAAGGTGGTGTTCGATCCGATGATTTCCGCCTGGGACAAAAAAGTTCTCGAGCAGCGCAAGTGGAAGGCGGAGGAGCCGCGCGCCAAGAAGCTCCTCAATCTCGAGACGGAAATGATGAACGCCCCGGACTTCGTCACTTGGGACACGTCCTGCCATGTCGATTTCGCCGCGCGGACATTCGGCGTTCCCCGCGAAAAGATGCAAGAAGTCTACACGGGCACGGACGAGAAGGTATTCACGCCACAGCCGCCGGCGCCGCCTGCCGCGGACGGCAAATTCCGCGTTCTTTACCATGGCGCATATCTGCCGTTGCACGGCACGGAGTTTCTTGTCGAGGCGGCGCGCCGCACGCAGCATTTGCCCATAGTCTGGAGTTTCCTCGGCTGGGGCGCGTACAAGGCGCAGACCGAAGCGCTCGCCGCGGGGCTTCCGAATGTCCGGTTCCTCGAAAAAGTCCCTTATGTGAAAGTGCCCGAAGTAATCGGTGCGCACGATGTCGTGGTGGGCGTCTTCGGCACGACCGAAAAAGCATCGCGGGTCATCGGCAACAAGGTGTTCGAGTGCATGGCGTGCGCCCGCCCCACGATAAACGAATTCTGCACGGGGTATCCAGAGTCGGCGAAGAATTGCGAGGCGATCAAATTCGTCCCGCCGGGCGATGCCGACGCCATCGTCCGCGCCGTGGAGGAATATCGCGCCGCGTGGCCGCAGAAGGGCGCGGAGTATTGCCGCGCGGCGAGGGAGTTCTTCGAAAAGGAACTTTCGATGGAAAACTGCCGCCGGCAACTCGCGCAGGTTCTCGAAAAGGTCCTCGGCGCAAAATAATCCGAATGCGCAATATTTTTATTTTCGTCCTCTGGGCCAACGCCAGAGCCAAAGAGACCGAAATAATTGGCGAAATCGCCAATCGCTTTCGCATTCTCGGCTCTTGCGAGGTGGTTTGGCCGCGGGACGAATGGATTGAACGGCTCAAGGATTTCTACGGCTTCGGGTCGTCGTTCATGTGGTGGAACAAGTGCCGCAAGTGCGGGCGAGGGCCCTTCAAGGTAGTCGTTGTGGAGGATGCCGCGCCAGCATGGTTCGAGGGAGTTGATTCGCGCAAGCGTAAAATGCCAATGGACGACAACATATATTCGCTCAAGAAGCATCTTCGCGAAATGTCCGGGCATTCCAACATCGTCCATGCCTCCATGGCGAATATCGAAACCGAAGAGGAAATCCGCAGCCTCTTCGGGGTCGATACCGAAACATTTGTCGCCTCGCTAGGATCCGGCACGATCGGGTCTCGAATGCATTGCAATCCCGAGACCCGAGACCCGAAACCCGAGACACCAAGGAAGCGCATTCGTTCCATGGCACTGCGGTTTTTTGCCGCCGTATGCCGCGATTCAAGCCCCAAGGCCGTCTTTTACCACGATGTCGGTCGCGCGTATACCATTATGGGCACGCCCAAGGATCTTTTCTTTGCGCACATGCGACGCTTGCGTCCTGGCGACATGGTGTGCTTCGACGATGGGTTCCGCGGTGTGTGGGATGTGCGCGACGAGCTCAAGGCGACGAACGTGCGCCCAGTTGTTTTCGTCGCGCCGGCGCTGGTCGGAGAAAAAGGCTATCTTTCTTGGGATGAGATGCGCACGCTGCAGGCGGAATACGGATTTTCGTTCCAGTCGCACACTTGGAGCCACCAGACTCTCGCCGGCGAGTTCAACCATGAACTGCCGCCGCCGGACGAAGGGCGCACCGAGCAATGGTTGCGGCGCGAGATTGTCCTATCAAAAGATGAGATCGAGCGCCGGCTAGGCAGGGTTGTAGATTCTCTTTGCTTGCCGCTGGGGCAATTTTCCGATGAAATTCTCGAGCGTTGCAGAGTAGCCGGATACAAATACGTTTATTCCAGCATTCCCGGGAATCTCGACGATGGATTTTTGCGCCACCGCTGCCTCGTGCAGGACTTGGGACTGCGCGATTTCCGCGCGGTTCTTAATGGCGGAATGAATATGCTTTCCAGGCGTTATCTCAAAATGCACAAGTCGTAAAGCAGTGAAAATCCTTCACGCCATAACGAGCCTCAGGAAATCCGCAGGGACCACAACCTTTGTGAAAGGCGTCGCCGATGCTCTGGCCGAATCAGGGCACGACGTTACGGTTGCGATTCTGAAGATTGACGATCATTTCCTTGGCGAGAAGCCTTCAGGGAAGGTGAAAGTCGTAACTTTCGACGACATCCTTTCCGGCTCGGAATCTTTCGATGTCGTACACCTTCATGGCCTTTGGGAAATGCCGGTAATCCGCATTGCCCGCTGGGCGGCAAAACGCAAAATCCGCATCATCTGGTCGCCGCATGGCGCAATGTCGCCTTGGTCGATGCGCCACAAATGGTGGAAGAAGTGCATCTTCTGGCATCTCTTCCAGAAAAGGGCGTTGCGCCTCGCGGAGCTTTTCCATGTAACGAGCGCAAAGGAATTCGATTGGATACGCTCGCTTGGTTTCACACAGCCGATAGTCGAAGTCCCGCTCGGCACCACAATCCCCTCCCTTCCCTCCGGAGCTTTAGCGAAGGAGGAAGCCCTCAACCCTCAACGCTCAGCGCTCTTTGTCGGTCGCATTTATCCCGTCAAAGGGCTCGCGAATCTGCTTCGCGCCTGGGCGCTGTTGCCGGAGTCGCTTCGTGCACGCTGGCGTCTTAGAATCGTCGGACCCGACCAAGCGGGCTACCGCAAGGAGTTGGAACAGCTTGTTGGCGAACTCAAGCTTGAAGGCTCTATTGATTTCCCGGGCGAAAAATTTGGCGACGAACTTGAATCGGAATACGATAATGCGGACTTCCTCGTTTTGCCCAGCTTTACCGAGAATTTCGGCGCGGTGGTCGTCGATGCTCTCGCGCACGCCAAACCATGCATCGCTTCCATCTACACGCCGTGGCAGCGGCTTCAGACCGAGGGCTGCGGTTGGTGGGTGGACAACACGCCGCGCGCGCTTGCCGAAGCGCTGCAGGCGATGATGGAAATGCCGCCAGAAGAGCGCGAACGAATGGGAGAAAAGGGTCGCCAATTTGCCGCAAGGTGTTATTCTTGGAACGCCATCGCCGCCACTTTGTTTTCCGCGTACGCAAAAATCGCTTGCAATTCGCGGGAAATAATTGTATAATATCAGCAGTTGTTGCAATTTTCATCCACATCCACTAAACCAGGAGGAAAAGAAGACATGAAGAAACTACAGGGTCTCGTCGCGGCGGCGCACACGCCGTTCAACCCCGACGGCTCCATCAACCTGCCGCTTATCGCCAAGCAGGCGGAAACGCTGATCAAGCAAAAGGTCGTTGGCGTCTACATTTCCGGTACGACCGGCGAGGGCATTTGCTGCAGCGTCGAAGAACGCAAGGCGGTGTTCGACGAGTGGGTCAAGGCGGCGAAGGGCAAGCTTATCCTCATCGCGCACATCGGTGCGCTCGCGCTCCCCGACGTGCAGGAACTCGGTGCCTATGCGGTCAAGTGCGGAATGGACGCGACTTCGATCGTGCCCCCCAATTTCTTCAAGCCGGGAAGCGTTGATGCACTCATCGCTTATCTCAAGGAGGCGCTCAAGACTTCCGAGAAGCTCCCGTTCTACTACTACCACACGGGCATGAGCGGCGTGAACTTCGATATGCAGACCTTCCTCGAGAAAGCGGACGGCGTCATCAAGAATCTCGCCGGCATCAAGTTCAACTATCCCGATCTCTATATGTTCCAGCGCTGCCAGCGCGCTTGCGGCGGCAAGTACGATATCACCTGGGGCGTTGACGAGTGGTTCTCTGGTGCGGTGGCGATTGGCGCGGAGAGCGCGATCGGCTCTACGTACAACTACGCGGCGGGAATCTACTACAAGATTTGGGATGCCGTCAAGAAGGGCGACATCAAGAAGGCGAAAGCCGGCATGAAGAAGGTCTGCGATATTGTGGACATTCTCGTGCAGTACGGCGGTGTCGCCGGCGGCAAGGCGATGATGAAGGTCTGGGGTCTCGACATGGGCGGCGTGCGCGTTCCGAACGTCTCGCTTTCCGAGGAGGCCAAGGCCGACTGCGTCGCGCGCCTCAAGAAGATAGGTTACAAGTAATCCCTTAAGTGGGCCCAGGAAAAACAACAGGCGAGGCCGCCGCATGACGATACTATGTACGATCATCGCGGCGGCCGTGCCGTTTCTAGACGAGCCGCAACTCAAAAGCTACTATTCGGCCTCTAGCGTCTACGCGATCTACAACACCAAGAGCAATGACGTCTATACCGAAACCCAAAACCCCGTCGCGGCACTCATGGGGATTTGCAGACATTACGGAAAACTCCCCGAGGCGGCGAGGAAACTGAACAGGCAAAAGACAGACGACGACAAGGCGTGGATTTCGGCGCTAAACAAATTCGCGAAGCAAGCCGGATTGAGAGACGATAACTTCGGCCAGATGAACAAGTGGAAGACCAATCTCTCGCGGACGATGAAGGTGAAAGATGCGAAGAGGGACATCGTGGAAGTGGAGAACGAGCTTACTTTCAAGAAAGAAGAGCAGCACTTGAGATCGTGGCTGGAATCCAAGCAGCCGGTTTTGTGGGTGCGCGAGGCGATCGCCGGCGAAGAGCAGGACGACGACAACAAGCGCATCAATGGCGGCAAGCCTTTTCCGCTTACGGTCGCATTGATCGATGGAGAGCGCGATGGCGGCGAGTATCATTTCGTGTGGCCGCGCGGAAACGACCGCCGCTACAAAGACATCAAGTCGGGATGGCACAAGCCCGCAGACCTTTTTTACGATGTAAACCGTTCTATCCTAATCTACTGGAGACCATAAAATGAAATACTGGCAAGACTGGAACAAAAAATACCTCACCGAACTCACCGGCAACATCATGCCGTTCTGGATGAAGCACGGCTTCGACCGCAAAAACGGCGGCGTCTACACGTGCCTCGTTCGCGACGGTTCGCACATGGACACGACTAAGTCAGTATGGTTCCAAGGAAGGTTTGGCTGGATGGCGGCATACGCGTACAACCATATCGAAAAGAACAAGGAATGGCTCAAGGCGTCGAAGAGCTGCTGCGAGTTTCTCGAGAAGCATTGCTTCGATCCCGCCGACGGCCGCGCGTACTTCGAGGTGACGGCAGAGGGCGTCGGTCTCAGGAAGCGCCGCTACGTCTTCAGCGAATGCTTCGCCGCGATAGCCTACGCCGAATATTCGCTCGCCTCCGGCAAGAAAGAGTGGGGCGCAAAGGCGGTTGAGCTGTTCAAGCGCATCCGCAAGTTCGTCGCCGAGGGCGACAAGTACATGCCCGCGAAATACGAGCCCACGCTCAAGGCGCAGGGCCATTCGCTCACGATGATCCTCATCAATGTCGCCAATGTGCTCAAGCAGATTTCCGACGACCCCGTGCTTGACGAACAGATCACGACTTCGATCGGGCTCTTGACGAAGTACTTCATCCATCCCGAATTCAAGGCGCTTCTGGAGATGGTCGGCCCGGAAGGCGAATTCATCGATACTCTCGCCGGTCGCGTCATCAATCCCGGGCACTGCATCGAGACGAGCTGGTTCCTCATGGATGTCGCCGTCGAGCGCGGCGACAAGGAGCTCGTGAAGACCGCGCTCCAGATTCTCGACTGGTCGTGGGCCTGGGGCTGGGACAAGAAATACGGCGGCATCATTTCCTTCAAGGATTGCCGCAACTTGCCGCCGCAGTGCTACGAGCAGGACATGAAGTTCTGGTGGCCGCAGTGCGAGACGATCATCGCCACCGCATACGCCTACAAGCTCACGGGCAACGAGAAGTACATGAAGTGGCACAAGCTCGTTTCCGACTGGGCGTGGAAGCATTTGAAGGACAAGAAACATCCCGAATGGTACGGCTATCTCCACCGCGACGGCACCGTGGCGCAACCCGCGAAGGGCAATATCTTCAAGGGGCCGTTCCACATTCCGCGCATGCTCGTGAAGATGCACGAACTCACGAAGGATATGTGAGCGAAAAGTGACAGACGCGCATTATCACGCCGACGCGAACCCTTCCTGGTGCAGGATGGGTTCGCGGCTTTTCGTCGGCACGCACCCTTGGCATCTCGCGGACTTCGACGAGCCATCGCTTGTGAAAATGCTCGAAGAAGACGCCTCGCTCGGCGTGGGCGAGATTGGGCTTGACCGGCTTCGCGAGCGCAATATTTCCGGGGAAATGCGGCGCGTCTTCATGCGCCAACTTACGATTGCGGCCTACTTCAGGCGTCCGGTCGTATTGCATGGCGCCAAGTGCTGGGGCGAAGTCG
>JBGURT010000012.1:0-7712 GCA_045132115.1 Kiritimatiellia bacterium
CAGAAATTCAAGTCGGTGGAGCTTATAAGCCTATAGGCCGCAATGGCCTAAAACCAAAACGACACGACCGGGTCCGACGGCAATCAGCTTGAAATGACCAAGAAGCTCGAGTTGAGCTATCCCGACCAAATCGAGTTGATGGGATATTGCGAGCAAAAAGGCATAAAGTATCTCTCGGCGCCGTTTGATTTGTACAGCATCGATTTCCTCGCCAATACAAACATCGAATACGTGAAAATTCCTTCCGGCGAGATCAACAATCCGCCGTATCTGCGGAAGGTCAATAAACTTGGCAAGCCGGTGATTCTTTCTACGGGCATGTCGACGATGGAAGAAGTGGCGCAAGCTTTGGAGTTCCTGAAAGACGTGAAGGTTTCGCTGCTTCACTGCACGACCGAATACCCTTGCCCGTTTGAATCGGTGAACCTAAAGGCGATGGTTTCGATGCGCGAGCGGTTTGGATTGCCGATAGGATATTCCGACCATACTCCGGGGATTGAAGTTGCAGTGGCGGCGGTTGCGATGGGGGCGACGATAATCGAGAAACATTTTACCTTGGACCGCAACATGGAAGGTCCGGACCACAAGGCGAGCGTCGAGCCCCACGAAATGAAAGCCTTGGTCGAGGCCGTGCGCCATGTTGAAGCCGCCATGGGCGATGGAGTCAAAAAACCCGCGGAGGCGGAAATCAAAAACATAGCCATCGCAAGGAAGTCCATTGTCGCGAGACGGGCGATAAAGAAGGGCGAGATTTTTTCCGAAGAGAATATCACGGTAAAGCGTCCGGGCACTGGAATTTCGCCAATGAAGTGGGATGCGGTCATAGGGACGGCGGCAACACGCGACTATGGCGAGGACGAATTGATATGAGGCGCATTGCGCTCGTTACCACCTCGCGTGCGGAGTACGGCATTCAAAGCCGTTTGATCCGCATGTTGCAGGACGATCCGGAGATCGACTTCAGGTTGGTTGTTTCGGGTACGCATCTGAGCAAGAAGCACGGATGCACGGTAAAGCAGATCGAGGCGGACGGAATCGAGGTCGCCGAGAAGGTGGATATCGGCATAGACAAAGGTTGGCCGGTCGCGAAAATCATGGCGGCAACCTTGGAAAAGATGTCGGTCGTAATCCAGAATATGAAGCCGGATTTGGTGGTTTTGCTTGGCGACAGATACGAAATGCTCAGCGTGGCGCTGGCCTGTACGCTAAACAATATTCCGATCGCCCATCTTCATGGCGGCGAGACGACGATTGGTGCGACAGATGAAGTCTTTCGCCATTCGATAACGAAGGCGGCATACTTGCATTTCACTTCTTGCGAAGAATACAGGCAACGTGTAATCCAGCTTGGCGAAGATCCCAAGAGAGTGTTCAATGTAGGTTCTCTGGGCGTGGAAAACTGCCGCAAGTTCAAACTGTTGACGCGTCCCGAACTTGAAAAAGAACTCGGGTTCAAGTTTGCGAAACACAATATTCTCGTTACCTTCCACCCGGTGACCTTCGAGCAAGGCAACGCAACAGCGCAGGTCGATGAACTTATTGCCGCCCTTGCCGGACTGGAAGACACGCAGATTGTGATAACGCATCCAAACGCTGATGCGGAAGGCGACTTGATCGCAGACAGGTTCAAGACGTTCGCGAAAGGGCGGCAAAATGTCCATCTGCGCTCTTCGCTGGGATCGTTGCGGTATCTGTCGTATGTGAAACAGGCGAGTGCGATTGTCGGGAATTCGTCTAGCGGAGTTATTGAAGTGCCGAGTTTCAATGTCCCGACCGTCAATATAGGCAACAGGCAAGCCGGGCGCATCATGCCGGAAACGGTGATATGCTGCACGCCAAAGCGCAAAGAAATAACAAAAGCCGTCGAAAAGGCGTTTTCCAAGGATTTTCGCGACTTGATCGCCAAAGCGAAGAATCCGTACGAAAAGAAGGGGACCGCCGAGAAAATCCTTTTCAGGCTGAAATCGGCTGATCTCAGGAAAGCGGTAGCAAAGAAATTCTACGATTTGCCGGGAGGCAAGCATGTTTAGGAAAAGTCTGCTGAAATATTCCGGGGCGCGGATAATCGACGCCATAAAGGTGCTTGATGATTCTGCCAACGGTCTTGTTGTGGTAGTTGACGAATCCTGCAAACTCGTCGGCGTAATGACAGACGGGGATATTCGCCGCGGGCTTCTCAAGGGAATGGGGCTTCAGGATTCCATCGAAGGGGTTATTTGTCGCGATTGCTACTCCGTGCCGCTCGGGACATCAAGGGCGCAAGTGCTCGATATAATGAAGGCGCGCAGGATTGCGCAGGTGCCGATTATCGATTCAGAGAGAAGAGTTGTCGGGTTGCACCTTTTGAATCGGCTGATTCTGAACGCGTCTTTGCCCAATAGCGCGATAATCATGGCAGGAGGCAAGGGCACACGGCTTGGCGACATGACGAAATCGATGCCGAAGCCGATGCTTCCGGTTGCGGGACGGCCGATTCTGGAGAGAATCATTCTTCACTTGATCAGTCACGGCATAAGTAACATCTACATTTCGGTTAACTATCTGAAGGATGTCATCGAAAATTACTTTGGCGACGGCAAGAAGCTTGGTTGCCATATTGAATATCTTGAAGAGAGCCAGCCGCTTGGTTCCGGAGGCCCGCTTTCGCTTTTGCCGAAGCAAGAGCACGCGGTCGTTGCGCTTTATGGCGACCTTGTTACGGATGTGAACATTTCGCGTATGATCGAGTATCATAACAATATGGGTGCGTTCGCGACGATGGGCTACAGCAGCTACAAGCACACAATTCCTTTCGGGTGCCTTGAAACGAAAGACGGCGAATTGACGGCGCTCGCAGAAAAGCCGACTGTTGTGAAAATGATCAATGCCGGAGTGTATGTAATTTCTCCCGAGGCGCTGGAAACCGTGCCGAAAGACAAATATTTCATGCTCACGGATTTGTTCGTGAATGCGCTGGAAAAAGGGCGCAAGTGCGGCGTTTATCCTGTCGATGGCGACTGGATAGATGTGGGCAGGCCTTCAGATTTGGGACGGGCAAGGGGGGTGTGATGAGCCCTGTGGAACTCGCAGTAAAAATTGTCGCTCTTGGTGCCGAAGCTTGGCTTTGCGCGGGGCAGTCGAACATCCAAAAAGGGTGGGGTGAATTCTGCAAAACGCCAGAGGAACGTCATCGGTTCGAAGATGAATTGGCAAAGCTTGATGATGTTCAAGTGTATTTCTGGGACTTCAACGATTCGTCGTTCAAACGCGTGACGAGGGAGAATGCCGCCGAAAAAAGTGCGCTTGGGATTAGCTTTGCCATCAGGCGTGCACAAACGGTGAACAAGCCAGTCGTGATAGTATATGTTGCGGCAGGTGGTGCGCCTGCCGAAGCGTTCCTTTCCCGCGAGACAATGTGCGCAAAGGATGCAAACGGAAATTTGAAATATCCGCATCTTGCTGCCATAGCCAATAGTCCAGATCCGCTTGACAAAAACGCATCCTTCCCGTGCACGTGGGTGGCCAAAGCATATCCCACATCAAAAGCGAATGCCGACGAAGGACGATGGTGGCCGGTTGCGGAAATCTACAATTATGGGATAAAGCCTCTTCGCGACGTTCCTCTGACCGGGGTCCTTTGGTATCAAGGCGAATCCAACGCGACAACATGCGAAATTCCGGACGAGCCCACAAACGAAGATTATCAAAGGGAAACGCTGCAGGCCGTGATAGACGAACTTCGCGGAGGAAAAGACATTCCTTTTGTGATGTTTGGCTTGCCGGTAATGAATCGTCCTTGGGAACAGTACCGACGTGCTCAGAAGGAAGTATGCGAGGAGAAGAAAGCAGTTTTTCTCGATACCTACGCTGCCGGGCTTGGAGAATTTGACAATGTACATCCTAGAAACAAAATACCTTTTGCCGATATGGCCGCAGAAGCCGTCGAGCAATATTTCAAAATGAAAGGAGAATAATGAAAAGAATTGCGTATATTCCTGCGAGGGGCGGGTCGAAGGGGATTCCTATGAAGAATATCGCCGAAATCGGCGAATTCCCATTGATAGCTTTTACGATAATCGCCGCCCAGAAAAGCGGACTCTTTGATCGTGTCATGGTCTCTACCGATTCTGAAGAAATTGCCGCCGTCGCACGTCAGTATGGTGCATGGGTCCCGTTTCTGCGCTACGCGGAATTCGCGCAGGATACCTCCAAGACGATAGATGCTGTAATGTCGGATAAATCGCGACTCGAGGAGATGGGCGAAAAGTTTGACGAATTCGTACTTTTGCAGTGCACATCGCCATTCCGTACGGCCAAGGATATCCAAGGAGCAGTCGCGCTCGCAGAAAAGACCAAGGCCGGAGTGGTGAGCATTTCGCCGGTGGAAGAGCACCCGATTCTTATGCGCACCGCCGACGCCGACGGCAAGCTCTCCAAAGTTCTTTCCTGCTCCTCTACGTGCCGCAGACAAGATATGCCTCCCTATTACCGCGTGAACGGCGCAATATACGTCAACTTCTGGGAAGAGCTTTCGCCAACTCTATCCTTGAACGACAACCCCTACGGCTACATAATGTCGCGCTCCGATTCGCTTGATATCGATACCAAAGCCGATCTCGCCGCGGCTCGCGAGCGTCTTGCCTGACAGATTCGCGAAAAGCGCAAAACGGCTTTTGGTTTGGCGCCGGGAGGGGCGGCGAGCACTTGTTTTTTCCGGCGATTTTTGGTATAATATACATAATATATATATATAACTGGTTATTATAGCAAACATGAGCCTTGAAGAAATAAACATTGAGGATGAACTTTCGCGCGATTACATCGATTATTCGATGTCGGTGATCGTGGGGAGAGCGTTGCCGGACGTGCGCGACGGTTTGAAGCCGGTGCATCGCCGTTGCCTGTATGCGATGCACAAACTCGGCAATACGTGGAACTCGAAGCATTTGAAGTCGGCGCGTATCGTGGGCGATGTGATCGGCAAATACCATCCGCACGGCGATACGGCGGTGTACGACACGATCGTCAGAATGGCGCAGGATTTCTCGCTCAGGATTCCTTTGGTGGACGGGCACGGCAACTTCGGGTCGGTGGACGGCGATCCGCCGGCGGCGATGCGTTATACTGAAGTCAGAATGCACCGCATCGCGGAGGAGCTTTTGGCGGACCTAGAGAAGGATACGGTGGATATGATGCCCAACTACGACGAGACGACGGAAGAGCCGTCGGTCTTGCCGGGCAAGCTGCCAAACCTCCTGTTGAACGGCTGCTCGGGCATTGCGGTGGGCATGGCGACGAACATTCCGCCGCACAATCTGGGCGAACTTTGCGATGGCATCGACTACTATATCCAGCACCGCGACGACTGCACGGTTGACGATCTCATGCAGTTCGTGAAGGGGCCGGACTTCCCGACCGGTGCGCAGATTTGCGGCTACAACGGCATCAACGCGATGTACAAGACGGGTCGCGGACAGCTCACGGTGCGCGGCAAGGCCGAGGTCGTGACGAACGACAAGACGGGGCGGCAACAAATCGTCATCACCGAGATTCCGTACGCCGTGAACAAGGCGGAGATGATCAAGCACGCCGCCGAACTCGTGAAGGCGAAGATCATCACGGGGATAAGCGACATCCGCGACGAATCGAAGGCGGATGTGAGAATCGTCGTGGACGTGAAGCGCGACGCGGAGGGCGAAATCGTCCTCAACAGCCTTTACAAGCATACGCAGCTGCAGACGACATTCGGCGCGAACATGCTGGCCTTGGACGGCGGCAGGCCCAAGGTGATGAACCTCAAAGAGTTCTTCAAGTGCTATGCGGACCACCGTTTCCAGGTAATCACGCGCCGCACGCGCTTCGAGCTCGACAAGGCCGAGGCACGAAAGCACATACTGGACGGTTTGCTTTTGGCGATCGACAACCTCGACGAAGTGGTCTCGATCATCCGCGCTTCGCAGAACCGCGACGAGGCCAAGAAGCGGCTGCAGGAGCGGTTTGGCTTTTCAGATCCGCAAGTCAACGCTATTCTGGAAATGCGCCTTTACCAGCTTACGGGACTCGAGCGCGGCAAGCTCGCGGACGAACTCGCGAAGCTGCTCGCGACGATTGCGGATCTCCAGGCGATTTTGGCCGATCCCGAGCGCATCTACGCGATGATCCGCGAGGACCTTGCGGACTTGAAGCTCAGGTATTGCGCGAAGGAAGACGCCAAGCGCAGAACGGAAATCGTCGCCGACGAGAACGAGGTGACGGTGAAGGATCTCATCCCCGACGCGCCTTGCGTGATCACGCTTTCCAACCGCGGATACGTCAAGCGTGTGGCGCTTTCGGAATACCGCGAACAGCGGCGCGGCGGCAGTGGCGTGAAGGGCGCGCAGATCAAGGAAGAAGACTTCATCCGGCTCGTGTTCGTTTCGCGCACGCACGACGCGCTGCTGTTCTTCACGAACACCGGGAGGCTCTTCATCAAGGACGCGTACCAGATCCCCGAGGCGCAAAAGACGAGCTTCGGGCGGCCGCTCGTGAACCTTCTGCAGTTGCAGGAAGGCGAGAGGGTTTTGAACCTCCTCACGCTGCGCGATTTGGAGCAGGATGTGGATGTGATGTTCGCCACTAAAAACGGCATCGTCAAGCGCACGCATCTTTCCGAATACAAGAACGTGAACCGCGCGGGCAAGCGGGCGATCAATATCGAAGAAGGCGACGAGCTCAAGGAAGTGAGGCTCGTGCGCGAAAGCGACGATGTGGTGATCGTAACCGAAAACGGCATGAGCACGCGCTTCAACGCGGGCGAGGCGCGGCGCATGGGGCGTGTCTCAACGGGTGTGATCGGCATAAGGCTGAGGGACGGCGACCAAGTGGTGTCTATGGATGTGGTGGAAGAAGGCAAGACGCTCTTCATCGCCACGTCCAACGGCTTCGCCAAGCGCACGCCGTTCGACGAGTTCCGCACGCTCCACCGCGGCGGACATGGCGTAATCGCGATCAAGAATCTGGAGCGCAACGGCAAGATCGTGGCGGCGCACGCCGTGGCGGATGACGAGTCGTTCATTTCGATCACTTCCGACGCCCAGATGGTGAGAAGTCCGGTGAACCAGATTCCGGTGCATTCGCGCATAGGAACCGGCAATCGCATCGTGCGGTTGAGGGAAGGCGCGAGTTTGGTGTCGGTCTCGATTTGCGAGGGCGAGGAGAAGGTAGACGCCGAGGCGGCAACGGATGAAGGCGCGGCGGAGATGCCGCCGCAGGAAACACCACAGGAAACTGCCGAATGATCCGCGCGGTCGTATTCGATTTCGGCGGGGTGATGACAACCACGACCATGCCGATGCGGCTCAAGGCCGTGACGGACGGGTTGGGGCTGGAGTGGGGGTTATTCCTTGAGGGCTTCCGTAAATACCGCCTTGATTACGACCGCGGCACCAAAACGCTCAAAGAGATGTACGACGCGATTCTCGGCGATGCAGGCTTGAGTCTTGATGCGGCGGCGCGCACGAGAATCGAGGCGGCGGACACGGCGAGCTGGCTTTACCGCAACGAGAAGACGCTCGAGTGGATGAAAACGCTCAAACAGCGCGGATTCAAAATCGGGATTCTCACGAACATGGCGCCGACGTTTGCGCCCAAGTTCCGCGCGCATTTCGCGGATTTTGTCGCGCTTGCGGATGCGCTCGTCATCTCCGGTGAAGAGGGGATCGTCAAGCCGATGCCGGAGATATACGCGCTTTTGC
>JBGURT010000013.1:0-2025 GCA_045132115.1 Kiritimatiellia bacterium
ATCCGCTCGTATTCGTCCGCGAGGCGGAACGCCGCCCTCGCGAACGCCGCTTGCGCGGCATCGTCGAAATTCTCGCCCTTTTCGCGCCCGAGCCTGAACGCAAGACACACTTGCGTGTAATATTGCTCCATGGCATCGGATATATGTCCTTGTTTTTCGAGGATTCGCCCGATCTTGAAGGAAATCTGCAGCTTCGTGGAGCCGCTTACGCCGTCGGCCAGGCGCAACGCGCGATATGTCTCCAGCGCCTGATCGTAGCGCGCGGGATTGTCCGCGCCCATGGCAAAAAGCGCGTCCGCCTTGAGCATCATCGCCTTGCTGCGGTCGGCGACATCGGATTCCGGCATCAGCAAGACGCGCTCCAAGACGAGCACGGCTTCGTCGAACCGCGCAAGTTCGATAAGCGCCTGGCCCTGGACCAGCAATCCTGCTGTCGCAAGTTTGCGGTCGCATCCTTTTTCCAGCATTTTCGCGATGATGTCGATCGCCGCGGCGAAGTCGCTGTCCGCCAGCGCGCTGCGCGCCGCCCAAAGTTTCGTCTCCGGAAAATCCAGCGCGTCGAAAAGCTTGCGCGCCTCGCTCCACCTTCCGCAGTTGTAGCAGAACTTCGCGAGCCACAGCCGCGAATCCGGGGTGTCGATCCGCTTGGCTTCGGCTTCGGCCTCCTCGTCGCGCCCGAGGCCATACAGGCAAAGCATGCTGCTGTATTCCATCGCCTGGCGCCGCGCAGGATCGGCCTTGGCCACTTTGGCGAAAATCTTCATCGCCTCGTCGAAGCGGTATTCGCGGTAGGCCTCGTAGCCCTCGGCTTCGAGTTCGCGCACCTTGACCGTCTCGCCGATGCGCTTTGCCGCCGGCGTATCCGGAAAATCGTTGAGCACCTTGCGGTATGCCGCCATCGCCTCTTCGCCGCGTCCGAGCTGCGAGAGGCAGTCTCCGGCTTTCACGAGGCTTAGCGCCTTGTCGTTCGCATCGGGCGCGAGCGAGGCCGCCTTCGTGAACGCGGCAAGCGCTTCCGACGCCCTCCCTTCACGCAGATTGCCCCATCCTTTCCCGGAGTGGACGCGCCAATCCTTCGCGGCCTCGGGCCAGATTTCCAGCATCTCGGCAAATCCGTCCAGCGCCTTGGCGTTATCGCCTTCGGCCAGTCTGAATTCGCACAAATCGAGCATCGCGTCCTTCGCCCCCGGCGTATCGGGAGCGTCGTGGACGATCGTCAAAATGAGTTCCGCGCCCTTTTCCTGTCCGTCTTTGTCTTTGCGTTCCAGCATCGCGCACGCAAGCCTGAGCCCCGTCGTTTGCCGGAGCGATTCGTCGTCTGCCGCTTCGTAGGCCGCGCGGAGCGATTCTTCGTCTCCTAGATTCATTGCGGCATACGCGTCCGGCAGGAGCTTGCGCCAGATTGCCTCGGCCTCGGCTTTCCTGTCCATGGCGACAAGCGCCCCTGCGAGCATCATTTGGGAGTTGCGGTCCGGATTCGCGATTTTGCCCAGCAATTCCGCCGCCCCGCCGGCGTCGCCGTCGTCAAGCGCGATGCGCGCTTTGAGCGCGAGCGAAGCATCGTCTTCAGCACCCTCGAGCGCCACCTTGGCCTCGCCTTTCCGCCCGGCGTGATAAAGCGCCGCCGCTAGGTAATATCCGTTCTTGGCCGTCACGAGCACTTTTTCCCAGTTCTCCTCCCTCGCGTAGGATTCGGCGATAATCTCCCACGCGTGGTCGTCCCCCGAGGCGATCGCATATTTGCGCGCGACACCATACATCCCGTCGCGCAGCGCGGCGCGCGCGATCTCGAGCGAATCTTCACCCGCCACAGCCGCAATCGCCGCTTCCGCAAACGCCAAAAATGCAATCGCAATACATTTTCTCATATCTCAGCCCCAAGATATCCCATCTCGCCCAAGAGCCGCTTGTTGCCCATCCAGCCGGGTTCCACCCTAACCCAAAGTTCCAGACGCACCTTCACCCCGAACACCTCCGAAAGTTCTCGCTCGGCGCTTTTGCGCACCGCCTTGATCGTCTCCGCGC
>JBGURT010000014.1:0-9050 GCA_045132115.1 Kiritimatiellia bacterium
TAATAGACGATTTCGCAAGTATAATTTGCGTCGTACTGTCCCAAGAGAAAACTTTTGGGGCGTTCGGCACCCTTGGCGATTGTGGCAATCTTGCCTTCCGGCGTCATCCATGTGACGACATGGCTCGTGCGCGACCAACGCCGCACCCCTAGGCACACGGCAGTCGTTTTGACCGTTTCTCCTGCCATTCTAGAGTATCCGCCCTTTGAGTCCGCGTCCGGAAACGCCTTCCACCGCAACACGCACAATCTGACGCCTGAAGCCGCTCGTGCGGTCTGCCGGTTTTTGGGTGGTGCGCGACGAAATCCGGCATTCGCACCAAAGATACTCCCCTGTCCAGCCGGCGATTTTGCCGTCCTTTGGAAGAGTCTCAATGAGAACTTCGACCTCTTTACCGATGAACCGGCGTTTGAACCGCTCGAGGTTCCGCTCCGCAAGCGAAGCGAGTTCGCGCGCACGCTCGCGCCTGATTTCTCTGGGGATTTGCCCGAAGATATCCGCCGCCGCAACCGTTCCCGGGCGCTCTGAATAAGGAAACACGTGCGCATTCGTGATGTTGTGACGCAGAAAAAGCGACATCGAAAGCTGATGATCGAGAAGGCTTTCCCTAGGGAATCCGGCAATCAAGTCACAACCAAGGCAAAGCCCGGGCAATTGCTCGGCAGCATATTTGAGAATCCGCTCGAGATCTTTCGCCCCGTAGGGCCTGCGCATCGCCGTGAGGACCTTTTGCGAACCGGACTGTATCGAAAGGTGCAAAAACCTGCACAGATTCGCCTTTTCTTTCATGAGGTCCACGATCCTCTCCGCAAACGGTCCCGGCTCTATGGAACCAAGCCGCACGCGGCAATCGGGCGAAATGTCGCAAAGCGCCGAGACCAGCGCCGGAAAATCCGGATATTGGCAAAGATTGCATCCCGTCACGACAAGTTCATGATAGCCAGCTTCCACGAAAGCGCGGGCTTTTGCAATCACCTCGTCAAACGGCACGGCTTTCGATTTGCCGCGGAACTTGGGAACAATGCAATATGTACACTCGCTGTTGCATCCGTCCTGAACCTTGAGATATGCCCGCGCCATGCGCATAGGCACCGGATTTTCGCCACTCTTCGCGACCGTCGCCGCCTTCACGGTGAACGCTCGCGCGCCAGGCAGACACCCGGTTATCCAGATGCGCTTATTGGGATATTTCTCCTTGAGGCGCTTGATCTCCGCCTCGCAATCGTGCTGAGCTTTGCCAGTAACCGAGCAACCGCGAACGACAATAAGATCGGCCTCGGCGTGATCCTTTACGATTTTGTGTCCGGCAGCGGCAGCTTTCGCCTCTTCCTCAAGCGATTCCGCGCGGTTCAGCCTGCAGCCAAACGTATCGAAACAGATGTTCACTGCTTGAGCTTCTCGCTCAAGAGCTCGAAATCCTCGAATGTTTGGCCTTGAACCTTGCCCGACCACATCTTTTGCGCCATGACCGGGATTGCATGCGAAATGCGCTCTTTGATTTCGTCTACAGATGCAGCATCGAGCATGTCGTTCCAAAGCGCGAACTTGCCGCCAAGTATCTGCTCGCAATCCTCGGGGAACACCTTGTCGCCAATAACATTCGGCTCCCAATTGTTGTAGAGGAATCGGAGATTAAGGAAGTCGTAGTAGTAGCCGGCTTTGGGAACGATATACACCCAGCCATCGGGAATGGATATGATCGAATACCCTGCCGCTATCGCCTCTTCCGGCCGATAGAACTGGTTGTTCCAGATGTCCATGTAGATATCGCGATCGGCCAGAACCGGAGTCTCGCCCTTCGCATGCGACAGCGACCCCCACGCGCAAGCCTTGTAGCCGTATTTGCGGACCATTTTGAGCATCGAATCGGTGAACCTGCGGAAATCCTCTGCCGCCGCCTTGTTGTATTCATCGGTTCCGACGTGGCAATAGGGACCTGCAAAAACCGGATCTTCACCAGTAAGATACTCGGCGAATATCTGTTCAAGCCACGGCAATATTTCGTCCTGCTTCGAAAGATCGAAGTGGTCGGCGCCATATTGCGCGGAAGCAAATTCCGGCCTTACCCTGGTAAAGGAGAGCGAATGCGCAGGCACGTCGATTTCAGGGATTACCGTAATCCCGCGGGATTTGGCATATTTCATGAATGCGCGAAACTCGGCCTTCGTATACGAACCGTCTTTGGCCGTCAGCTCCGGGCACACCGTACTCTCGAGCCTGAACGCCGCGTATTTTGTCGACCAATCCACATTGGGATCTTTGCAGATTTCGTTGTCGTTAAGGTGGATGTGCAGCGTATTGAGCTTGTAGCGGCTCATCTCCTCCACGAGAGAATAAAGGTAAGACATGGGTATATAACGGCGCGCGACATCGAGCATGAAACCGCGCACCGCATATTTGGGCGAGTCGGTAATGTCGATATTGAGGTTGTTGAGCCCTGACATCCCGCCGTTGGCGGCAACGAGCTGGCGCAACGTCTGGTTGGCCCAGATGTATCCGGTCGGCGACTCGGCCACGACCGAACAGGCACCGTTCGAAATCGTAATGCGGTAACCCTCGGGGCCAAGCTTTTCCGCCGCTCGCGGTTGAGGAATGACAGGCAGCATCGCAGCAATGAATATAGCCATGGTGTTCATGATATTTTCCTTATTACAGGTGAAGGTGCGGGATTGTAGACGCGCGAATACGGCGGCACAGAATCCTTCAGCCATACATTGCCGCCGATTTCGGAGTGATGGCCAATTGTGGTTTCGCCGCCAAGGATTGTCGCCCCGGCGTAAATTACAACATGATCTTCGACATTAGGATGACGCTTGATGCCCTTAACCAGCGCCCCGGTCGTCGGATCTTTATCGAACGAAAGCGCGCCCAAGGTGACGCCCTGATAGAGCTTCACGTCCGTGCCGATCACGCATGTCTCGCCGATTACGACTCCCGTGCCATGGTCGATGAAGAACCTCTCGCCAATCTGCGCGCCGGGATGGATGTCTATTCCGGTCTTCGAATGCGCAATCTCGCTCATGACGCGCGGGATGATCGGTACGTCAAGCTTGTAGAGTTCGTGCGCTAGGCGATGGACCGAGACTGCGTATAGCCCCGGATAGGACATTACGACCTCCATGCGGCTCGTCGCCGCCGGGTCGCCTTCGTATGCCGCGTCCACGTCGCTGTTCACGAGCCTGCGCACTTCCGAAAGACGATTGAAGAAATCCGAAACAACCTTTTCTGGGTTGCCGTTAGGCATGAGAAGCTTCAGTTCGCGCAAAAGGTCGCCGGTTATGTCCAATTCTGCCGTGCGTCCAAGTTCATCATAGACACAAGGATGCAAAAGCGCCATCGCATGACGCAAAATGTGTGCAACTCTTTGAGGAAGTGTCATTTTTTGTCTATCTTAACGATTATCTTGGCCGCGCCCAGATTCTTGAGTCCCACAGCCAACAGAAGTTTCCCCAGCCAATGGCGCGATTCCGCCTTTACTTCGCGTATTTCATACCCTTCCGCGTCGCACAGACGCTTGAAATCGTCGAAAGTGACGCAATGGATGTTCGGGGTGTCATACCACTCGAACGGCAGCGCTTTCGAAACCGGGAGCCGACCCTTGAACCCAAGGCAGAACCGAATACGGTACTCCGCAAAATTCGGGAACGACACGATTGCAGTGTCCGCGATCCTGAGCGCTTCGCGCAAAAGTCCGCGCGGATTCTTCACTTCCTGCAGCGTGTCGGACAGTAGCGCAACGTCGTAATACCTGTCAGGTATCATCGCGAGTCCTTCGTCGGCGTCGCACCAAAAGACATTGTTGCCGTCGGACAAAGCTTCGACATAGCGGTCGATATCGATTTCCACGCCGTCTCCGGAAGCTCCGCACACTTCTTTCATGACGTTCAAAAGAGTGCCGTCGCCGCACCCGATATCGATAACCCACTTGCCGTCTTCGACCATGGCCGTCGCTTTGCGGTAGAGCCGCTTCTGCCACTTCATCACGCGGGGCTTGCGCGGAACGAGAAATCCGCCGACAATACGCGAGAGGTCGCGGATGTCGGTCAAGAACGAATCGTGTCCGCGACCCGACTCGAGGTGGCAATAGCTCACTTCCTTCCCTGCCTTGAGAAGCGAATTGACAATCGCCATCGACTCCTCCGCGCTGAAGAGGACATCGCCGCCATACGAAACGACGAGGCACTTCGCCTTCACACGCGCCATCGCCTCGTCTAGCGACCCCCATTCTGCCGCCGCATCATACATGTCGAGCGAGCGCGTGATATGAAGATAGGAATTGGCGTCGAACCGCTTCAGGAATTTCGCGCCTTGATGATCGAGGTAGCTTTCGATCTGGAAATCGGTCTTGAACGCGTCTTCGCGCTTCTTGCGTTCTTCCGGCGGTGCTTCGACGAAATTCTTTTGCAAACGCCGCGCAAACTTGTCTTGCAGGAGATCGCGCGAAAGATACGTGATGTGTGCAAGCTGACGCGCCTGTGCAAGACCGAGTTTGGGTCCATGGCCGTCGCCATCACCATAGTAGTCGCCGCCCTTCCACTCGGGATCATCGGTTATCGAAGCGCGCCCGACGACATCGAAAGCCAGCGCCTGGGTATTGAGCGCGGCAGAGGTCGCAATCAAAAGCGCCTTGTCCATCTCGTCGGGGCAGCGCACGATCCAATCGACGACCTGCATGCCGCCATAACTGCCGCCTACAAGAACGGCAAGTTTCATCGGCCCCGCAAATCCCTTTTCGCGCCAAAGCTGCTTCAGGAAGAGGCGATAAACGTCCACTGCATCCTTGAAGGTGTGCTTGGGGAACGCAGAGCCATAAGGCTTGCCGGTTTCCGGATTCACGGAAGAAGGCCCTGTCGTTCCGCTGCAGCCGCCAAGCACGTTCGCACACACTATGTGCCAGCGGTCCGTGTCGAACGCCTTGCCGGGTCCGACCATATTCTCCCACCAACCGCTGGGCTTTTCTTCTCCGGGGCGGATTCCCGCCACATGCGCGTCTCCGGTAAGGGCATGGCAGAAAAAGACGACATTGTCTTCGCGCATCGGTTCGCCGCATTCTTCGTAGCGCATCTCGATATGGCGCAAAACACCGCCGGCCGTACGGAATTCTCCGCCCGGCAATTCAAGGACCATCGTCTTCGGCTCGACTACCCCTACAGAATCTTCCATCTCAATATCCGCAATCCATTATCGTTTTCTCGAACCCGAACACGCTGGCGATGAGCGCCGCGCGGATCCACATGCCATTGCGCATCTGGCGCCAGTACATCGCCCGCGGATCGTGGTCGCAACAGGTTGCAATCTCGTCGCGCCGCGGCAGCGGATGCATGATGATCGAATCCTTGCCGAGCAACGTGAGTTCCTCTGCGCCAAATTTGAAACGGCTCGTGTCGATTTTCGCCGACTCTCCCTTAGACTCGTCCCACTCGTCCTGGATGCGCGTCATGTATACGGCGTCGGCAATCTTCACGGCCCCGCTCAAATCGTTGCCTATCTCGAACCTCACGCCCTTGTCGCGGAGAATCGCCGTCACGTCGTCCGGAACCTGAAGCGCATCAGGTGCGACAAACACCTGCTTCACGTCGCGGAAATTCGTGAGGAGATAACTTAGCGATCTCACCGTGCGTCCGCGCTTCAGATCGCCGCAGAAAACAACCGTCCTGCCGTCCACGCCGCCCTTGCCCTCGAACGATCTCACGAGCGTGTATATATCCAGCAAGGCTTGCGTAGGATGCTGGTCTTTTCCGGAGCCGGCGTTCAAAATCGGGATCGGGCGCTCGGAATTCGAAAGTTCCCAAGCCATCTTTTCGGCAAGCCCTTGCTCGGGCGAGCGCATGATGATCATGTCGAAATAAGACGAAAACGTGCGGATCGAATCCTCGCGGCTCTCGCCCTTGAACTCGGACGACGTCGCCGCGTCGCGCACCGACCCCGTCGTTATCCCGAGAATCTGGCACGCCGCCAAATGCGAAAGAAACGTGCGCGAGCTCGGCTGCGAAAAATAGAGCATCGCGCGCTTGTGCGCCAGCACGTTCTTGAGATACAGCGCGCCTTCCTTCGATTTGTTGATGAACCTGATGCGGTTCGCGAGTGCGCAAAGCCGCTCGAGAATTTCGCGGTCGAACTGCTGGGCGAACAGTGTGTGATACGGCATTCCGTCGCCCTCGTATCGCGCGAGATACGGACTTTTTTCCGCAAGGCTCAAAGCCGCGAATTCTTCCCACGAAATGTCTGTTATCCTGGTCATGTACACTCCTGTTCTATTGAGTGTATATTATACCAAAATTCCGCGCGAAATACAAGCCCCGAAACCTGCCTCCCTAGCCCCGAAACCCGCCAGTCCTCCGTCTTGCCCTCCGGATCCTTGGCGCAGGAGGGAGCCTCGGCGAAGGAGGAAGCCCCGAGCCACTAGCCCCTAAGCTGTATAATGCGCTGGTTAGAGGAGCCGCGGAACTTGAGCGACGGATCGCGCAAGGCCATCACGAACGGACCATCGACGAGGACATCGATAAGCGAGAGTATTTCGTCGGTCGCTCCGGTGCGCCAGCGGCTCCCTTCGCGCCGCAAGTCCTCAATCACGCATCCGGTGTATATCCAAATCGTCTTTTCGTTGCCGTAGCGCTGGCGGAAGCGACGCAAGAGCGGCAAAATGCCGCTCTGGTTTTCCGGCTCCATCGGCTCTCCGCCGAGTATCGTGAGCCCGGAGATGTATGAATGGTCGCAAGCGTCGAGAATCTCGTCTTCGATTGCCGCCGTGAAAGGCGCACCGTAGCCGAAATCCTGCGCCTCGGCATTGAAGCACCCCGGACAATGGTGCGTACATCCGGAGACGAAGAGCGAAACCCGCACTCCGTCTCCGTTGGCGATGTCGCACGTACGAATCGATGCGTAGTTCACGAAACGTGCAGGACGCGTTCCTTGATTTCCTGGGTACGGCCCTGGTTCCAGAACTGGCTGCCGATATAGCCGCAAGTGCGACGCGCGACATTGAGCCGCGATTCGTCTGTGTTGCCGCACTTCGGGCAACGCCAAACGAGCTTGCCGGAATCGTCCTTCACAATCTCGATCTCGCCGTCGAACCCGCACTCCTGGCAATAGTCGCTCTTGGTGTTGAGCTCGGCGTACATGATGTTGTCGTAGATGAACTGCATGAGCGCCAGCACCGCCGGAAGATTGTTCTGGAGGTTGGGGACTTCCACATAGCTGATCGCGCCGCCGGGCGAAAGCTTCTGGAACTTGGCCTCGGTCTCGAGCTTTTTGAAAGCGTCGATGGGCTCGGTTACGTGGATGTGGTAGGAGTTCGTGATGTAGTTCTTGTCGGTCACGCCCTTGACGACGCCGAAACGCGCCTGCAGGCACTTGGCGAACTTGTAGGTCGTAGATTCAAGCGGCGTGCCGTAGATCGAATAGTCGATGTCCTCGGCGGCTTTCCACTTGGCCGTATATTCGTTGAGCTTCTTCATGACCTCGAGCCCGAACGCCTCGCCTTCGGGGTCGGTGAGCTTTTTGCCGGTCATGGCGAAGACGCACTCCCAAAGTCCCGCGTAGCCGAGCGAGATTGTGGAGTATCCGCCATAGAGAAGCTTGTCGATCTTCTCGCCCTTCTTGAGACGCGCGAGCGCGCCATACTGCCAAAGGATCGGGGCGGCGTCGCTTGTCGTGCCTTTGAGGCGTTCGTGGCGGCACCGGAGCGCCTTGTGGCAAAGCTCGCAACGCTCGTCGAAGATGCTCCAGAACTTCTCCATGTCGCCATGCGACGAAAGCGCGATATCCACGAGATTGATCGTCACCACGCCCTGGTTGAAACGCCCGTAGTACTTGGGCTTGCCCTTGACATAGTTGCCAGCGTTCGAGACGTTGCCGTAGCCGCCTTCGGAGCGGTCCGGCGTAAGGAACGAGCGGCAGCCCATGCAAGTGTAGCAGTCGCCGTTGCCAACCGTCTCGCCGGTCGAAAGTTTGTACTCGCGCATCTTCTTCTCGCTGATGTAGTCGGGCACCATGCGCTTGGCCGTGCACTTCGCCGCGAGTTCGGTGAGATACCAATAAGGCGAACCTTCGCGGACGTTCATTTCCTCTAGAACGTAGATGAGCTTAGGGAAGGCGGGCGTAATATAGACGCCCTGCTCGTTCTTGACGCCGCGGATGCGTTCGTTCAGCACTTCCTCGATCACCAGCGCGAGGTCCGCGCGCTCCTGTTCGCTCTTGGCCTCGCCAAGATACATGAACACCGTGACGAACGGCGCCTGACCGTTCGTGGTCATGAGCGTCACTACCTGATACTGGATCGTCTGCACACCCTTCTGCACTTCCTTGCGCACGCGCCGCTCCACGATCTTCGCGAACGCCTCGTCGCTCATCGTGACGCCAGCGAGCTCGTTGGACTCCTTGAGCTCCTGCGTGATCGCCTTGCGCGAAACATCCACGAACGGCGCCAAGTGCGTGAGCGAGATCGATTGGCCGCCATATTGGTTGGACGCAACCTGCGCGATGATCTGCGTCGCGATGTTGCACGCGGTGGAGAAGCTCCGCGGCTTCTCGATCATCGTGCCGGAAATGACCGTGCCGTTCTGCAGCATGTCCTCGAGGTTCACTAGGTCGCAGTTGTGCATGTGCTGCGCATAGTAGTCCATGTCGTGGAAATGGATAATGCCGTCCTTGTGCGCGGCGACGACATCCGCCGGCAGAAGAAGACGCGAGGCGACATCCTTGGAAACTTCGCCAGCCATGTAGTCGCGCTGCACCGAGTTGATCGTCGGGTTCTTGTTCGAGTTCTCCTGCTTGACGTCTTCGTTGTTGCACTCGATCAAAGAAAGTATCTGCTTGTCGGTCGTGTTCGCCTGACGGAGGAGCGATTGTTTGTAGCGATAGGTGATGTACTTCTTCGCGATCTCGTGCGCACCCATCTCCATGATCTTCGTCTCGACGACATCCTGGATTTCTTCGACCGTCATCGCCCGGTCGCGCGCCGCGCACACGCCTTCTACTTCTTCGGCGATAAGGCGGATGCGTCCTTCAGAAAGCGCGTTCTTGTAGTCCACCGCTTGCGACGCCTTGCG
>JBGURT010000015.1:0-7807 GCA_045132115.1 Kiritimatiellia bacterium
TTCCACCCACCTCGGCTGTATCGAGGTCCTGCCGGCGCTTAAACCGCCGCCAGGGGAAACTCCGCCAACCGTTCACGCTTTCCAGCAACTCGGGCACGACGCCGTGTTCACTTCGCTCTTTCTGAAGCACCTCGGCGGACGCTTCAAGCTTCATGCGGTAGAGGATATTGGCGTAGAAACCGCCGCCCAGATGCAAGAGAATATTCTTCGCGGCGACCTTGTGCTCATGGCGGGAGACCGCGTTTCCGCCGGTCAGACCGCAGTCTTCAAACGCGAGTTCTTCGGACGCGAATGCGCCTTCCCCAAAGGCGTATTCGTTTTTGCGCGGCTCATGGAGTGTCCGGTGTTCGCCATCGATTGCGTCAAGACAGGCTTCAATTCCTACGAGGTGCGCACCAAACGCCTTGGCGGCGATCTCGTCGCCGACTTCGTCCGCTTTCTGGAATCCGAAACCCGACTGTTCCCCTACCAGTGGTTCCAGTTCTTCCCGTTCTTCGGCTGAAGCCCAACTCTCCATGCTACTTGTATTTCTGCACGATTTTTGGTATAATAACTGCAAATCATCCGGAAAACGGAACAACAACACACAAGGAGCCAGAAAATGAGCGAAGAAGCGAAGATCGAAACGCCCGCACCCGAGGCCGCGCCCGCCGCCGCACCCGAGGCCGCGCCCGCCGCCGAGGAAACCAAAACCTGCAAAAAGTGCTGGATCGAAACCATCGACCTCAGCCGCTATGGCGGTTGCTATGTCGACAAGGCGTTCGAGTGGCTGCGCAAGCTGCCGTTCTGCAAGTGGCTCGACAAGGGCGACGAGGCGATCAGCTCGATCGCGACTTGCGCGATTGCGTTCACGGCCGTCATGTTCATGATCGCCTCCATCGTGGTCGCTTCGAAGATGGAAGAGTTCAGCCCTGTCTGGACCGGCCTTGGCGGTCTCGTCGCTTCGGTTCTCGCGATCTACTGCGGTCCCAAGCTCGTCGGCTCGCTCCGCACGCTCGTGCGCAATTCCGAAGGCGTGCTCGGTTCGCAGACGCTGACCGATTCGCTTGCGGCGATTTTCGTGCTGCTCACGGCGGCGGGACTCGTCAGCACCGTTTCCGAGCTCTTCACCAAGGGCGGCGACTCCATCCCGAGCCTCATCGCGACGGTCGTTTGCCTCGTGGTCGCCATCGCTTTCGCGATGCCTGAGATCGTCACCACGAAGGTCGGCGCCAAGTGCTCGCCTGCGCAGGAGCTTTTCTCGCTCGTGCAGTTCTTCCTCAAGGTCGCGCTGCGCGTCATCCCGTACGTTTGGACCGGCGTCATCGCCTTCACGGGCCTCAAGCTGCTCTTCACGATCGGGTCGGACGATATCGTCATCAACTTCATGGTGGCTTCGCTCTTCGGGCTTGCCGTGCTGTTCCTGCCGCTTATCTCCTACCTCGTCTATCTGCTCGTGTGCGCGCTGATCGACTTGCTCCAGGCCGTGCTCGCGGTTCCTGCCAAGCTCGACAAGATTGCCGCAAAGTAAGTTTGACAGTTCGGGGCTAGGGACTCGGGTCTAGGGTCTAGGGGAGGCAGTCTATTCCCCTAGCCGAAACCCGAGACCCGAAACCCGAGACCCTCAAAATGGCAGATGGCGATTACGAGCGCGTCCAGGCTCGCCAGGAAGAGCTCAAACGCCTAGGCAAGAAGCTGGAAGAATGGAAGAAAAGCGCGGCAGTTGGTCGGGACAGCTCGGCTTCATAATTTCTGCGGCGGCATCTGCGGTTGGGCTAGGGAACCTTTGGCGGTTCCCTTCGATTGCGGCGACATACGGCGGAGGAGTTTTCCTCTTGTCGTATGTCGCGCTGTTTTTCGCCTTTGGCGTATTTCTTTTGCTTACCGAGGTGGCGATAGGGCGCGCCACGCGCCTTTCGCCGATCGAGGCGTTCCGCAAGCTCAACGAACGCTGGGTCTTCGTGGGGTGGCTCGGGACCGTCATCCCGTTTTTGATTCTGCCCTACTACTGCGTAATCGGCGGCTGGTGCGCAAAGTATCTGTCCGCGTATCTTTTCGCGGGCGCGGCCCCGGATTTCATGGCGTTCACGGGGTCGGCCCCGGACTCCATCGCGATGATGCTTGTCTTCGTGGCCATGACGTTCCTCTTCATCTGGCTGGGCGTGCAGAAGGGCGTGGAGCGCTCGAACAAGGTGATGCTCCCGGCGCTTCTGTTCCTCGTGATCGCGATCGCCATATTCGTCGTTTGCCAGCCGTCGTCGCGCGCGGGGCTCAAGTACTACCTCGTTCCGGATTTCTCGATCGTGTGCGCGAACGGACGCTTTTCGCCCGCGCTCATGGGCAAGGTCGTCCTGGCCGGCATGGGCCAGATGTTCTTCTCGCTTTCGCTCGCGATGGGGATCATGATAACATACGGCTCGTATGTGCCTGAAGAAGCGAACATGCCGAAGTCGGTTTTCCACATCGGGTTTTGCGATACGCTCGTAGCGTTTGTCGCGGGGCTTATCGTGATTCCAGCGGCGTTCGCCTTCGGCGGCGAAGAGCTCGCGCGTTCTTCCGGCCCGGGGCTCATGTTCGTTTCGCTTCCGCAGGTGTTCGCGCAAATGCCGTCGGCGCGGCTTGTGGCCTGCGCATTCTTCTTGCTTGTGCTTTTCGCCGCGCTCACAAGCAGCATCTCGCTTTACGAAACGTGCGTCGCTTCGCTTTGCGACCGCACCGGGATTTCGCGCCGCCACGGCACGCTTGCCGTGCTCGGCTGGACGGTCGTCGCGGCGATCCCCAGCGCCGTGTGGCTTGGCTTCCTAGGCAACGTAGACTACTTCACGAACAACATCTTGATGCCGATCTGCACTTTGTCCACGTGCATTTTCATCGGCTGGATCGTCGGGCCGGATTTCGTGCGCTACGAGGCGACGAAACACGGGCGCGACAGGTTCCCGTTCGCAGGCTATTATGGCGTGCTCATAAAATACATCGCGCCGGTCGCGATGGCGATCATCTTCATTTCGCTCGTGCTCAAATGATCGCCGCGATACTTGCGCTTGCGCTTTGGCAAGGCGAGAAGTTTTATTTTTTCGGCGAGGTGGATTCTCCGCTGGTGACGCGGCGCGGCGCGATCGTTTCCGCAAACGGCCATCCCGACAAGGTGGTCTGGGGCGCGGGCAACGATGTCGCGGAGATTGTCGCCGACGCGCCGCCCGGGAAGCATGGCGATGTCATCGTCCTCGAACGCAAAATGCCGCCTTTGAAGGAAAGCGGTTTCGTCCTGGACCTTTGGCAGCATCCGTGGGCGGTCGCGCGCACCGCGAAGTGCCGCCCGTTTTCTCCAGAGCATTACGCGGCGATGCGCCCGTTGTGGGAACAACTGGCCGACGCCGGACAGAAATCGCTCACCGTGACGCTCTTGCCGCTGCCGTGGAACCATCAATGCTACGACGGCTACGGTTCCATGGTCGCCATCTCCCGCCGCGCCGACGGCGGGTGGGAGTTCGATTTTTCGCTCTTCGACGAATATGTCGCGTTCGGCAAGTCGTGCGGGCTGGGACCGTATGTTTCGGCCTACACGATGTGTCCGTGGGGCGATTTGTACCATTTCGATCCCGTCATGAAAATGCGCCCCGGCTCGCGAGAGTACGACTCGTTCTGGCGCGCGTATCTGAACGCGCTCTCTGCGCATCTCGCGGAGAAGGGCTGGCTCGAGACGACTTTCATCGCGCTTGACGAGCGCAGCCCCGAGGACGTGCGCGCCATCGTGAAGCTCGTGCGCGAAACCGCGCCGGGCCTCAAGATCCACATGGCCGCCGACCGCTCGTGGCGGGAGTATGCGGATTTGGAGATCGAATCGTTCTCCGAAGCCTTGGAGTTCGCGGACGATGATTTTTGCGCCTGGGCGGCGGAACGCAGGGCCAAGGGGCAGATCACGACTTTCTACGTGTGCTGCCATCCCGCGAAGCCCAACACCTTCATCCATTCGCCGCGCGAAGAGGCGTTTGCGCTGGGCAAGATGGCACATGACCTGAAGCTCGACGGATTTTTGCGCTGGGCATACAATTCGTGGCCCGAAAACCCCGATCTCGATGCCGCCTACGGCAATTGGCCCGCGGGCGACACTTTCCTCGTCTATCCGGACGGCTCGCCTTCCGTGCGGTTCCTCGCGCTGCGCAACGGAATCTCGGCGGCGGTGAAAGGAGACGAATGATGGAGCGGTGGATGGTGCTTATTCTGCTGTCGTCGGTTTTTCTTGCGTTCTACGATATCTGCAAGAAAGCGGGGGTGAGGAACAACGCGGTTTTGCCCACGCTTTTCGCGAGCACGGTTTTCGGGTGCGCGTCGTACGTGGCGACGGCGGCGCTCGCGTCGGGCGCGACGTTCTCTGCGGTGATCGGTTTCTCGCCGCGTCTCATGGCGCTCAGCTTCGCCAAGGCGGCGATCGTCGCGTCGTCCTGGGTGTTCACGTTCATGGGGCTAAGGACGCTCCCGATCACGATCGCGACGCCCATCCGTGCATCCGCGCCCGCGGCCGTGTTCATCATCGCCTTCTTCCTCTATGGCGAAATCCCCACCTTGGTCCAGCTTGCCGGCGTCGTTTGCGTGCTGGGCGGCTATTGGACTTTTTCGTGGGCGGGCAAGGCCGAGGGCCTGGATTTCTTCCGCAACCGCGCGGTATGGTGCGCGATCGCCGGGGCGGCGCTTTCGGCGGTTTCGAGCATCTGGGACAAGTATCTCCTCCAAGTGGCCTCGCTCCCCGTGAAGCCCATGCAATTCTGGTTCCAGGTTTTTCTCGTCGCGATCTACGGTGCGCTTCTCGCGGCGATGCGCGGCGGCAAATTGCGCGCCCTTGGCTATGGCGACAAGTTCGAATGGCGCTGGACGATTCCCTTGATCGGCATTCTGCTCGCGGCGGCGGATTTCATCTATTTCACCGGTCTCGCCGAACCCGGCGTGCCGATTTCCGTCGCTTCGCTTTTGCGGCGCTTCTCTGTCGTCATCACCTTCGTGCTGGGTGCGCGGCTTTTCCGTGAAACGAACCTTTTGCGCAAGGCGCTCGCGCTGGGCGCGATCCTTGCGGGAGTTGTCTTGCTGTGCGTGAAATGACGGCCATCCTCGCCAACGGCGAATTCCCGCGCCAGGGCGGCAAGGCTTGGACGCTCATGGCGTCGGCCGCGCGCATCGTCGCCTGTGACGGCGCGGGCGCACGGCTCAAGGCCCTCGCGCGGACGGATCTGCCGCCCGTCTTCACGCTCGGCGACGGCGACAGCGGCGAAGTGGACCTCAAGATCCCAGAGCAGGAAACGAACGACCTCGAAAAGGCCTACCGCTACTGTCTCGCGCAAGGCTGGCGCGATATCGTCATCTTCGGCGCGCTCGGCAAGCGCGAAGACCATGCGCTGGGCAACATCTTCCGCGCCCTCGAATGGGGCGTGGATATCGTGGACGATTTTGGCGTTTTCCGTGCGCTCTCCCCGGAGAATTCGCCGCTTGCGATCGAAACCGGGAAGGGCAGGGCGGTTTCCGTTTTCGCGCCCGACCCCGCCACGCGAATGGCGAGCGACGGACTCGAATGGCCCTTGGACGGCGTGAAGTTCGAGAATCTCTATTGCGCCACGCTCAACCGCGCCGCGAAAGACGTCGTTGTCTTGTCGGCCGACAGAAAGGTGTTTGTCTATGTTGCTGAAGCTTGACGGAATCAAGGTTTGCTGCATTCTCGGCGACCGTGCGGAAGAGCGCGCGGCGCCGCAGGAGGTGAGGATGGACCTCGTGCTGGAATTGCCGCCCGGCGCGGCGGCGTCCGACCGGCTAGAGGATACGATAGACTACGTCGCGGTGAAGGACAAGGCGTGTGCGATCGCGATCGCGGCAAAGGCCCAAATGATGGAGCGACTCGCCAAACTCGTTTTCGACGGCTTGGGCCCGGCCTGCCGCCAAGTGCGCATCGTCAAGCGCGGCACGGTCGAGGGGCTGGAGTCGGCCAGCGTGGAGTATCCGTGATCGGGTTTTTCGACAGCGGTTTCGGCGGGCTTTGCATCTTGGAGGCGTTCCTGAAGGAATGCCCCGGCGAGAGCGTCTTTTACATTGCCGACAATTCCCGCTGCCCTTATGGCGACAAGAGCGCGGAAGAAATCCGCGAGCGCAGCGCAGAGATCGTGGACGAACTCGTGAACGTCCACAAATGCCGCATGGTCGTTGTCGCGTGCAACACGGCGACGGCGGCGGCGATAGACTTCCTGCGCGCGGAATATCCGGCGATTCCTTTCGTGGGGCTGGAGCCCGCGATCAAGCCCGCCGCGCTCGCGAGCAAGTCCGGGGTCGTGGGCGTCTTCGCCACGCGCGGGACTCTGGGCGGCAGGCTCTACCGCGAGACGAAAGAACGCTTCGCCAAGGACGTGACCGTGCTCGCGACCGTGGCCGACGAGTGGGTCGCGCTCGTGGAGGCGGGCGACACGGCCTCGCCGCGCGCCGAGCGCCTCGTGCGCGAGAAGGTGGAGCCGGTCCTCAAGGCGGGCGCCGACAATCTGGTGCTTGGCTGCACGCATTTCCCGCATTTGCGCAAGCTGATCGAAAAAGTCGCCGCCGGCCGCGCCGAGGTCGTCGATTCCTCCGCGGCTGTGGCAAAACAGGCAAGGAGGCTCCTCGCATGACCATAGCGGAAAAACTCGTCGAACTCCTCAAATCGTCCGGCAAGACGTGCGCCACCGCGGAAAGCTGCACCGGCGGCGGAATCGGCAGTGCGATAACCGCAGTCCCCGGCTCGAGCGAAGTATTCCTGGGCGGCGTCGTGAGCTATGCCAACAGCGTGAAGGAACGCGTCCTGGGCGTTCCTGCCGGAGTATTGGGCACGGTGGGCGCGGTTTCGTCCGAATGCGCCGCCGCCATGGCCGAAGGCGCACAGCGCCTCACCGGCGCGGACATCGCGGTTTCCGTGACCGGCATCGCCGGGCCCGGTGGCGGCAGCGCCGAAAAACCGGTCGGCCTCGTATGGTTCGGCCTTGCCGCGAACGGCAGGACGCGCACCGAAAAAGCGCTTTTCGCCGGCGACCGCGCCAAGGTGCGCGAACAGGCCGTTGTCCATGCACTCGGGATGATCACGGCGGCGATATGACGATGAGCGTTTTGGTGACGGGCGGCACGACGCGCCTTGGCCTCGCGATTTCCAGCCTCTTGAGGGAGCGCGGTTTCGAGGTCTTCACGACTTCGCACCGGCCGGATTCGGGCGCGGATTTCATCCTCGATTTCAGGCGCGATTGGCGGCTTGGCCGCACCTTTGGCGCAATTGTGAACAATGCCGCGCTTTTCACCGGGCCGGACGAAGATTTGATGCGCGTCAATTTCCTCGCCCCCAAGCGTTTCATCAACGAATCCCTCGCGCCGACGGTGGTGAATATCCTCGATTCGCGCGTGCTCGCGCCCGGCTTCGCGCCCAAGTCAGCATACGAAAAGTCCAAGGCGCTCTTGCTCGCGGAGACCCTCGCGCCGCATGGCGCGGTGCGCGTTAACGGGGTCGCGCCCGGCCCGGTGATCGCGCCCGTCGCGGTGAGCGAAAAGGCGGGGCCTTTGCCGTTCGGCCGCCCGTCGCCCGAAGCCGTTGCCCGCGCCGTCGCTTTCCTCATCGAAGAATCCACGATCTCCGGCTCCGTCCTCGCCGTCGATGGCGGAAATCATTTGGGGCGGCGGAATACCAATTCACTGCGGCGTCCAGAGTTCTGAGCCGGTTGAAATCACAACATTGTAATACGTGGTCTGTACAACGTTGTCTTCGATGCCCGCCCGCGACACAAGACGGAATTTCACCTTGTCGCCCGGTACGGGCTGTTCGTCGCCTTCCGGCCAC
>JBGURT010000016.1:0-2109 GCA_045132115.1 Kiritimatiellia bacterium
CGTATTGATGGCGAAATACAGGAAGAACGGCTGGTCGGGCGTCGTTGCCACATGGTCGCTCGCAAGCTGCTTCACCTTCGCCGTGAAAAGGTCAGTCGAATATATGCCTTCCGCACCTTGCGTCGCGTCGGTGCGGTTTTCGGTAATGCCCATGTACGCGCCGCGAACATACCCCCTGTAGTGGTAGTAGGTGTGCCCGGCAAGATGGTCAAGGAATCCGTAGTAATAGTCGAAACCACGGTCGAGCGGATGCGAAGTCACGCTCTCGCCGGATTCCCCGCCGCCGGCAATTCCCCACTTGCCGACCGCCCATGTTGCATAGCCGTGTTCGCGCATTACCGTGCCGAGCGTGTTCGTCTCTGAGAAAGCGCGGTCAAAGCAATTGTCACGAAGCGAACACTCGCCTTGCCTCCGCCCCGTAAGTATGGACGCACGGCTCGGTGCGCAAACGGGCGCGGCGCAGTAATGGTCGGTCAGCGTCACGCCGCTCGCAGCAAGCCGGTCGAGGTTTGGCGTCTTTATGCGCGGCAAACCTTCGGCGCGGGCGTTCTGCCAATTGAAGCCGGTATCGCCCCATCCAAGATCGTCCGCAAGTATGAATATGATGTTGGGCTTGCCTGGCCCTACCGCCCCGAGCGCCGAACACGTCAACGCGAGACAGACGCCCAACAGGGAAACCGCTCTGCTCAGACGTTTCATTTCGCCTCGCCTTGCTTCAGCCACGACTTCATTTCGCGCGGGAAGTTCGTTTCAAGGATGGTGAAGCCGCGCTCGACTAGCCAGCCCCAGCCGTCCTCCGGCGACCCCATGAGCGATGCGCGGTCATCGTGTCCTGCCGTGTGGCTCTGCCATGTCGCCGCCACGAATGCACGCGAGCCGCTTGCAAGAATCTTCGGCAGCAGCGCGAACGTGCGCGTATCGGTCGAGGCGAAGCGGAACTGGAACGCGAACGGCTTGAAGTTAGCAAGCCACTCGTCAACATACATGTCGAGGTTCACGATCTTGTCCTCGATTACCGGACAGTAAACCACCTTTTCAAGGTCGTCGCCAAACACCGCCCTCGCCTTTTCGTAGGGCCAATCGAGCACAAACACCGTCTCTTCCAGCGTCCCGCACTTCTTCGCGAGTTCAAGAATCTGCGGAACGAGCGCGCCGCCGTCCTGTCCGGCCTTGTCGAGATAGAGCCGCACCCTGCCCTTGGCGGAGAGCATGTATTCCTCAAGCGTCGGTATCTTTTCCGCCGTGGTCTGTCCGAGCGCATCGCGCAGATTGAGCCGCTTTATCTCCTCCAGCGTCATGTCGGCGATATATCCCTGTCCGTTAGTCACCCGCGCGACATGCGGATCGTGCAGAATCACAAGATGACCGTCCTTCGTGCGCCGCACATCCGTCTCGACGATGTCGACCCCGTAGCGGATGGCGTTTTCAAGCGCGGCAAGCGAATTCTCCGGCGCGAGTTTCCAGTCCGCCCTGTGACTCGCCACCAGGACTTTATTCGCTGTGCCAAGCGAGTGGCAACCGTTTCGCGTCAGATACAGTATGAGCTCGGCGCCGCAATCGGTCTGTATCAGCGTCGCGCCCTCACGAAGACACCACCCCCAATTGGTGGCAGGATCAAGCAACGCGCGACGATCTGAATGCTCCGCCGAAAGATCGTCCCACATCGCATTGAGCCAAAGCCGGGGCGCATTCGGCGCCTTGCGCAGTTCGCCCAGCACGGGCGCTACTATGGCCGCATCGTCAAAGCAGATTTCGTAAACGGAAGACTTGCGCGGTTCCTCCGCAAGCCATTTCGGGAATATTTCGGCGGCATGTGCATGGTGTGACCAGCAAAACTGCACGACCGGCATGAAGATGAGGTCTCCGCTTTCGACAAGCGGCCAATATTCTCCTAGAAGCGCTTTCGTCGCCTCCGGCGACTCGGTTGATTTGACGATTACCTCTTTTGTCGCTCCTGCCGCCGACACAACAGCGAGAATCTCCTGCGGATGCTCCGTAAACCTGTCTATGTTGACGAGGATTCTGCCTTTCGTCAATTCGAGCGCGTCTTCAAGCGTAAGGATGCCTTCGTCGGTCGCCTTGCCGTCCTTCACGAACCGAAGCGACTGC
>JBGURT010000017.1:0-12583 GCA_045132115.1 Kiritimatiellia bacterium
ATGTGGAGGCGAGGGTGTAGAACACCCCCGTCTGCACTATCGTGGACAAGACGCCGATCACGCCGTACTTGCCCAGCTGCCAGAAGGTCTTGGCCTTAGACATTGAGCGCGGAATCGTCCTTCTGCGCAACGAGGCGGCCGACCATTTCGTCGCTGACCGACTCGATGCCCAGCGGCTTCGCCGTCTTCCAGCCGCCGCGCGTAAAGTCCGGCACATTGTAGGACGCGCCGCGATTGCGGGCGGACATCTCGGAAAGTTCCGCGACCGCACAGGAAGAAGCGAGGTCGTAAACGTCCATATCAAGCGGCAAGCCGTTCTGGAGGCAGTAGCACAGGCGCAGATCCATGAGGAAGTCCATGCCGCCGTGTCCGCCAACCTTCTGGGCGATTTCGCCGGCTACCTTCCAAAGCGGATGCTGGTATTCATCGGCGATCTTGGTCGCCGTTTCCTTGTCGGCCCACGAATGGGCGCCTTCGCCAACCTTGTCGGCCAGCGCAACCTGGAAATCGTAATCGCGCCCGATGCCGCGAATGATGCCCTTGGTGCCGGAAAGGAGGTTGATACGGCTGTAGGGGCGAGGGCTCGTGACGTCGTGCTGGACCATGATCGTCTTTCCGTTCACGGTCTTGATGACGGTCGTGGACATGTCGCCGAGCTCCGGATGGAGCTTGGCCTGCCAACTCGTTTCGCCGAACGTCGCCTTGGCGTACGCGTCCATGCCGAACTGGTCGGAAGAGACGCAGCTAAGATAGTCCATGCGGTCGCCGCGGTTGACGTTCATCGACTGCATGACCGGCAGAAGTCCATGCGTGGCGTAGGGGTTTCCGTAATGCTGGGCATTCCACTTGAGGCGCCAGTAGTTCTGGTAGCCGCCGGCCGCGGGATCGAGATAGTTCAATTCGCGCAGATCGTGGATGTAGGCGCCTTCGCCATGGACCAGATCGCCCAGAAGCCCCTTGCGCACCATGTTGAGCGCGAGCATCTCGATCTCGCCGTAGCAGCAGTTCTCGAGCTGCATGCAATGGCGACCGGTGCGCTCGGCGGTCTCGACAAGCGCCCAGCACTCCTCGAGATACATGGCCGAAGGAACCTCGATGGCCGCATGCTTGCCGTGCTCCATCGCATAGAGCGCGATCGGGGTGTGCATCTTCCAAGGGGTCACGATGTAGACGAGGTCGAGATCGCTCTCGCACATCGCCTTGTAGGCCTCCTGGCCAACATAGGACGCGGCCTCTTCGTAGCCGTTGTTCTTGAGCCAATTGTTCTGGCGCTCGACCCGTTCCGGGAAAAGATCGCAAAGTGCCACCACCTTGACGCCGGGGATGGAAGCGAGACGGTGCACCGCGCTAGGACCGCGCATGCCGAGACCCGCCACGCCGATGCGCACGGTTTCGATGGGCTTGACGGCGAAGCCGGCCATGTTGCCGCCCACGGCGACTTCATCCACCGCCTTGGCGACGCCGCCCAATGCCGCCACCGCGCCAAGCCACGCGGTGCCTTTCAGAAATTCTCTGCGAGTGGTCATTTCAATGTTCCTTTCCTGGTTTTTGTCAAAAATGCGTTTCAACCGTTGCGGCCGCGAAGCGAACCGTGGCTCAAGAAGCCGTCGTACTTGCGCACCAAGAGATGCGACTCCATGATGCGAAGCGTATCCAAGGCGACGCCGACCACGATCAAGAGCGAAGTGCCGCCGAAGAAGCTCGCGATCGCCCACGGCACGCTCATCCAGCCCATGAGAAGCATCGGGATGAGCGCGACGACGAGCAGCCCGGTGCCGCCTATCAAAGTGATCTTGGTCATCATGTCATCGAGAAACTCCGCGGTGGCGCGTCCGGGGCGAATGCCGGGGATGTAGCTGCCGTCCTTCTTGAGATTCTCGGAGATGTCGATCGCATTGAACTGGGTAGCCACCCAGAAGAACGCGAAGAACATGATGAGCGCGGCGTAGACGACCATGTGGAGCGCGGTGGGGTTGCTCAAGTTCTGCGCAAAGCGGTTGAGCGTACCGGAAAAACCGGCGGAAGTGGAGTCGGTCACCTTCATCAGCAAGGCGGACGGAATCTGGATGAGCGGCTGCGCGAAGATGATAGGCATGACGCCGGTGTAGTTCACGCGCAGCGGCATGTAGGTCTGCTGCATGCCGTAGGTGTTGCCGCCGCCAACGGAGCGGCGCGTGGAGTGGATCGTCACCTTGCGGACGCCCTGGGTGAGAAGCACCGTGCCCATAACGACCGCGAGGAAGAAGATGATGAGGATGGGCAACTCCATGATCGGCGCGGAAGCCTGGACGCCGCCAAGGCCAAAGTAGCGCTCCCAAGCGCTGATGATCGCCTGCGGCAGACGCGAAGTGATGTTGATCATGATGATCAAGGATGCTCCGTTGCCGATGCCGAAAGTCGTGATCTGGTCTGCGAGCCACATTACGAAGAGCGCGGCAGAGGTCATGCCGATAACCGTCATGAGGTGGAAGCCGAGACCGGGGTTGACGACGATTTCCGCGCCGGCAAAAGCAGGGCCGAGGGCGCCGGGGTGGCTGAGCATGGTCGCGATGCCCCAGGACTGCACGACGCAAAGGACAATCGTCAAATAGCGCGTAATCTGCGCGAGCTGCTGACGGCCGGATTCGCCTTCCTTCTTGAGCTTCTCGAGGGCGGGAATGACCGAGGAGAGCAGCTGGATGACGATCTGGGCCGAGATGTAGGGCCAGATCGAGAGGAAGCCGATCGCGCATTGCGCCATAGCGCCGCCGGTGAAAACGTCGAACCAGTCGAGGAGCCCGCCGCCCGTAGAGGTCTGGCGTGCCGTCTCGATCACGCTCTGGAGCGCACGCCAGTCCACGCCGGGAGTGGGGATCTGCGACACCAGACGGCACACAAACACGAGTCCCAAAGTAATGAGAATTTTCTTCCGCAGTTCGGGGATGCGGAAAACATTCGAGAAACCCTTCATCATAGACATATTGTTGCTTCCTTCGGCTTTTCTTTTGTATTAACGGGTATTATATCAAAATTAGCGGATTCTTTCAAGGTCTCGCCTGACGGCTTTTTCCTTAAGGCTTTCGCGCTTGTCGTGCAGCGCCTTGCCGCGGCAGACGCCCAATTTGACCTTTATGCGGCCGCGAGAGAGATGCAAGTCGAGCGGAATGAGCGTCAAACCTTTGGCTTCGGATTTCATCTTGAGATCGCGGATTTCCCTGGCATGGGCCAAAAGGCGCCGGTTCCTGAGCGGCTTGTGGTTGAACCGGTTGCCGAATTCGTAGGCCGGGATGTTCATCCCCACGAGATAGAGTTCGTCTCCCAGCACGGCTCCATAAGCCCCCGCGAGCGATCCTTCGCCATGGCGCAGAACCTTGACCTCCGTGCCCGTAAGCTCTATTCCGCACTCGAGATCCTCGAGCACGGCATAGTCGTGGCGGGCGCGGCGGTTGTCGATCACGTCTCTTCAGTCCGCGTAGAGAGAATTGATGCTGGTGCGCTTGGCTGTCCACTTCGTCTTGGCCTCCTCGGCCTTGGCGATAGCGTCGAAGTCTATCTGCGCGACAAGTTTGCCTTCGGCGATCTCGCGAAGCGCGATGTCGCACTTGTCCACATCGAGCGACTCGGGGCGCACCAGAGGCTTGGCGCCGTCGATAAGCTCCTTCACGCGCTTGGAGACCAGGTTCACCAAAACCGGCACGGAGCCGATCTTCTCATGGGCCTGCTTCAAGAGTTTCGTATCCATTTGTATTCTTCTCCTTGTCTTGAAATCATCACGTTTCGCGGTAGGCGGCGACCGCTTTCTTCCAGGCGTCGGATCCGCAGTATCCGCAAGGCTTGAACTCCGGGCAAAAGCCGCGGTAGACACACTCGGGCACGCAACAGGCGGCGACTTCGGGCTCGACCTTGGCGATCTCGTCCACGACGAGCCGCCACGCCGCGCGCGTCTCCGGGGAGGCCTGCGAGCAAAGCCGGCGCCTGGAGATGAACATGACCTCGGCGGCGTTAGCCTGGCACTCGTGCATAACCGGAGCGTCCTGGCGCTTGCCTTCGCGGTCGTCACCCGTGCGGTCGCTGCGCTGGGTAGAGACGAAATGCTCGATCCCGTATTTGTGGCGCACGAAATGGACGCTCACCCAATAAGGCAGGTCTATCCACTTCCAGTTGAACATCAGTTTGCGGATCGGCGAATGCTCGGCGAGGAGTATGCGCTTCTTCCACTTGGAAGTAGGCTCCTTCGTGCCTTCATCCTGACGGATTGTGGTGCGGGCGGCGTCGGCGACCATGCGCCACGTCCCGATCACATTCATGAATTTGATTTTCGCCGACATCACTTTACCACGAAATTGACCATCCGCTTGGGGACGGCGACAACCTTGACTATGGTTTTGCCTTCGAGGAACTTGGCGACCTCCGCATTTGCCTTGGCGGCGGCCTCCATCTCGGCGGGCGTGGCCGCGGCGGCAACCTTGACGCGGCCGCGCAGCCTGCCCAGAACCTGGACCGGAATTTCGATCTCATCCTCGACAAGCGCCTTGGGGTCGTACACCGGCCAAGGCTCGTATGCGAGAGTGTCCTCATGGCCCAGGAACTCCCACAGCTCTTCGCCCAAATGCGGAGCAAAAGGCGCCAGACAAAGCGTAAACTTCTCCGCCGCCTCGCGTGTGGTGGTCGCCCCGGTTTCATTGAGGTAGACCATCATCGCCGAAATCGCCGTATTGAAGTTCATGCCCTCGAGATCTTCACCGACCTTCTTGACCATGGCATTGAGGCTTTTCGCCTCGGCCTTAGTCATCGCACGGTCTTCAACCGGCGTCTCGGTCACGTACTTGTTCGCGCGGCGGAGGAAGCGATGCACGCCTTCGACACCCTTCGTAGACCACGGCTTCACCGCCTGCAGCGGTCCCATGAACATTTCATAGAGACGCAAACTGTCGGCACCGTAATCGCGGATCACGTCGTCGGGGTTGACCACGTTCTTCAGACTCTTGGACATCTTCGCGGGGAACTCGGTCAAAAGCTCCATTTCGCCGCCGTCTTCCTTGCCGTAAGGCTTGCCGTCGCGCCACTCTATCTGGTCCATCGGCACCAGAACTCCGCGCCCCGTCTTGTAGGCGAGACCCAAGATCATTCCCTGGTTCACCAGGCGCTGGAACGGCTCCGGCGTAGGCACGAAACCAAGATCGAATAGCACCTTGTGCCAGAATCGCGCGTAGAGCAGATGGAGAACCGCATGCTCGGCGCCGCCGACGTAAAGATCCACCGGGAGCCACTCCTTGAGGAGTTCGGGATCGGCAAAGGCCTTGTCGTTCGTCGGGTCGATATAGCGCAGATAATACCAGCAGCTGCCGGCCCACTGCGGCATGGTGTTCGTCTCGCGCACACCCTTAACGCCGTCGGCGCGCACGACATTCGTCCACGCTTCCGCCTTCGCAAGCGGCGGCTCGCCGGTGCCGGTCGGCTTGTAATCGTCAAGTTCCGGAAGCGTCAGCGGCAAGTCTTCCTCGGCCACGAGCGAACGCGTGCCGTCTTCCCAGTTGATCACCGGGAAAGGCTCGCCCCAGTAGCGCTGACGCGAGAATAGCCAATCGCGAAGTTTGTACTGCGTCTTCGCCTTGCCTACGCCTTTTTCTTCGAGCCAGGCGATCATCGCCTTGCGCGCGTCGTCCACCGAAAGCCCCGTGAGGAACCCGGAAGACACCATCACTCCGCTGGCGATGTCGGTAAACGCGCACTCGCCCAAGTAAGGTACGGGATCGGGCGAGGCATTCTTCGCCTCCTCGCTCTCGGCAGGAGCGACGACCTGGACGATCGGAAGGCCGAACACCTTGGCGAAATCGAAGTCGCGCTCGTCGTGCGCCGGAACGGCCATGATCGCTCCAGTGCCGTAGGACGCGAGCACATAGTCTGAAATGAAAATCGGGATATTGCCGCCGTTGACGGGATTCACACCCTCGACACCATCGAGTCTGACGCCGGTCTTTTCCTTGTTGAGCTCGGTGCGCTCGAGATCGCTCTTGGAGGCGGCCTTCTTCTGGTATTCGCGCACGGCATCGGCGTTCTTGATGACGCCGGATTCGAGCCACTTGGCGACAAGCGCGTGCTCTGGCGAAAGCACCATGTATGTAGCCCCGAAGAGCGTATCGCAACGCGTAGTGTAGACGGTGATCGTATCGTCCGTGCCGGTCGCCTTGAAGTCGACGAGCGCACCCGTGGATTTCCCGATCCAATTGCGCTGCATCTCCTTGATGCCCTCCGGCCAATCGAGCGTATCAAGGTCGGCGAGAAGCCGCTCGGCATACTCGGTTATCTTGAGCATCCACTGGCGCATAGGCTTGCGGATGACAGGATGGTTGCCGCGCTCGGACTTGCCGTCGATGACTTCTTCGTTCGCCAGCACCGTTCCCAGCGCGGGGCACCAGTTGACCGGAACTTCGGCGACGTACGCCAGCCCCTTCTTGTAGAGCTGCTCGAAAATCCACTGCGTCCACCTGTAGTATTTGGGATCGGTCGTGTTGACCTCGCGATCCCAATCGTAGCTGAACCCCAGCGAGCGGATTTGCTCGCGGAATCTGTCGACGTTCTTCTTGGTCGTGACCGCCGGATGGGTTCCGGTTTCCACCGCATACTGCTCGGCCGGAAGACCGAACGCGTCCCACCCCATCGGGTGCAGGACGTTGAAGCCCTTCATGCGCTTGTAGCGGCAAAGGATGTCGGTGGCGGTATAGCCCTCCGGATGGCCTACGTGAAGACCTGCGCCGGAGGGATACGGAAACATGTCGAGACAATAGAACTTCGGCTTGCCGCTCTTGGCCGGAGTCTTGAACGTCTTATGGTCCAGCCAGAACTTCTGCCACTTTTTCTCGATGGCGGTAAAGTTGTATTCGCTCATTTCTGCTTTTGGTCTTCGGCGTATTCGCCGATGGCTCTGGCGATAATGCCGGAGACATCCGCCTTCGCGGCGGCCATTGCCGCCTTGACGGCGTAGAAGATCGTTTTGTGCGAAGAATTGCCGTGGGTGATGATGACCGCGCCGGGGACGCCGAGAAGCGGCGCGCCGCCGTAAATGTCAGGATCCATCTGGTTCTTTAGGGACTTGAACGCGCCTTTGAGCATCAGCGCGGCAATCTTGCGGAACAACGTGGCCATCATTTCGCGCTTGAGCCAGAAGCCGATCGCCTTGGCGATGGACTCGGTCGTTTTCAGAACGACATTGCCCACAAAACCGTCGCACACCGCGACATCGACGCCGCCGTTGAAGAAATCGTGGCCCTCGATATTGCCGATGAAGTTGATGTCCTTGACCTGTTTGAGGAGCGGGAACGTCTCCTTCGTCATCTCGTTGCCCTTGCAATCCTCGGTGCCTATCGATATGAGACCAACGACCGGGGTCTCGCGCTTCAGGACCGCGTGCGAATAGGCATTGCCCATGATCGCGAACTGCACGATCCAATCCGGATGGCAATCCATGTTCGCGCCCGCATCCAAAAGGAGCAGCGGACGGCCGGGCTCGCGCGTGGGGAGCGTCATCGCTATCGCCGGACGCGCCACGCCGGGGATTCGCCCGAGATTGAAAATCGCGCTCGTGGCGACCGCTCCGGAATTGCCGGCGGAAAGAAACGCGTCCGCGCGGCCTTCCTTGACGAGCCTCATCGCCACGTTGATCGAGCAATCCTTCTTGCGGCGGACGGCATCTACCGGACTCTCGTCCATCTCCGCGACATCCGGCGCGTGGACGATCTCGAGCCTGCCGCCCTCGATGGCGCGCTGCGCATCCGCCTTGAGCGTCTTGTCAAGACCGTCGAGCACCGCTTGGATAGGGGCGAGCTGCCCCACCAAAAGAATCTTGACGTCAGAAAGCCCGGTCGCGGCTTCCACCGCGCCCTTGACAATCTCGCCGGGGGCGTTGTCGCCCCCCATGGCATCGAGGGCGATCCGCGTCATGGTCATTCTCCGACGCTTACGACCTTGCGACCCTTGTACATGCCGCACGAGGGACACGCACGATGCGAACGGACAGCCGCTCCGCAATTGGGGCAGGTTCCGACCTGCGCGAGAATGGGCTTTTCGAGCGAAGCCACACGCTGACGCTTGCGCATTTTCGACACCTTGTGCTTGGGACTAGCCATTTTCTTTTCCTTTCTTCGTTATCAATCCGTCAAGCGCATCCCACCTGCGGTCGGCAGGCGGTTGCGCGTCCGTCGCAATCCCGGGACACGACTCTTCGCAGACCGGATACGACGGTAAGTTGAGTATTATACTATCTCTTGCGTCAGAAGTCAATACGATTTCTCGACTTTTTTCATCGACCGGGTAGGACTCCGTGAAGTCGTCGACAACGATTGTCGTGTCGAAATCCTTGCCGCAACGGCTGCAAACAAGATCGAAATCCTGCTCCAGATGCCCAGTGACAAGAAGTTCGTCGCCGACGAGTTGCGCGCGCAAGCGATACCTCACGCCGCCGAACGGCTTGACGAACTCCTCGTCAAGATCGATGATGTCCGCCTCGCCCTCGATCGTCTCCCCTTCCGGGTCGAGCCGACCGAGGTCGATTGAGATTTCGGTATCCATTTCTTCCGGCGCCATTGCCTCAGAAACCGAGCGAGGACTTCGTCTGCTCCTTGCGGATTTCCTGCTCGTCGCTCCAAATGATCTCGCCAGACCTCAAATCCTTGAGGTTGAGCGTGAACTTGTAGTAGCGGTCGGTTATGCCGTTGATCTGCTGGCGCATTTCCGTAAGCGCGCCATAGAGGTACATCTGCGCGGCGCTCTGCTGCCCTGCGCTGATGGCCTTGGACGGATCTGTCATGCCGTTCAGGGCCTGATCGTTCATGAACTGCAGATCTTCTGCCGAGGTGGTGCGGTCCATGAAGCGGAACTTGCGCGACCTCAGGAGCTTCGTGCGGATGGAGTCCGTGAGGCTCGTCATGTCCAAGTGCATCGTGGAACGGTTCTGGATTCCGGAAATGTCCAGCACCGGGCGGTTGCCGCCGATTTCCCTGATGAACTCCTGGTCCTGGAGCATGGAGTCGACCATCTTTTCGACGGTGCGGCGCACATCCTGCGGCTCCAGAGCCGCGGTCATCGCCTTGCGGTCGAGTTGGGTTTCGCGCGCCGTCGTGGTGGCGCAGCCTGCGAACAATGCGGCGGCGCACGCCGCCATGATCATGGTTGTGGTTTTCATTCTGCCGTGTCCGTTTCTCTTACTTGTAGTTTTGCGGTGCGACCTCTGGGCGAGGGCGCCATGCCGCTGAAGGTTGTGAAATCGCGCCCGTCGAGGACGATCGCGCGGAACGGCTTGCCGTCGGCGTCGATTTCCGAGCCGTCGTCGTCAAGCCAAACCATGCGCGCCTGCAAATCCTGGCGCTTGTGCGAGAGCGACTCGATTGTCACCGTCGCCTTCATGATGCCGTCGACTTCGCTGTAGGTGCAGCGAACGACGCGCACGCGATTCCTTAGTCTGGTCGAGCACTCCATGACCGAGGCGTCCCCGGTCGCGGTATCGATGGTGACGCGCGTTCCCGCGGTCTCCGTGCAGCCGATCATGGCTGCCGCCGCCAAAGCGGCCAATAGTGGTTTACAGTTCACAGTTTCCTCCTTTGAATCCAGATTTTATGCGAGAAACATAGATGAGCGTGGTCTTGCCTGGCTTGAGCGATACGCGCTCGTGGTGCGTGGCGCCGCCAACGGTAATCCCTATCTGATACTCGCCGGGCTGCATCTCGCTGTCGCTCCAGATTTGTTCGCCCATCGGCAGCGTGATCCAGCTGCGGGTATCTGCGCGCCTTATAACCATGGCGGTGGCGTTAACCGCCAAAACCGCAAGTTGCGCGTATTCGTTGCCGGCAGAGTTGACCGCCGCCTGCGCCGCCGCCGCAGTGGCCGCGCGCGTAACATTGCGCGTAATCACCCCGGGGAGTTTTTCCTTGAGATCGCGCGCCGCGAGCGACTGGATGTTCAGCGCCTGGGCCATTGGCTTCTCTCCGGCAGAACCGGAAACCGCAACCGCATCCGGCGCGTAAGGCTTATCCTCGTATTTGGGGATATCGATGCTCATCGCCGTATAGATCGGGAGCGGAATCTTGAGCGACTGCCGCCGCGAAACGAAGTCTTGGTCGTAGATCACCACGAGCCTCGACTTGCCGGGTCCCGGTGCGCGCCCCATGACATAGGGATTGCCGGGGCAAAGCGCCGCCGCCTTGCGGTATGACGCCATCGCGAGCTCTCCCTCGCCATTCTGGTCGAACATTATGCCCGTGAGCCACCACAAGACCGGATTCTCCCACGAGTTGCTCGTAGCCGCCACAAGATCGTCGAGCGCCTGCGACTGCTCGGCATAGATGTTCTGTGCCGTGGAATCGCCGCCTGTTCCTTGCTTGGCGACATCCTCGCCATATTCTTCCGCAAGCGAATTCTGGATATAGACCGCAAGTCTCGCATCGGCCATCGCGTCGTCGCGGTGTCCGTTCAAGAGCTGCGTGATTATCCCGTACTGCAATGCCAGATTGATCTCGTAGGGCTGGAGGTAATACTCGCGGGTGCGATCGTCCGTGACGGTTCCCGCAAGCGCCTCGTTGCCCCAATCCCCGAGCTTGATCTTTGGCGAACTCTCTTTGCGATCGACCGCCGTGTCCACCGCTTGGCGGAACCAGTTTTCGGCTTGCGGATAGCGCCCGGCGAGCATATTGACGCGCCCGGCCTCGACGAGACCGAGCGTCTTGGAGTAGTAGCTGTCGGTCGCGAGATCTTCCGCCCACTTGACCGCAACGTCGTTTTGCCCGGCCTCGAGCGCGAGAATCGCGTTCTTCGCGTCACTGTCCTCGGTAACGCAGCCCGCCGCGACTGCGGCGAGCGCGATTATGGCGAGAATTTTCCTCACGGCATTATCACCGTCGTGTTGTTGCCGTGGGTGACATCGCGCCAACCAGAGTTGTCGTAGTTGATCTTGACGCCGCGAAGCTGCGCCGCCTCGGCATAGCGCTTCGCGAGATCCGCACGCAAAGCTTCCGTAGAGCCCCACTTGGCGAACCCTTCGTCGCTCATCTCCAACGCCACCTTGAGATTCATGCCCTCTTGGATGTTCACGGTCGCCGTGTAGGGACGCATCCACTCGCGCGTCACCTTGAGCTGATGGAGACCGGGTGTCGCCATGAATTCGCCCGGGGCCGATCCGATGACAGCGCCATCAAGTTCAATGGCCGCGCCGCCGGCGACGCGACGGAGCTCGACCAAGACTTCTCCCTGCGTACCCTTCGTCTGGCTTTCGAGTTCGGCAATCGTTTCGTCGATCGTCGTGGAGACATAGAACCGCACGAGGTTTGCAGGTTCAGGAGAATACTTGCGCCAACGCGGGGCCTTCTGCGCCACAACGCTCGTAACCTCGTTGGCCCACTGGTCGAAGAGCATCTGATAATAGCCCATGTCGTCATCCTCGATCGCGTCGAGAATCGGCATCTGGCGCACCCATGTCGGCATTCCGTCCACGCTCGCGCCGGTCGCGTCCATGATCTTCAAAGTCATGCGCAGCGTGTAGACGGTAGAAAGCCTGCCTCCCATGTTCCTGCGCATCTTCGAGGCGTTCACGACGGTCGCCGCCGCTATGTAGTCGCACCCGATCATCTTCGCGACGGTCGGCACAGACCCGCCAGAGAAAATGCCGCTCACGAGCCCGGCCTTTTCCTCCGCCACCGTAACTTTGTAGCGACGGAAAGTATCGACAACCTGTGCGCTGTCCATCACCGAGAGCCCGTCGACTTCGGCAAGCGCGCCGCCTAGACGGTCGCGGATCCCGTCGATCTCGTCGTCAATTCCGGGGAGGCGCGAGCGGTTCTGCACGAAAACCGCAATCTTCTTCAATTCATTGTTCATCTCCTGCACCGTGACCTGTTCGACTATCGTCGTCGTCACGTTTTTCACGACTGTCGTTTCGGTCGTGGTGTAGGTCTGTTGCGCAAAAACCGGCAACGCGAGCGCCGCCGCGAGCATAACCGCAATCTTTTTCATTTTCGTTTCCTCCTCTATTTGTTTAGAAGTACCAGTTCACGATCGGCAGGAACGGGATGTCGTTGTCTTCGATCACGTTCACGATCCCGATCTGCATCCCGTACATCTTGTGCGAATAGTTGATGACGCCAAACTGCAAACCGCGGAAATCGTCAACGACATTCACAAGCCCGATTTGCCAGCCATCGACAATGGGATGGTAGTTTCCAAGTCCGATTTCCAGTCCTCTTACGTCCCAATCGAAACCGAAGCACGGAATGCCGACCGGCGTTACGAGGTTAAGCGAGAACGGAGTCCAGCGCTCCGACATCTCTGCCTGGCGCAAAGGTTCGGACTTCACGACTCTCATGTTCGCTTCGCGCGCGAAGGTCGCCGCGCACAGCATGATTGCCGCCGCCGCAATAATGGATTTTTTCATGTCTTGTTCCTCCTTCTGTTGGTTGTAGATTGGTTTCTTCAGCCCTTGCGTTTCTCAAGGTGCCGCTGCACGGATTCGGTCACGAACGGCGCGGTGTCGCCGCCGTAACTTGCGATTTCACGCACCGTCGACGCGGTGACGTAAGAAAGGTTTTCGCTGGGCATCATGAACAGCGTCTCGATCTCC
>JBGURT010000018.1:0-2163 GCA_045132115.1 Kiritimatiellia bacterium
TTTCCAGGGCGCAGGCGCCGTTCCTGGCCTCCAGCCCCACGATTTCCAGTTTCGCCGCGAAGGCGGGTATCAGTTCGTTGAGTTCCATGTTTTACTTGTCCCCATGTATTTCCGGTAATCGCACTAGGCGATGATAGGCCCCCCGACGTGCTGCGCGATCTCCTCCTCGAGGTTCGGCATCAGGTTCATCGTGAAGTCCATCATGCATTCTTTGGCGTTGATCTTGAACTCCTTCGCGAATGTGTCCACTGTCCGCTCCAGCTTGTTCGCGTGGAATTGCCGGGTGCCGTCGGGCATGTCCTCCTTTTCTTCGAAGAACGCTTTTCCCTCGCTGTCGTCGAATTTACTGAAGTCCAGTTTCGCGAGGCGGTTGAATTCGTCGCCCTTCAAGGTGTAGTCCAGCGTGCACTTCCATCTGCTGCCTGCGCCAACGGTGATTTCGTCATTCAAGCCGTCGTTCGTGGTATTGTCCTTGATGTCCGTGATCTCATTGTCCATGACGTAATGGAGTGCGATTCCCCCGTCATGGCGCATTTTGACCGTGTAGCTCCTGCTTTGCCCATCGTGTTTGAACCACTCCCCGAACGCCTGATCGCTTTCGCGTGGTTCAATGGCGATTTCCGAGCCCATCTGCGCGGCCTTTTCCGTCTCCTGGGAGACCAAGGCCATCAGCAGATGGACTTTGTTCTTGTCCTCGGCCTTGGTGAGGCCCTCGTAGGTCGCGTTGGCGTCGCCCGTGACGAACTGCGCCAGTTCGTCGCGGGCCGTCTCGAACTTCATAGTGAGCTTGAAGCTGTTCTTGCCGTTTTTCAGGGTGACGTTGGTGCCGCGATAGATGTCCGCCTTGAACTGGCATTCCTTGCCGGTGACGATCTTCTTCATTTCGCCGCAGATATTCCAGTTCATCATGGCTTTCGCGTTGGCGCTCAGGCTTTTGCCGAGCTTTTCCTCCGGCTTGCTGGCGTTGCCGAGCTTGGCCCGGAGAAGGTTCTTCATGACTTCCGCGCCCTGTCCGCTTCCCGTCACGGTCGCGTTGATGTAGTCGTCCGTCCTCTTGGCGTTGTAGGCCTCGGCCGCGGAAACGATGTCGGAAACCATGTTATCGCCGCCGACGGCCCTCATGTTGAGATCATCCTCGATGAAGGGGATGGGCTTCATCTTCGGCTGGGAGGGATTCATCCGCTCGATGTTCGCATTGACTGCGGCGTCCAGCCCCCGCAGGCAGAGCTCGCACTCGTCGGCCACGGACTCGGCGCCCTTCCGGATGTCCTCCGACTGGCCGTCGAGCTGCCGGAAGTCCTCCGTCCTGCACTCGCGGTAGAAGGCGAGCAGCTGCTTGGATGTATTGGAATTCAAGATGTTGTGGAGGTTCCGCAGCGCGACCTGGTTGCACCGGGACATCGCCACGCTTGTCAGGAAGAGGCGGGCGTTGGTTCTCTCCTCGGGGGCTTCCAAATGGTTCGCCACGCCGGAGGACACCATCGCGTCGTCGAGCGCCCTGTTGAGATCCGCGACGGCCTTGTGGATGCTCCGGGCCGGCGAGGAAGCGGAGAGGTCGCGGATCTGGTCGAGGGGAATCTTGGCGGCCGCCTCGGCCATCTTCGTGAACAATCCTCTGGGGAGGGTATTGCCGCCATGTTCCATCAGAAACGCCTTGCCCGCCGCCACGACCGCCGGATTGCCGTTCGAGGCCGCTTTCAGCTCCTCCAGGTTGGAAACGATGTCTCCAACCTTCTGCCGGATGTCCGCCTCCGTGCGCAAGTCCGAGGTTCCGGTGTACAGGATTTTCTTGGTGATGTTCTTCGTCACGATGTCCATAACGTCGGCATCGCCGTTGCAAGCCTCGAGCGCGACCCTGACAAGCGGCTCGGCCTTGGCATTCGGTTTCTTGCCGAATTTCTTCATGCATGTCTCGACGGCGGACTCGATTTTCGCGTCGATCCCGCCCGCCGCGTCCGCGCCTTGGTCCGCCGCGGCCGCGGCCTGGTCGATCGCGGCCTTGACGGCGAGGATGCGCCGCGCGGTGAGCGGCTTGCCCTTGCCGAAGTCGGCGAGCTTCATCGCGTCGAGGACGCTCATCGGGATGTTCGACTCGCCGTGGAACAGGTCGGCGATCGCCTGCTTGAAGAGCTCGCGCACTTCGTTGTTCACGTCGCGCGATGC
>JBGURT010000019.1:0-6620 GCA_045132115.1 Kiritimatiellia bacterium
CGCCCGCGCCTGTTGTGCATGAAGCGCCGGTTGTTGCAGAGCGCCCTGTAGTTACCTCGGAAATTCCGGTTATTCCTGAAGCTCCGGTAGTTGCTGAAAAGACCGTAGTTGTTGAACGACCCGTAGTTGTTGAAGCGCCGGTTGTTACAGCCACGCCGGATCCGGTTGTGAGGGAGGCTCCGGTTGATGTTGCATCGCCTGCGCTGGTTGCTACTGAAACGTCCGCGCCTGTTGTGCGTGAAGTGCCAGTTACCACTGAACGCCCGGTAGTTGCTCCGGAAGTTCCGGTTGCTACCGAAAAGCCGGTAGTTTTTGAACGGCCCGTAGTTGTTGACGCGCCGGTTGTTACAACTACGCCGGATTCGATTGTGAGGGAAGCGCCGGTAGTCGCAGCAACGCCTGCGCAGGTTGCGCGTGAAGTGCCGGTTGTCACGGAACGCCCAGTCGTCACCCCGGATGCTCCGGTTGTCCAAGAGGTTCCGGTTGTTCCGGCAACTCCGGTTGCTGCCGAAAAGCCAGCGGTTGTTGAACGGACCGTAGTTGTTGACGCGCCGGTTTTTGCTAAAACGCCTGATCCGGTTGTGCGTGAAGTATCGGTTGTTGCAGCTACGCCGGATCCGGTTGTGAGGGAAACACCGGTTGCTGTTGCAACGCCTGCGCCAGTTGTTCCGGAAACTCCTGTTGCCGTTGTAACGCCCGCGCCTGTTGTGCATGAAGCGCCGGTTGTTGCAGAGCGCCCTGTAGTTACCTCGGAAACTCCGGTTATTCCGGCAAATCCGGTAGTTGCCGAAAAGCCGGTAGTGGTTGCCGCCGAGCGTCAGGCGACCGAAAGCAAACCAATCGAAATTCCTGTCAGCCGCAGACCGGAGGACAAGACTCCGGCAGTGGTCGAGGTGGCGGCCAGTGCCGCCGTTCCGGTTGCCATAACCCAGCCGACGCAGGTTGCCGTGGCCGGCGCAGATGTCGCGACGGCTTCCGCGCGCACCCTCGAAATCGTCGAGACAATTTCCGCGATCGTCGAGGCCGTCAGCGCGCAAATCGAGGTGACGCCATCGCTAGTGAAGGGTGAAGGAGAGATTCTGATCCGGCTCCAGCCTACCGTGCTGGATGGGTCGGAAATCAAGCTCTCGGCCAAGGACAACAATCTTTCGCTGATCATAGTTCCGGCGACTCCGGACGTCGAGCGACTCATCGCCGGCAACTTGCCGCGGCTGGAAGTCGCCTTGGCGGAGCATCTGCCGACCTTCGGCAATATTTCGGTTGCGGTCGCGAAGAAAGGTAAAGCAAATGAAAGCAAGTGAAATTCTTGGCGCCCTGCCGCAGTGGGCCAATGCTACTTCCGAAGAACTTGCGGGTTCCCCGGCTTGGACGATGCCTTGCCGTTTGGGCGAGATGCAGTGCGAAATGCGCCTCGACGCGCTTCGCCCTGCCGATACGCTGGATGTGGCGATAAAACTAGAAGACGAGGATTACGTGCTTTCGCTCGCCGACACGCCGCGCTTCGAAGATCTCCACCGTCTTTGGCCGTCGCGCGCCGAGGTGCCGGAGCCCATTTTGCTCGCGCTCGTCGAGAAAGAGTGCCCGGAGTTGTTGCAGCTCATCGAGAACGTGTCGCGCCGTCAGCTCAAAATCGTCGGCTTGGCCGGCGATGTGCCGGAAAACCGTTTCTGCGCCCGGCTTTGCGCTGCGGGCAGCGACATTCTTTCGTTTGCGATAACTTCCACGCCTGCGCTCGTTCGGACGTTCGGCAAAATGATGTTCATCGATCCTTCGCATCCGTCCGTGCGCGAGGTCCGGTTGCCTGTAGCCGTCGAACTGGCGGCCTTTGTTCTGCCTGCCGCCGATCGCGCCGCGCTGGATGTCGGTGATGCATTGCTGTTGCCTGAGGTCGGGACCATATCGCCGCGTCTCATCGTCGACGGCCGCTTTATCGTCGACGAAAACGGCGTATCGCCCTACAAGGACGACGGCATGCTGCTGGTCTTGGATGCCGAGCCGCGCACCATTACCGTCGGGGAAGTGCTCGACTATGCGAAGGCGCCATCTGCGCCGGCAACTCCGCCTCCGCATTCGCTGCGCCTTGAATCGGCAGGCCAGACCATCGCCACCGGCCGTCTGGACCGGCTTGCGGACCAAAACGCCTTTTTCGTGGAATCCATCCAGTAGCACCATCAACCCCCAATACGGCTCTCGCCATGTTTCAGACAAATCCATTTCTGCTGATATCGCTCTTCGTCGCGCTTACGTTGCTGCCGTTCGTGGCGATGATCGCCACGAGCTATCTGAAGATCGTCGTCGTGATGTCGCTGATCCGCAACGCGCTTGGCATCCAGTCCATCCCGCCGAACATGGTGGTGAATGCGCTCGCGATGATTTTGACGTTCTACATCATGGCGCCGGTAATGAACGAATCGTGGAATATCGCCAAGACGGAACTTGCGGCGAAACCCGCGGTGGCGGCAGCGGCTCCGGCGCCGGAGATGGTCCTCGAGACGGACGCCGTCGTCAAGGCTGCAGAACCTTTCCGCGAGTTTCTTTCCCACCATACCTCAGATCGCGAACGCGCGTTTTTCGTGAATACGGCCGAGCGTCTTTGGGGGAAGAGCCCTGACGAACCGGCTGCCGTAGACCCGGAAAGCTTTTATATCCTCATCCCGTCGTTTTGCGTCTCTGAACTCACCAAGGCGTTTCAGATAGGCTTTCTCGTTTATCTGCCGTTTATCGCCATTGACATCATCATCTCCAACATCCTGCTCGCCATGGGCATGATGATGGTCTCGCCGGTGACGATATCGCTGCCGTTCAAACTGCTGTTGTTCGTGATGGTGAACGGCTGGACGCTGCTTGTGCAAGGTCTCGTGAGGGGGTATCTGCTATGAGCCAGGCGCAATTGCTCGATTATGCGCAGACGTGCCTCTTGCTTGTCTTGCGGTTGTCGCTCATCCCGATTCTGGTCGCGACGGTGATTGGCATTCTCGTGTCGCTCCTGCAGGCGCTCACGCAAATCCAGGAACAGACGCTCGGCTTTGCCGTGAAGCTTATCGCGATTTCCCTCACGTTGCTCGCGTGCTCCTCGTGGTTGGGCTCCTCGCTGCTCCTTTACGCGCAAGACATCTTTACCCACTTTGCGCTGTTGCGCTGATGACGTATCTCGAGTTCCATCGGTGGATTTTGGCGGCGGTTCTCGCGATGACGCGGATCGGCGGCGCGTTCGCGATTTGTCCGGCGCTCACCGAGAGCATGGTTCCCGGCGTTGCCCGCAGGGCGGCCGTGCTCGGCATGTCCTGTCTGGCGATTCCGCTCGTCCATGCCGCAATGCCGCCGGGCGAACCGAATATGTGGATCTTCGCGTTTGTCGCCCTCAAGGAGGCGTTGATCGGCTTCGCCATCGGCTTTTTCGCGGCGATCCCGTTCTGGGTGGCGGAGAACGTGGGCAACTTTATCGACAACCAGCGCGGCGCCACGATGGGCGAAGTGTATTCTCCGCTGTCCGGCACTCAAGATTCCACGACCGGCATTTTCTTCTCTCAGGTGGTATCGACGATATTCTTCATCGGCGGCGCAATCTTCCTGCTCTTGGGAGCGCTTTATTCCAGCTATTCCGTGTTGCCGGTCTTCTCGCAGGGAATCTCCTTTGTGTCCGACGCCCCGATCCAGATCCTCGGTTCGCTGGACTCGATGCTGCGCACGACGGTGGTTATCGCCGCGCCGGTCATTATCGTCATGTTCCTCGCCACGCTGGGCCTTGGCCTCGTCAACCGCACCGCTCCCCAGCTCAATGTGTTCTTCCTCTCCATGCCGGTCAAGTCCGCGCTCGGCATCGCCATGCTGATCGTCTATCTTCCCTTTGTCATGGATATGCTCATGTATACAAAATCCGGAGCGATTCTCGACCCCGTAAGGAGGCTTCTGGGTGGCTGAAAGCGCAGGCGAGAAGACGGAGATGCCGACCCAGAAGAAGCTGCGCGATGCGCGGCAGAAGGGTCAGGTCTGCTCGTCGAAAGACATTACCTCCACGGCCATTCTCATCGTCCTTTTCGCCGTGCTTGGCTGGATGAGCGTCGCGATGCTCGACGACATGGAGGAACTGCTGCGGTTTCTCTCCGGCACCATCGAAGTGAATGACGAGGGATCGGTGATAGAGTCGGCAACCATGGCGGCGATCCTTATTTGCAAGCACTCGTTCATCTTCGTGTTCGTGGCCGCCATAATCGGCATTGTCGGCAACGTGTCGCAGATCGGCTTTCTTTTCACTTTCGAGCCGATCATCCCCAAGCTCGAGAAGCTCAATCCCGTGGAGGGTGCGAAGAAGATATTCAGCATGAAGAACCTTTTCGAGTTCTTCAAGAATATCGTCAAGGTTTCATTCCTGGGCTACCTCATCTACAAGATCATCTGGGCGAGCATTCCGGAACTCCTCACGATGTGCTACGGCACGGTCGACGACGTTTTCCCCAGCCTCACGCTGATGCTCAAGCGCCTTGCGAGCTACACGGCCTTCGGCTATATCGTCATCGCCATCGTCGACCGGCTTTTCCAGGGCCGCAACTTCACCAAGGAGATGATGATGACCAAGGACGAGGTGAAGCGCGAATACAAGGAAATGGAAGGCTCGGCCGAAGTCAAGCAGGCGCAGCGCCAGTTCCGCAACGAAATCATGAACGACCCCAATCCCGCGAAGTCGGCGAAGAAGTCGAGCGTCGTCGTGACCAACCCTACGCGCCTGGCGGTGGGCATACGCTTCAACGCCGACGAAGCGCCGATTCCCACGATTTGCGCCAAGGGCGCCGGCCCGGTGGCCAAGATCATCCGCGAAACCGCGCTCGCCGAGGGGATCCCGGTCATGGAGGACAAGCCCCTCGCCCGTGCGCTTTACGCAGAAGGCAAGCTCGACGATTTCATACCCGATTCGCTCATCGAACCCGTGGCGGAAGTCCTGAAATGGGCCAAACAGCTCCAGGACGCCCGCAAGGAAGAAGAGGAGCTTGACAGCATTTCGCTGGAGGATCTATGAACATCGAAGCTTTATACCGGGATATCGCGCCGCGGCTCACCAACTGGCTCGTGTCCACCGGATCCAGCTATCACGAGGCCTGCGACCTCGTGCAGTCGGTATTCCTGAAAATCTGGAAGATGAAGGACGATCTGCGCGGCGACGATTCCGCCGTCTCCGGGCTGGCGTTCACCATTGCCCGAAACCTGCGCAAAAACCTGGCGCGCGACAATTCGCGCCTCGCGTTCGTGGGCGAAATCCGCGATGCCGACGACTCGGGCGACACCGTCGTCAAAGGCGATGGCGAATCGTTGGGTATCAATATGGCCGCGCAAACCGGCGACAGCTTCACTTCCGACGCCGAATATCTCCGCCGCCGCCTCTCCGCCGCTTTTGCGAAACTGCCGCCTATTCTTTGCGAGGCCTATACGCTCTTCCAGATCGCGGAAATGTCGATCCGCGAAATCGCCGCCCAAACCGGCGTGTCCGAAAATCTCGTCAAGGTCCGCATCTATCGCGCCAAGCTCAAACTTCGCGAAATTCTGTCGGATCTGCAAAAACCGTAAAATTTCGAGTAACCTTTGCGCCCGTGGCGTGTATACCGAGTGGAGACACAAAAATGAATATATCGATAAACACGACGAATAGAGATTTATCGGGTCTAGGGGCTTCCTCCTTTGCCAAGGCTATGGAGGCCGAGACGGAGGACACGCGGGTTTCGGGGCTCGACGCTCAACCCTCGGCCTTCAGCGCTCAGCCCTCGGCGATCATCTCTTCGGCGGCGATCGGCGAGGCCGACGCGATAACGCCAGTGCCGGATTCCGCGCTCTCTCGCGACGACGATCTAGGTCGGCTCGTCAAGGCGGCGTTGAATCTGCCGCCTCCGCCAATGCCCCGATTTACGACTTGAAATCCAAGGAGGGTGTTGCGATAAGCCTATGAAAACTGAAGATTACCACGATTTCCTGGCGCAGTTGCGCAAGGAAACCGGAATTGCGGCCTTTTCGGCGGACGAAACCGGTCTGGTGACGGTGCGCGTGGACGACAAGTACAATGTGAACCTGCAGTTTGTGGAGGCTACGGGGCGCGTCCTCTGTTTTGTGGAGGTTGTGCAGCTGCCCAAGGATGCGGGCAAGGAGGTTTACCGCGATTTGCTCGCCGGGGGACTCTTCGGCAAGGAAACGGCCGGCGGCTACTTTACGCTCGAGCCGGAAACCGAATCGGTCGTTTACAACTATTTCTTCGATCTGGAAATGGCCGCGAAGGATGTGGGTGATTTCGTTTCGACGCTGGAGAAGATTCTCCAGCTTTGCGATTTGTGGTGCGAGCGGATTGGCGCCAGGCTCGAGGAACCTGCGCCGCATACGGCCGGAGCTCAAGGCATGGACGGTTATGTGCACGGCCACCACATAAGAGCGTAACTTTCCCCGGAACGGGAGGGCGCAATGCCATTGAACATCGATGCATTCCGTCAAGTCGCGAACTCCGCCTGTGTCGCTTCGCGCCGCCTCACGGCGTCCAGTATTCGATTATTTCTTTCAGTTTCTGTTTCATGGTTTCATTCTCCGCTTGGTGTTGCCGCCGTTCCGTACAGCGGATACATCTTCATGTCCTCGCCTTTGAATTC
>JBGURT010000020.1:0-3858 GCA_045132115.1 Kiritimatiellia bacterium
CGAAGCGCTCGCGGCGATCTGAAAACGGCAACAAAGGAAAGGACACGACACATGAACAACAAATACATCAAACTCGCCATCCTCGGCGCGATTGCCGCGCTGGTCGATGCGCTTTCGGCCGCCGTGCCGCTCAACAACCTCCAAGGCACGGGCGGCATCGCATTCAACCCGCTCGCCTACACCGCCGGGCTTCCGTGGGACACGGAGGGAACGAACACCCTCTACGGCATCGTCTCGAAGCCGCAGATCGGCACCTGGTATGTGAACCTGAACGATGCGCGGATAAACTGGTGGGCGACTTCCGCTGCGCTTACGTTCGCGGACCGGCTGGAGGTTTCCGGCGGATATGGCCTCATAAACGCGCACAAATACGGTGATAGGTCCATAAACACCTACAATCTCGGCGCGAAGCTCAAGCTGCTCGACGAAAACGCCTTCGGGACGGCCTGGGTTCCGGCGATCGCCCTTGGCGGCGTCTACAAATACACCGACTCGAGCACGGTCAAGGCGCTCGGCCTCGACAACGACGGCTTCGACGCCTACATCGTCGCGTCCAAGCTGATTACCGAGACGCCGGTGCCGGTGCTGCTGTCCGCCGGATTGCTGTTCACGGACGAAGTCGTGAACGGCGTCGTCGGGCACAACGACTACGATGTCGTCGCGTTCGGCAATATCGACGTGCTGCCGGCGGAGAACATTGCCGTCGGCCTCGAATACAAGCAGGGCGCGAGAGTCGGCGACGGAATCCGCAACCACGACTATTGGGACGCGCACGTCGCATGGTTCGTCAATAGTCAATTGACGCTCGTTGCGGCGTTCGCGGAAACCGGCGACAAGGACAAGTTCTACCGCAACGGATCGGCCAAGGACTTGGGCGTCGGCTCGGGTCTCGTTCTCAGCGCACAGTATCAGTTCTAAAACGAAAGGAGACATCAAATGGGCAACATACTTTCAAGGATCGGCGGGACGCCGCTTGTCGAAATTTCCAACAAGCTCAACAAGGGCGGGGCGAGGGTGCTCGCGAAGGTGGAGTTCTTCAATCCGGGCGGCAGCGTGAAGGACCGCATAGCCCTCGCGATGGTCGAGGCGGCAGAAAATGGCGGAACGCTCAAGCCCGGGGCGACGATCATCGAGCCGACGAGCGGCAATACGGGCGTAGGCCTCGCGCTGGTCTCTGCGGTCAAGGGCTACCACCTTATCCTCACCATGCCCGAGACGATGAGCATCGAGCGGCGCAAGCTCGCGGCGGCATACGGCGCGGAGATCGTGCTCACGCCCGGCGCGGCCGGCATGAAAGGCGCGATCGCCAAGGCGAACGAGCTTCGCGATGCGACGCCGGGCGCGGTGATCCTGCAGCAGTTCGAGAATCCTGCGAATCCGGCCTTCCACTACCGCACTACCGGACCGGAGGTGTGGGAAGGGACGGACGGCGAAGTCTCGGCATTCGTGGCAGGCGTCGGCACCGGCGGCACGATTACCGGCACGGGTAGGTTTCTCCGCGAGAAGAACCCGGCGGTGAAGCTCTTTGCGGTCGAGCCGGATACTTCGCCTGTACTTTCGGGCGGCGCACCCGGTCCGCACAAAATACAGGGCATCGGCGCAGGATTCATCCCGAAGGTGCTTGACACTTCGATCCTGACGGAGGTGATTCAAGCCTCAGCCGAAAACGCGGGTGCTACCGCCCGTGCCGCGGCGGCGCAAGAGGGACTCTTGGTAGGCATCTCGTCGGGCGCGGCTTTGTGGGCGGCGCTGGAACTCTCCAAGCGACCCGATTTCGCGGGCAAGACGATAGTCGCGCTCCTCCCTGACACTGGCGAGCGCTACCTCTCGACCTGGCTCTTTGAGTAAAGAGAGCTCCGACTGAACGGCGTTCCGCAATCGAAAGGGAAAGACATGAGTGACAGACAGGAATTAAACAGAAATCTCGCGCAGATGCTGAAGGGCGGGGTTATCATGGACGTGACGACGCCCGAACAGGCGAAGATCGCCGAGCAGGCGGGCGCGTGCGCCGTGATGGCGCTTGAGCGCATTCCGGCCGACATCAGGGCCGCCGGGGGCGTGTCGCGCATGAGCGACCCCGCGATGATCAAGGGGATTCAAAACGCAGTTTCCATCCCGGTGATGGCGAAATGCCGCATCGGACACATCGCCGAGGCGCGGATTCTCGAGGCAATCGAGATCGACTACATCGACGAGTCCGAGGTGCTTTCTCCCGCCGACGACGTGAGGCACATCGACAAGACGAAGTTCAATGTGCCGTTCGTCTGCGGTGCGCGCGATCTTGGCGAGGCGCTTCGCAGGATCGGCGAGGGCGCGACGATGATCCGCACGAAGGGCGAGCCCGGCACGGGCGACGTCGTGCAGGCAGTCCGCCACATGCGAAAGATGCAAAGCGAGATACGCAAGATCGTGTCGCTCCGCGAAGACGAGCTCTACGAGGCGGCGAAGGAACTTGCTGCGCCGCTCGACCTCGTGAAGTACGTGCACGAGAACGGGAAGCTCCCCGTCGTCAACTTCGCGGCTGGCGGCGTCGCGACGCCTGCGGACGCGGCGCTCATGATGGAGCTTGGCGCAGAGGGCGTTTTCGTGGGCTCAGGCATCTTCAAGTCGGGCGATCCCGCGAAGCGCGCCGCCGCGATTGTGCAGGCAGTCACCAACTGGCAGGACTCGAAGCTCCTCGCCAAGCTTTCCGAAAACCTCGGCCCCGCGATGGTCGGCATCAACGCCGACGAAATCGAGACGATCATGGAAGAGCGTGGGAAGTGAGAGTTGGCGTATTGGCAGTTCAGGGGGCGTTTGCCGAGATGGAGGCGTATTGGCGCGAAGAGGGCTCGGACGTGTTTGAGATACGCCAGCTCGCCGACCTTGGGCGGCCGATGGACCTCCTCGCCCTTCCCGGCGGCGAATCTACCGTGCAGGGGAAGCTCCTCAACGACCTCAAGCTTTTTGATCCGATCAAAAGGCTTATCGACGGCGGGCTTCCCGTCTTCGCGACCTGCGCGGGGCTGATCCTGCTTGCGGAGAAGATCGACGACCCTGGTCGGCGCGACGCCACGAGGCCCGAGAAGTGGTTTGGCGTTCTCCCTGTCGCGGTGAAGCGCAACGCCTACGGGCGGCAGCTTGGGAGCTTCACGACGCGCGGCGATTTCGACGGCAAGCACGATTTCCCGATGACGTTCATCCGCGCACCCGCTATAACGGACTTGCTCTCGCCAGACATCGAGGTGCTCTCAACATTCGACGGAGCGCCCACCTCGGTACGCTGGCGCAACATAACCGCCTTCACCTGGCATCCGGAGCTCAACACCACGGCTTAATCGCAAAAATGGTATAATGTCCACAAAGAACACAAAGGGGCGCAAAGTTGCTTTCGCTGTCTGGGAGTTTTGGAGTTTCGGAGTTTGATGACGGCGAAGCGGGGAGAAACGGCGGATAAGGAAACTTGATGAGCGAATGTGACGCACATCGCTTGGAGACGCTACTTGTGATAACGCGAATCCAGAGCGACGAGTAGGTTTGCCGCCTTGGCGGCGATAAACCGAGGAGCGTTTTCCTTATCGCCTTTCTCCCCGCGAGCCTATAAGTGGCGGCACTGTGCGCACCGCCGGCCGGTTGTCAAAGATCAAGAACCCCGAAGGGTTTGGGGTCGGCCAGGCGCTTGGCTTCGCACGTCCCCCTAAGTCTTAAGGGAGTGTTTTCGAGGGGGTGGGCAAAGTTTTGCTTCAATATTGAAAAAAAAAAAACAAATTCAGTCGCCCAGTTACTATGAGCCCACTAATGCTCTGGCGCGTAGCTAATGCACTAAACACAGGAATCCCGGTAAATCTTGATCGAGTTCTTGCAGGAAGTTTCAATACC
>JBGURT010000021.1:0-10489 GCA_045132115.1 Kiritimatiellia bacterium
AGGAGCTCCTTGACGCGCCAGTGGATCTCCTCGTGGCGACGCCGGGGCGGCTGCTCGATTTCGTCAAAACCAGGGTTATCGACCTCTCGAGCGTCGATACGCTTGTGATCGACGAGGCCGACCGCATGCTGGATATGGGCTTTATCCCAGATGTGCGCCGCATCATAAGCTATCTGCCGCCCAAAAACAAGCGGGTGACGATGCTTTATTCGGCCACGCTTACCGATACTGTGATGCGTCTCGCGTCTCAGTGGATGGAAGAGCCTTTCAAGGCCGAGGTCGAAAGCGAAACGAACGCCACGGATACCGTGCGCCAAGTCGTCTATATCGTCCGCGCCAAAGATAAGTTCAAGGTCCTCTTCAACCATATTGCGCTCCATCCGGAAAGCCGCACGCTGGTGTTCTGCAACCGCAAGTGCACCACGGAAGACGTCTATGAATCCCTGAAGATCCGCGGCGTCAAGGTGGAAATGCTTTCCGGCGACGTCAACCAGAACAAGCGGTTGCGGACGCTCGAAGAGTTCCGCGAGGGCAAGGTGAAGGTCGTGGTGGCGACGGATGTCGCCGGGCGCGGAATCCATATCGACGATATCGAATACGTAATCAATTTCGACTTCCCCTACGAGGCGGAAGACTACGTCCATCGCATAGGCCGCACCGGCCGTGCCGGCAATACCGGCATTGCGATTAGCTTTGCCGACGAGAACGAATCGTTCGCGATTCCGGAGATCGAGGAGTACATCAAGGAGTCCTTGAAGTGCACCATGATCGGGGGCGACGATCCGCTTTTGAAGGATCTTCCTGCGCGCGGCACCAAGCTTGGCGCGGTGGACGATGCCGCCAAGGCGGAGGTTGATGCGCGCGAGGCGGTGACGGAAGAGGAGCTTGCGGCGGCCGCAGCGGTGACCGGAGAGAACGTCCCCAAGGCCATCCAGAACGGCGCCAACGCCGTTACCGGCAATGGCGAGGCGGCGATCCTCAAGACCGACGCCCCCATGCGCGAACTCCCGAAGTTCGAACACGCGCTAGAGCCCAAGAAACCCATGCCGGACGAAAGCAACATCTACGCCAAGAGCGTAGAGCAGAAGGAAAAGCTCGAAGAGTGGCAGGTATGAAGCTTAGCGTTATCGTGACCACTAAGAACGAGGCGGCGAATATCGTCGCCTCGCTTTGTCCTTTCTGGCCGTTCGTCGATTCAGGCGAAGTGGAGCTTATCGTCGTGGACAATGCATCGACTGACGACACGCAGCGGCTGGCGCGGGAGAGTGGCGCGAGGGTCTTAGAAAAAGGGCCCGAGCGCTGCGCCCAGCGCAACCTTGGCGTGCACGAAGCCAAGGCGCCGTGGGTTCTGGTCTTGGATGCCGACATGATCGTGCCCGAGCCGACAATCCGCGAAATCCTTTCCGTAAATAATGGCGATGCCTATTGGATCCCAGAGGTCCGCACGGGCACGGGATTGCGCACCAAGGCGCGCAACTTCGAGCGTTCGTTTTACGACGGCACATGCATCGACGCCTTGCGGCTTTTCCGCAAAGAGATTTTCGAGCGCGTTGGCGGCTATGACGAAAATCTCATTGCCGGAGGGGAAGACTGGGAGCTTGATATTCGCGTTCTCGCCGCAGGCGCGAAGTGCGAGGTGTTGAAGGGCAATCTTTTCCACAACGAAAAGCGCCTTACTTTGCGCGCCATGCTGCGGAAAAAAGCCTATTACGCGAAATCCTTCGCGGCCTACAAGGCGAAATGGCCCGGCCATCCGGCGGTCAAAAAGCAGTTTTCCGCGTGGTACCGGTTTGTTGGCGTATTCATCGAGCACGGCAAGTGGCGCAAGCTTTTGCGGCACCCGGTGCTCGCGGCCGTGATGTATTTCGAGCGAATTTTAGTCGGCTTCGTCTACATCTGCAAGCGCTAGGCGCTTTACTTTTTTTTTCTTTTAGATGTAAATTTTCTTGCTTCCCTATGCAAAATTTCTTGCTTAGGGATGAAAAATAATTTGCATGCGTATGAAAGCTTTAGAAGTGTGCGCTCTTCTGTGGTGAAGTGCGCACACTTCTACTATGAAGAGCGCACACTTCGTGGGTGAAGAGCGCACACTTCTCTCCCTTTCATTCGTAGTCGACTTAATTTTCATTCGCAGCCCCTGGATTTTTCATTCGCAGATGGCCAATTTTTCATTGGTTGCAAACCGATTCCTGCAAATAATGCTTGTAATTCGCTCCTGATTTTTGGTATAATATCAGTGTCTGGCGGGAGAAATCCGTCCGGCGGCGGCAAAATGCGAGTTTCGCCGCCCTAAAGAAGATTTAGCATCAACGCTAACACGTCGTTCCCTGGAAATACGACCAATATTGAATTGTGGACGATATGTAGGTGGAGATGCGCTCATTTGGGCGCATTTTCTCTTTATGTATCCACATAAGCCTTTGGTCGGGCTTCCAGGGAGTGCATGGAGAAGAAAATGCGCTCTTTTTTATGCATGGGTGCGGTGCCTGCGACAAGATGAAGCGCAAAAGCAAAAAGAGCGTCGCAAATATGAAGAAGGTTGTTGTGCTTATTCTTGCTTCGCTTCTTACGGGAGGTGTGGCAATGGGTGATAGAAAGGCTCTCGCTAAAGCGCAAAAGGCTAAAAAAGACGAGTTCTATACTCAGCGTGTTGATATAGAGAACGAGTTGAAGTATTATAAGACGCATTTCAAGGACAAGATTGTGTTGTGCAATTGTGACGATCCTAGACAGAGCGAGTTCTTCAAGTACTTTGCGGAGAACTTTGAGTATCTTGGGCTGAAGCGGCTAATTGCTACATGCTACAAGTCGCAGGACAAGGATCTTTTCTCGCAAGGAAACAGCGAAAAGGCCATCTGTCAGATTTATGAAGGCGACAAAAACGGTAATATGCAGATTGATGATGATGAGGTGGGTGTATTCGAATTGAATGGGGATGGCGATTTCAGAAGCGAGGAGTGCATTGAACTGTTGAAGGAGGCTGATATTGTCGTAACTAATCCGCCATTCTCGCTGTTTAGGGAATATGTAGCACAGTTGATCAAGTACAATAAGAAATACATTATCATTGGAAATGTAAATGCATTGTCTTATAAAGAGATATTCCCTTTGATTAAAGAAAATCGCATGTGGTTAGGTGCATCAATTCATAGCGGCGATAGAAAGTTTGGAGTGCCAGATGAATATCCACTAAATGCTGCAGGATGTGGCATTGATGAAAACGGACAAAGATTCATTCGTGTCAAGGGTGTGAGATGGTTCACTAACCTCGATTACCCCCAACGCCATGAAATATTGCCGCTTTACAAACACTATACGCCTGAAGAATTTCCGAAGTATGACAATTACGATGCTATCAATGTTGATAAAACATCTGATATTCCCATGGATTATGACGGAGTAATGGGCGTGCCAATAACATTCATGGATAAATATTGTCCAGAACAATTTGATATAATTGATATCAATCCACACTTCTTCACTATAGTTGCACAAGGCCTTCCTAAACCGCGTCAATTGACATTGAAGAATGTCGGAAAGAAAGACCCATATGCTCGCATTCTTATCCGCCGCAAGAAGTAAACTTCGCTAATTTTGCGAAAGCCAGAATACGAAAGAGAATAAACATTAAGAAGTCCACGCCATGAAAATAGAACTCCATAAAATCAAGATTCGTGATTTGGTTGAAGGTTACATAGATGATGTTGAGCAAGGTGTATACGCGTATGGCGGCAGATTGGATATCAGGCCGCCTTATCAGCGTGAATTCGTCTACAAGGAAAAAGAGCGCGATGCGGTAATCTCCACCGTCATGAAAGGATTCCCATTAAATGTAATGTATTGGGTGAAAAAGGACGATGGCAACTTTGAGGTAATGGATGGACAGCAACGCACTATTTCGCTTTGCCAATATTTTAACGGCGATTTTTCGTGGGGCGAGTTGGGGGCAATAGATGGTCTGGGCTCGAAATTTTTCCATCGCCAGCCTAAGGACATTCAAGAAAAGTTTCTAGACTATGAACTGATGGTCTACTTCTGTGAAGGAACGCAGTCGGAGAAGATAGACTGGTTCAAGGTAATCAATATCGCGGGACTGAAACTTACTGATCAGGAAATGCGCAATGCCGTGTATTCCGGGCCTTGGGTTGCAGATGCCAAGCGCTATTTCAGCAAATTGGGATGCGTAGCGCAGAAAATCGGCTCTCCGTATCTGAATGGCAGCGTGGATAGACAGGAATATCTAGAGACGGCAATTTCGTGGGCGGTCAATTCCTCCAAGGACAAAGACATAGAGGGGTTTATGGCTTTGCACCAGGGTGACGAGGAAGCGACTGGGCTGTGGCTCAATTTCCAGCGGATAATAAATTGGATAGGAACATTGTTCCCCAAATATGACAAATTCATGAAAGGTATTGAGTGGGGACGCCTCTACCATGAATATTCTGCTAAATCCTACAACCCAAAGACTCTTGCCTCGGAGGTCTCAAGCCTCATGGCAGACAAGGAGGTCCAAAACCGTAAAGGCATATACGAGTATTTGCTTTCGGGAGGGGAAAGGCAGGAGAAGCTCAACTTAAGGCAGTTTGATGATGACGAAAAACGGGCTGCATATGAAGTGCAGCGCGGGATTTGCCCAATGTGCAACAAGCATTTTGAGTATAATGAGATGCAGGGAGATCACATTGTTCCTTGGTCAAAGGGCGGCAAAACGATTCCGGAAAATCTCCAGATGCTCTGCCGCCGTTGCAATATTCTGAAAAGCGCACATTGATTGAAAAGGCCATAGCAAAAGAGTATTTGCGAGTGAAGTGGTGCAGAGGGGGTTTATTTTCGATTCGGCGATTGATCGATTGTGCACCGACGCCTCCGATCAACTGGTGAAAGCCGGCCGAAACCTCGTTTTTGAGCTTGGCCCAAAAAGTAATCTTGACAGTATTATTGGACATTTGGTATAATATACTCCAGAATGACTGAAATCGAACGAGAGAAGCTATATGCCGCTTGCGGCTTGTGCACCAAGCGAAGCGTCCCGAAGCTGGAAGGCGGCGTCAGATGGTGGCATCCGCTCGCCATCATGGCGGTGCTGTATCTCTCGTACCGGCTCACGATGTGGCTGCTCCCTTAGTTTTGATTTCTTTCCCATCGTGCGGAGCGCTTGAATGGGCCCGCAGCCTCTCCCACGGCCGCGAAAGCGCGTAGTCATGGACCAGCCGGAAAATCCGGTTGGGCGGGCAGTGTGGATTGCGAAAATCATCTGGCTTTTTGATGGACAGACAGATGGAGAAATGATATAATACGCAGTATCAACAAGAAAACAACCAACCAAACACAAAAGGAGGGAGCGATGAAGCAACTGATTATGGCGGGATTTTTGGCGGCGATGACCGGAATGGTCGTCGGGTGCAAGACCACGATTGACGATCGCTTCCGCAGCGATTTGCGCACGGAACTGGTGGCGGCGAAGTTCAAGCCGAAAGTGGAGGTGATGGCAGAAAAGGGCATTGTGAAGGGAAGCGCGACCAAGAGCTATTGGTTCTGGTTCATAGGACGTGAAAACCCCAACTCGTTTGCGCATGAAATCACGCCCAGCGGTGGTGGGCTGATGCTGCCGAGCGTGGCAAATGCGGCAGTGTACGACGCTTGCGCGAAGTCCGGAGCGACGATCATTCTGGCTCCTCGCTTCACGGAGACCGATTCGACAGGGTTCCTTTGGTTCTGCGGGTCCAAGACGGTGACGGTGGAGGGAGTTCCGGCGCGTATTGTCGGTGCGGAAGAGATTCCTGTAGAGCAGTGGCCTGTTCTTTTCGGACCGCGTAGCGGCACTCAGAAGGTGGTGACCGAAAAAGAAAAAGGGGCTTGATTTACGGCGGGGAATATGATATAATACGCATAATATCTTTCTAAACTAGGAGAAAAGAAACATGGCAAACATCAAGGGCGGCCGCGCGGCACGCAAGCGCGACCGGCAGAATGCTAAGGCGAACAAGCGCAATTCGACCGTGAAGGCGAAGCTCCACGACGAGCACAAGAAGCTCTTCAAGGCCGCCGACGCGGGCGACAAGGCGAGCGCGGAAAAGAAGCTCAAGGAGTTTGCTTCGGGTCTCGACAAGGCCGCGAAGAAGGGCATCATTTCCAAGAATACCGCCAACCGCAAGAAGAGCCGCGCCCAGCTCAAGCTCAACAAGATGGCCAAGGCGGCCGGAAGCGAGGCCTAATATGGCGAAGAAAACCCTTAGGGATGTGGCGATCGCCGGCAAGCGCGTCGTCATGCGCGTGGATTTCAACGTGCCCATGGCCAAGGATGGCTCGGGCAAGATCACGGACGACACCCGCATCGTCGCGGCGCTTCCTTCGATCAAGTATGTCCTCGAACAGGGCGGCAGCCTGGTTCTCATGAGCCACCTCGGCCGTCCGAAGGGCGTGAAGCTTGGCGCGCCGGTCGCCGAAGGCAACGAGGCGTTCACTTTGAAGCCGGTCGCGGAGGAACTATCCCGCAAGCTCGGGCTGGAAGTGAAGTTCGTGCCCGATTGCATGGCGGCGGACGCGGTTGTCTCCGTGCTCAAGCCGGGCGAAGTCGCGCTGCTCGAGAATACCCGCTTCTACAAGGCCGAAGACGGCAAGGTCAAGAAGGACGACGAGAAGAAGGGCATCCATCTTACCGACGAAGAGTTCGCCGCGAAGAAGGCGGAGCTCAAGGCCGCTCGCCAGGAGATGGCCAAGAAGCTCGCGTCCTACGGCGACATCTACTGCAACGACGCTTTCGGCACTGCGCACCGTGCGCACGCTTCGACGGCGGTCGTGGCCGATTATCTGCAGCCTGCGGTGAGCGGCTTCCTCCTCGAGAAGGAACTCAAGTTCCTCGGCGACGCGGTGGAGAATCCGGTCCGTCCGTTCGTGGCGATCCTCGGCGGCGCCAAGGTGAGCGACAAGCTCGCGGTCGTCAAGAACCTCCTCGCTAAGGTCGATACGCTTATCATCGGCGGCGGCATGGCCTACACCTTCAAGAAGGCGCAGGGCGTCAAGGTTGGCGCTTCGCTTTGCGAGGACGAGCAGGTCGCCTATTGCGGCGAGATGCTCAAGTCCGCGGCGGAGAAGGGCGTCAAGATTTTGCTTCCTGTCGACAATGTGGTCGCGGACAAGTTCCCGGCCGAGAAGGACGCGAGCGACATCACGATCAAGGTTGTCGAGGGCGACATTGAAGACGGCTGGATGGGCCTTGATATCGGGCCCAAGAGCGTGGAAGTTTTCTCGGAAGCGATCAAGGGCGCGAAGACGGTCGTGTGGAACGGCCCGATGGGCTGCTTCGAGTTCGCTCCGCTCGCGAAGGGCACTTATGGCGTGTGCGACGCGGTCGCCACGGTCAAGGCCAACGGCGGCGTCTCCATCATCGGCGGCGGCGACAGCGTGAGCGCGGTCAAGAAGTCCGGCAAGGCGGCGGAAATGAGCCACATCTCCACCGGCGGCGGCGCGAGCCTCGAGTTCCTCGAAGGCAAGACGCTCCCGGGCGTCGCGGCTCTCAACGACCTGTAAGGTCAACAACTTAAAGAAAGAAAGTAGAGGTAAGAAATGGGTACAGGTCGTACACTCCGCAAGGAATCTCACGTCCGTCCGTGCAAGACGCCCGCCGACAAGGCGCGCAAGAACGCTGCGCAGCGTCGCCGTCTCGTCAAGTTCGGGATGAGCGAGGAAGACGTCAAGCTCATGGGCGACGAGGACGTGCGCGTGCTCGTGCAGCGCCCGACTGTCGTCAAGAAGCTCGTCGCCAGGAAGGCTGCGAAAGCCTGATGACGCTAGTCTACTGTTCGATTCCGGACAGCAAGGTAAATCCCCTCTTCGAAGTTTTCGACGGAGGGGATTTGATTTTATCCTCCTATCGCGGCATCGAGGCGAAACTCGCGGACGTCCAGATCTACTTCCCCGATCCTGCGAGAACCGCCGACGCCAAAAACGCACTCGCCGCCGCGCTGGAGATTGTCGGCGTGAAGGCCGATATCCTCGTTCGCGAAGTTGCCGACGAAGACTGGAAATATGCCTATCGCCGCCACTTCACGACCGAGCGCGTGAGCCAGCGCATAATCGTGCACCCGGAGTGGGAGCCCAAGCCCGCGGTCAATGACGGCGAGATCGTCATCACCATAGACCCGGGGCTCGCGTTCGGTACCGGCAAGCACGAGACGACCAAGGCGTGTCTGCAGTTTATCGACGAAGTTTCCTCGCGCGGCGGCAGTTTCCTAGATATGGGATGCGGCTCGGGGATACTTTCGATAGCCGCGCAGAAACTGGGCTTCAAGCCGGTCGCGGGGTTCGATGTGGACGAAGAGGCGGTTGAGGCCGCGCGCGAAAATGCGCGGTTCAACGGCGAGGAAATCGAATTCTTCCGCTATGGCCTGGGAGCGAAAGTCCGCAAGGATCTAGGCCGGCATGATGTCGTGGCCGCGAATATCCTCGGGCCGCTTTTGATCAAGTTCGCCGACGAAATAAGCGCGGCGGCAAAACGCGATTTGATTATTTCCGGCATTCTTGCCGAAATCTACGGCGAAGTTTTGGCCGCCTTCACCTCGCGCGGGTTCAAGGAAGTCTCCCGCAAGACTATTGGCGAGTGGACGACCGGCCTTTTGGTCCGCAATGGAAATTAAGGGCGCCATATTCGATCAGGACGGACTTTTGTTCGACACGGAGCGCGTCTACGCCAAGGCTTGGGTAGGTGTTTCCGATTTGCATGGTTATGGCTTTACCGAAGAAATGACGCGCCTTATCTGCGGCCACGGGCGTGGAGAGATCGGCGCGAAGATTCTGGAGTTTGTCAAGATCGACGATGTCGAGGGCTATATCGACGAAGTAATGGCGGAGGCGCGGAGGCTTTTGCTTGCCGCACCTCCGGTTTTGAAGCCGGGCGTGCGCGAGATTCTCGCGTGGTGCCGCGAAAACGCCATAAAGACCGCAATCGCATCGTCTTCGCCGCGCGATTGCATAGATTGGAATCTTGCTTCCACGAATCTGCGCGGCATGTTCGATGAAGTAATTTCAGGCGAGGAGGTCGCGCACGGCAAGCCCAATCCGGATATTTTTCTTTTGGCGGCAAAGCGTCTTGAGCTTGCGCCTCAAGATTGCATCGTTTTCGAGGATGCGTTTGGCGGCATTCGCGCGGCGGTGGAGGCCGGGTGCAAGGCCGTCATGATTCCGGACCGCAGCCCGGCGAGCGACGAGATAAGGAAAATCGCGCAGGTTTTCCCGTCGCTTCCAGATTGGCTGGAGAATTTCAAGAAAGGAGCGCAAAATGGTTGATTACGAAAAATACGCACAGGACTTCGCAAGCGGCGCGCAGGTAGTCGAAAATACTTCCGCCACGGTCGCGACTGCGAGCATTTTCCGTCGTGTCTACGGCTGGATGGCGCTTGGACTTGCGGTTTCCGGCATAGTCGCGTGGTGGACCGCCGCGAGCGGACTGTGGCAGAAGCTGCTCGCGGGCCCGGGTTGGACCGTGTGCATAATCGCCGAGCTTGCGCTGGTGTTCGTTCTTTCCGCATCGCTCCGCAAACTGCCGCCGGCCGCGGCTTGCGCGATGTTCCTCGTCTATTCCGCCGTGAACGGGCTCACGCTCTCGGTCGTGCTGATCGCTTTCGAGATCGCGCTCGTCGCGCGCGTGTTCTTTATTACCGCCGCCATGTTCGGGGCGCTCGCAATTTGGGGCACGCGCACCAAGGACGACCTCTCCGGAATCGGATCGATGTGCCTCATGGGGCTTGTCGGCATCATCGTCGCTTCGATCGTCAATATCTTCATGAAGAGCACGGTTTTCGATTGGTGGCTTTCGCTCTTGGGGATCGCGGTTTTCTGCGGACTCACGATGTATGACGCCCAGAAGATCAAGCGCCTCGCGGCGATGGAATCGCAATTGGACGCGCCAACGGCGAATCGCCTCGCGATCGCAGGCGCGCTCGAACTCTATCTCGATTTCGTCAACCTCTTCCTCAATCTTCTCAGGATCATGGGGCGCAGAAAATAATGATGACCGTCACATATAGGGTGAAGAATGCGGTTTACGTGAATCTCACCAACCGCTGTCCTTGCGCCTGCACTTTCTGCCTGAGGCAAAACGGGCCGGAAATCTTCGGCAGCGGCAACCTTTGGCTCGAGCGCGAGCCGACCCTCGAGGAAGTTGTCGCTTCGCTCGACTCTTGGGACTACGGCAAGTTCCGCGAGGTAGTGTTCTGCGGCTATGGCGAGCCTACCGAGCGGCTTGACGTTTTGCTTGCCGCCGCGGCGCATTTGAAGGCAAGGCCCGACGCTCCCAAGATCCGCGTCAACACCAACGGGCTTTCCGACCTCATCTGGAAGCGCGACACCGCGCCGGATTTTGTCGGGAATGTAGATACACTCTCCATTTCGCTCAACACCGACAACCCTGCGGAATATCTCGCGGTCTGCCGCCCGAAGTTTGGCGCCGAAGCCTATCCCGCGATGAAGCGCTTTGCGCAGAATGCCGCCC
>JBGURT010000022.1:0-6182 GCA_045132115.1 Kiritimatiellia bacterium
CGCTTCGCCGCTGAACGTGCCGGAGCATTCCCACTGGACGGCGACCGTCTTCTCGTCCGCCACCATGTCGACAAGCTTCCACTGCACATCCGGGAAACTCTTCCGCATGAGGCTGACGACGCTCAGGTATCCTTCCGCGCCGTAAAGCGGCGTGGGCGAAACGGGCGTATCGAACGCCGCCGTGTCCGCAATGAGTTTGCGCCCAAGCTCAAGGTCATTCGTGTTGATGCACTTCTCGAAGAGGCGCATCGCCGCTTGATTGCGGTTGATTGCTCTTTCTTCCACAGGCGGCCCGGCGCAAAGAAAGCCCGCTATCGCATATCCGAGAAGACATATCGCCCATGCCGTGAGTATCCACTCCAGAATAGAATGAACGACTCTTGCCAACTTCTGCGGACACGCATGAACATTCAGCGGACGATGCAGAATCCATATCGCCGCAAAGAGCGCGACAAAGCCGACAATGGAAACAGCGAAATATATCTCACTATTCATGGTCACTGCCTTTCAATCAACGTATGAAGTGCATCGGCTGCCAAGGTTCGTCGGCGGTACGCGGAATTGCGTTGCCACGCTTGAGGTTCTTGAGGAGCCAGGCCATGTTGCGCCCGAGCGTACGCATCGTCTGCATTCCCTCGGCGACGCGTTCGCACTCGCCCTCTTCGCGTCCGAACGTCACGTTCCAGTACTGAGAAGTGACGACCGGACAGCTCAGCATCTCGAACGGCATGTTCATGCACTGGTACGCCGCCGTCGAACCGCCGCGCCTGCAAACAGCGACTGATGCGGCGGGCTTCGCCTTGACAAACTCCGTGCCCGCGAAGCAAATGCGCTGCCAGAGCGCGAGAAACGCGCCGGCCGGCTGTCCGTAATAGACGGGTGCCCCGATTACGATTCCGTCCGCATCCTTCAGCTTCTCGATTATGGTGTTGGCCGCATCGTCGCCGAACACGCACTTGCCGAGGTTCTTCGCCTTGCACTGATAGCAGGCAACGCATCCGCGGACGGGCTTGTTGCCTGTCCAGACCGTCTCGGTTTCGATGCCTTCAGCGCCAAGCGTGCCGGCGACTTCCTTCAATGCGCGCGCCGTGTTGCCGTTCGCGCGCGGGCTTCCGTTTATGAGCAGTACTTTCATATTGTTCCTTTCTTGTTGCTTTCGCTACTTGGAGTTTCGGAGTTTTGGAGTTTTTAGGTCGCAGCACGAGTAATTGAATTCGCGCATGCCGCAACCACTTTCCTCCTAAACTCCAAAACTCCCACCAGCGAAAGCAATAACGTGCTTCTCATGAGTAGAGCCATACTATTTGCTGGACATCCTTTCGTCGGCGAAATCCTCGAGCGCCTTGACGCTGGACTTGATCGAAGAGCCGCTGAACGCCTTGGGCGGCAGCACCTTCGCCGTGTCGCCGATCACCTCCGCGAACTCCTTGCCGACGCGCTGCATTCCGCCGCCGCCGTGAGTCTGGAAGAGGCAAACAGTCTTGCCCTTTAGCGCGTCCTTGCTCTGCGTGACCCACGTGCGCACGGGCGGCGCCATCGTACCCCACCAGTTCGGCGAACCGACGAAGACAAGGTCGTACTTCGCGAGGTCGAGTCCCTCGATCGGATTGATCGGACGCAGCGTCTTTCCGTAGCACTCGGGCTTCGCCTCGTCGCAGCACTTCTGGAAATCGCCGCTGTACGGCGTCTCGGCCTTGATCTCGAAGAAGTCGGCACCGGCCTTCTTCGAGATCGTCTCGGCGGCGAAGCGCGTGTTTCCGCTCCACGAGAAATATACAACTGCGCATTTCATTTTCTTTTCCTTTCCATTTCGTGTTTGTGATTGTTTTTTCGCCGCAAAGAGCGCAAAGAACGCAAAGGGTCAGGATTGTTTGATGACTTTTGCCGGAACTCCGGCAACGACCGTACGCGGCGGCACATCCTTCGTCACTACCGCGCCAGCACCGACTATCGCACCTTCGCCAATAGTCACGCCGGGGCAGATTGTCACCCTTGCGCCAAGCCACACCTTGTTGCCGATGAAGACTGGCTTTGCGAACATGCCGCCGCGCTTGTCGGGATCGGGATCATGGTTGAGCGTCGCAATGATCGTCTGTGGACCAACAAGCACATCGTCGCCGATGCTGATGCCGCCCTGATCCTGGAACTGGCAATCGGCGTTGACGAACACGCGCTTGCCGATCTTCGTGTTCTTGCCGCAGTCTGTGTGGAACGGCGGGAACATGGCGAACGATTCGTCGATCTCGCTCGCCGTCAGCTTTGACATCAACGCGCGCACCTCTTCCGGCGTATGGTACGAGCCGTTCAGTTCGGCTGTAATCTTCAGCGCCTCCTGCGAAAAGGCATGGAAGGCAAGATGAAGTTCACTCCCCGCTGGAATGTACTTGGCATCCGCCATCGTCTTTCTGAATTCATCTACCGTCACTTGAGATGCTTCCTATAGAACGCAGCTATGCGGTCGAAGGGAATCGCGCCCTTCTCGCCGCCGTCATAGAGGTCGCAATGCGACGCGCCGGGAACAATGACGAGCTCCTTGTTGTCGCCCTTGAGCATCTTAAAGGCCGTCTCGCCGAAGTAGCGGCTGTGCGCATCTTCGCCGTGGAGAACCATGACTGCACTCTCGATTTCGCCTGCATAAGCGAGTAGCTTGGCGTTGATGAACGAGAGGGCCGAGGTCTTGTTCCAGCCGCCGTTAGAATTGAGCGAACGCTTGTGATAGCCGCGAGGGGTCTTGTAGTAGGCGTGGTAGTCCTTCACGAACTGCGGCGCATCGGCGGGAAGAGGATCGACCACACCGCCGCCAAGCGCGGGAACGCCGCTCTTGAAATCCGCGATGCGCTGGGCGTTCATCGCCTCCTTCTTCGCCTTTCGCGCCGCCGCGCTGTCCTCGCTGTCGTTGTAGCCGTTCGCGATGACGCGCGTCATGTCGTACATGGTCGATGCGACGGTCGCCTTGACGCGGGTATCGACCGCCGCCGCGTTGATGGCGAGTCCGCCCCATCCGCAGATGCCAAGAATACCGATCCTGTCGGCATCAACGTCGTCACGCGAAATGAGATAATCGACCGCCGCCTGAAAGTCCTCGGTGTTGATGTCGGGGCTCGCGACATAACGCGGCTCTCCGCCCGATTCGCCCGTGTAGGACGGATCGAACGCAATCGTCAGGAACCCACGCTCTGCGAGCGTCTGCGCGTACAGTCCGCTGCACTGCTCCTTCACCGCACCGAACGGACCCGAAACGGCAATCGCCGCAAGCTTGCCCGTCGCACCTTTCGGCTTGTAAACATCCGCCGCAAGTTCGATGCCGAAGCGGTTGCGGAACGTCGTCTTTGAGTGTTCAACTCTGTCGGACTTCGGGAACGTCTTGTCCCATTCCTGCGTCGGTTCCAGCGCGCTTGCGCCGAGTGCTACCGCCATTGCCATGCCTCCTATTGCGAGTTTTTTCATCTTTGCATCCTTCTTTTGGGTGTGAAAAAGAAAACGCCGAATATTATACCATAAAAGCCTCGCAATAGCAAATACATATTTATTATCCTAAGCCATAATTGACAGTTATGGCAAAATTTGATATGATATTCACCATGGACATACGAATACTCAGATACTTCATAGCTGTTGCCGAGGAAGGCAACATAACGAAAGCCGCCGCGCAACTTCACGTTTCGCAGCCCGCACTCTCGACGCAGCTCGCCGCACTCGAGGAAGAATTGGGCCAGAAGCTCATAGAACGGAACGCACGGGGTGTTGTCCTGACGGAAAAGGGAATCGCCCTCAAACGCCGTGCGGACGACCTGGTCGATCTCGTCGAGCGAACGGAAGCCGAAATCAAGGCCGACGATTCGGGAGAACTTTCCGGCACGGTATCCATAGGTGCCGGCGAGACTCCGGCATTCCGTTTCATAGCCCATGCCGCCGCCAGACTCTCGCGCGACAATCCACGGCTACGGTTCAGCATCGCGTCCGGCAACGGCGAAGATGTTGTTTCGCACCTGCGGGAGGGAGTCCACGATCTCGCACTGCTCGTAGGGCCTGGACGCTACGACGGGTTCGACTATCTTTCCTTGCCGTACACGCATCATTGGGGGATGTATGTCCCGTCGGACTCTCCGCTTGCATCGAAGAAACACATTGTTCCGGCGGACACAAAAGGCATTCCTCTCGTTTGCCCGCGACAGGCAATGGTACGCGAATTCATCGCCGGATGGCTGGGGTTCCCTTTTGGCCGGCTGAACCTTGTGGCGACCTACAACCTTTACTACAACGCGGCCATGTTCGTGGAGGCGGGGCTTGGCTCGGCAATCTGCATCGACGGAGTCCTTCCGCACGAGTTTGCGTCGCGCATGACCTTCCGCCCGTTTGCACCCGCTCTCGTCAGCGATGTCTATCTCGCATGGCGAAGAAACGTTGCGCTGCCGCCCGCCGCCCGCGCTCTAGTGGACGACATACGCCGTGAAACAACCCCCTAGCAAGGGGAATAGCGACTGTCCCGAAACCATCCCCACGCGCCCTCTTTGCCCCCCGAACCGTGCGAAGGGAAAGAAAGCGTCAGAGCGCATCACGGAAAGATTGCCGTTTCCCTTTCGTCACAACCGCCACCCTCTCGCTCAGCTACTAGCGACGGTCCGCGCAAACATCATGTTAAATGTTGCCAGTGTGCAAGTGTTGCCAATACCAATGTTGCCGCAACCGCCCCTCGCGGGGGTTCGCGACCCTTTCGATTCGGCGCCTGCCATCCTTCGTCATGGCGCGGTGGGCGACGCGACTGATCAGGTGACAGCAACGATTTGGAAGATTTATCCTGCAACGTCTCATGCCGAACAGTATATCATAAACTCCCGCTACTGTGGTAATTTACTGTGGCAATCAAGTCTGACCCTTCAGCCCCGTTCTGTCCGAAATAGGCAAGTGCATCATCACCCGCCGCCTTCTTTGGCGGCAGCGGCTTGACTTCCACCACGGGGTCGCTCTTCTTGAACATCCCCTTGGACAGCTGCGAGAAATCTGTAAGCGTTCTGCCCATTACGACTTCGCTTTTCTCTTAAGCACATCCTTCAGCGTCTCGTACCGCGCTTTCTTCTCCGCCTTGGCGAAATGCGTCTCTCGGCTCTGCGGGAAGTCCATCGTGTACGCAAGGGGATGGTCGAACTGCTCGCTAGTGAGATCGAACACGGCATCGCCCACCTTGTTGAAACAATGGTAGTTGCCGTCGCCGAGCGGTACGCCATATACCTCGCCACCGAAGATGTCCTGCACCAGAAAAGCCGTGATGGAGCATTGTCCGCAGGTCGGGTTGGCCTCGCTCCATTTTTCCTGCATACGAGGTGCGCACGTCTCCCGCCGCCAGCAGCCGAGCATCAGCTGGTACAGTTTGCCAAGCGACCCGACGAACGCATACTCGCAGTTCGTCGGCATCAAGTTAGAATGTTCGCTTCCATAGAACATCGTCACAGCCCTCCATCAGCCTTGCGCCACCTTATCTTGCCATCCCTCGTTTCGCTCTTCTCGATTTTACATCTCGAACTTCTCGATCTTCATCTCGCCACAGTCGTTGATGATTGCGACGTTCTTGACGAACGGCTCGGAGGCGGAGTGCGCCGCGAGCGCGGCATTGTCGCGCCATGTCTCGCAGATTAGTAGTATGCCTGGACGTGTCGCAGACGCGAACACGTCGTAGGCGATGCATCCGTCCTGCATGAGCGAGGCTGCGATCAGTTCCTTGGCCGCGGCAATAGCGTCATCAAGACGTCCGTCCTTTGCCTGAAAGAAGCAGTTTAGTCTGAGCATAGTTGTTTTCCTTCCTTGTTAATTTGTATATAGGTTCATTCCTTGGCGGGCAGTTCATCCAGCGCGAACACTTTGTAGAAAGACGTGCTGTCGGACGGAGCGGGCAGAAAGAGGTCGACCGTTACAGTTGCACCGCTTGATGCATACACCAAGCCGTTTGTAGAGAGCACTTGATTGTCCGCAGAGACGCTTTCATACGAAGTGAGCGCCTTTATTCCGGCAACAGTAGGTGCCGATGCCACTTTGAGCGTACTGTTGAAATCTCCGGCCAGGGACTTGGCGTCGCCCTGTGAAATCGCCACGCTCAACGTAAGCCTAAAACCGCCGTATCCATCAGGTTGGAAATTGCGTATCGTTGCGCATGAGATTGCCGTGGCAGGTTCACCATTGCCATCGCC
>JBGURT010000023.1:0-23899 GCA_045132115.1 Kiritimatiellia bacterium
GAAAGGAGGCGCGAGATGAAGGGCGAGGGAATGACAATGGACGAGGCGCGGGGTTATTGCCTGGAACTGGAACGCGACCGCGAACGAAAATGGCGGCAGTCCGCACAAGGCCGATTCGAAGCCGGCATGGTGTCTTACGACTCGCTCACGGACTCGTGCGATGGCGATGGCGGCAAAATGCGGGTATTTTCGGATCGTGGCCGCAGCGCAGCAAGCGCGATGGCGGCGATCGACTGCGCCGAATCCGAAGCTGCAAAGGCGCGCAAAATCAAATCGGCCCTCGCGCGGCTCAAGCCCAAAGAGCGCGTCTTCGCCCTCGCGGTCTTAAGCGGCAAATCGTGGCGGGAACTAGGCTACACCAACCGCGTAGGATTCGATCAACGTCTGGCTAGAATAGCGGGGAAATTAGGGTTGAGCGCTGAGAGCTGAGCGCGCGAGCGATGGCGGATTTTGTGTTTTTCACCGGATCAAATCGTGCATTCCACCGCGTCAATTGTCCGATTTTACCGGGTCGATTTTCCGTTTTCTCCGCGTCAAATTGCGTTTTCCACCGCGTCGAATGGCGCATTCCACCGCGTCGAATCGTGCATTCCACCGGATCGAATTTCCGTTTCCACGCCGTCGCCCGCCGCTCGCTACTTGACAGACGGCGCGAATTATTGTAGAATAACGCGCGTATGAAGAAGTTGTTGATAGTCGAATCGCCTGCGAAGGCGAAAACGATCGCCAAATACCTCGGGGGCGAATTCACGGTGAAAAGCTCGGTGGGGCATGTGCGCGATCTGCCCACGCACAATCTTTCCGTGCGCATCGTGCCCGCCGGCGACGGGAAATGGCGGTTTCTTCCGGAGTATGAAATCCGCGACGACAAGGCCAAGGTGGTCAGAGACTTGCGCGCCGCGGCCAAGGCGGCGGACGAAATCTATCTCGCGAGCGACCCCGACCGCGAGGGCGAGGCGATCGCGTGGCATTTGCGCACGGTGCTCGAGGATGCCGCAGACGGCAAGCCGTTCAAGCGCGTGACCTACAACGAAATCACGAAGGGCGCGGTATTGAAGGCCGTCGCCGCGCCGCGAGATATCGATCTCCCAATGGTGGACGCCCAACAGGCGCGGCGAATCCTCGACCGCATCGTCGGGTATATGGTGAGCCCCGTCTTGTGGCGGAACGTGAGGGTGAGTAACGCCAAGACGCTGAGCGCCGGGCGCGTGCAGTCGGTCGCACTAAGGCTCCTCGTGGAGCGGCAGCGGGAAATCGACAGCTTCAAGCCCGAGACCTACTACCTCATGGGGGCGGTCGCCAAAAAGCACGGCGCCGGCAAAGACGGCGAGTTCAAGGCCAGGCTCGCGCGCTTCGACGGCAAGAAGCCCGATATCCGCGACCGCGAAACGGCCGACAACATAGTGCTGGATCTGTCCGGGGCGAAACTCAAGGTCGCGAACCTCAAGGAACAGCCCAAGACGCGCCACACCTTGCCGCCGTTCACGACGTCCACGCTCCAGCAGGCGGCGTCGAGCGTCCTGGGGATGAGCCCCGGGAAAACGATGGCCACCGCGCAAAAACTCTATGAAGACGGCTTCATCACCTACATGCGAACGGACTCGGTGAACGTTTCCGACTTTGCGCGCAAGGCGGCGGAGGATTTCATCCGCGCCAAGTACGGCGACGCATACTATCCGGCGAAGCCCAATATCTTCAAGTCCAGGGAAACGGCGCAAGGCGCGCACGAGGCGATAAGGCCAACCGACATTGGCAAGACGCCCGATGGCGCGAGTCTCGACGCCGCCGGATTGAAGCTCTACGACCTCATCTGGCGGCGGTTCATGGCGAGCCAGATGGCGGACGCCAAGACCGTGCTCAAGACCGCGGTGTTCACGCCGGAAAAACCGGCAATGAACCACGCCTACGAGTTTACGGCGTCGGCCACGGAAGTCGTGTTCGACGGCTTTTTGAAGGTGATGAAGCTTTCGCTCAAGCAGAAGAAGGCGGCGGAGGAAGACGAAGGCGCCGAGGACACCGACCAGGTGGAGGCGCTGCCGCCAATGGATCCGGGGGAGATCCTCGATGTCGTGAGGTGGGTGGGCGACGAGAAGCAGACGAAGGGCCCGTCGTACTATTCCGAAGCGAGCCTCATCAAGGCGCTCGAAGACAACGGCGTCGGGAGACCTTCGACGTATGCGCAGACGATCGAGACGCTCAAGAAGCGCGAATACGCCGAAACCCAGAAGCGCAAGCTTGTGCCGACGCGCGAGCGCGGCATGGTGGCGTGCGATTATCTCGTGGCGAATCTCGATTCGCTTTTCAGCGTGGGCTACACGGCGAAAATGGAGAGCGAGCTCGACAAGATCGAGGCGGGCAAGGAGTCGATGAACGAGATGCTGAGCGACTTCTACAAGCGGCTCGTGGCGGTTTTGGGGGAGATCAAGACGGGGAGCGAGGCGCCGCCGGAGAAGGACAAGGTGGAGCTCGTGCTCTCGCTTCTGGAAGGCGTGAAGACGTGGCGGGCGCCGGTCAAAAGCGGCAAGCGGCTTTACGACGACCGCAAATTCGTGGAGAGTCTGCGCGAACAATACGAAGGCGGCAGGGAATTGAGCGCGCGGCAGTTCGAGTATCTGGTGAAGATGGCGTATGCGTACGCCGGGCAGATTCCGGATGTGGACAGGATACTTCGCGAGGCGGGGGCGATCGAGACTTCGGCGCCGGCCGAAAGGGCCGAGCGCGCAGATCCTGCGCTCGTGCAGTATGCGTTCGAGGTTCTGGAGCGCGTCGGGGCGCGCAACGCGAGCCCGTTCATCGAGTCGCTCCTGGACCAATACCACCGCAACCGTCCGTTGTCGGCCAAGCAGTTTGCGATCCTGGCGCGCACGGTGCTGGAGCGCTCGCGCACCGCGCCGGATGCGGAGGAGATCGCGGCAAGGCTTTCGCCGTTCGTGCCGGGAGGAGTTTCGCAGAAACCGGCGAACCCCGAGATCGGCGCCATGCTGGAAATGGCCAAAGAGATCAAGGTGTGGCGCGACAAGAAGGGCGGCGGCAAGCGCGTCTACGACGACAAGGCGTTTGTCGTGTCGCTCATGGAGCAGTTCGGCCGGCGCGGCACGCTTAGCGACCGCCAGATCGCGGCGCTCAAGAAGGTGCTTTACGCCTATCGCGCGCAGATCGAGAATTATGCCGCCCGGGCGGAGAAGTTCAATCAGGGCGGCGGCAAGGATGATCAAGCCCAATAGATTCGCCGCCGACGACGATGCGATCAAGGCGTTTGTCGCGCATCTCGAGGGCGAGAGGGGCGCGAGCGTCCACACGCGCGAAGGCTATGTGACCGACATCGGACAGTTCGCCACTGCGCTTTGGGGCGAGGGGGCGGAGCCGCCGTTTGCGTGGAAGGGCGTGACGGACCGTCAGGCGCGGTCGTTCTTCGCCGCGATGGCGAAAGACGGGGTTTCCGCCGCGAGCATCCGCCGCAAGATTGCGGCCTTGAGGAGCTTCTACCGGTTTTTGCAGCGGAGGCTGGCGGTTCTGGACAATCCGTTCACCTTCATCCACGGGCCGCGCGCACCGCGCAGACTGCCCAAGACCTTGACCGCGGCGGAATGCAAAACATTCCTCGAACAGCCGGGGAAGCTCAAGGAAGCGGGAGAGATAGGCGAATTCCAGTGCTTGCGCGACACGGCGCTTTTCGAGGTCCTCTATTCCACCGGCTGCCGCATAAGCGAGGTCATGGGGCTCAAGTGGGACGAGATAGACATGGCGAGCGGCAAACTCATCGTCACCGGCAAGGGCGGCAAATCGCGGCTGGTGATCGTGGGGAAATATGCGCGCGACGCGCTCGCGGCGTATCGCGGCGCGTTTGGCGATGGCGACGGCCATATCTTCCGCACGCACCGCGGCGCGGTCATGTCGCCGCGCGACGCCGAACGCGTCATGAAAAAATATCTCGCGAGCGCGGGATTGCCGCCGGATGTGACGCCGCACAAATTGCGCCACTCGTTCGCGACGCATCTTCTCGACGCGGGAGTGGACGTGCGCAACGTCCAGGAAATGCTGGGCCACGCTTCGCTCTCCACGACGCAGATTTACACGCACGTGAGCCTCGAGCACCTCAAAGACAGCATGGCGCTGTTTCACCCTCGGGGATGAATGAGGGCTGAGGGATTGCAAAACCCCTTAATTTTTGGTATAATTACAAGTAAATGGTAAACAAGCTGGCTATTATAGCAGGAAGCGGGGATTATCCCCGGCTTCTGGCGGAAGGTGCGCACAAAGCGGGCGTGGAGACGGTGGATGTCGTGGCGATCAGGGGATCGACCGCACGGGCCACGGCCAAGGCGGCGGATCACGTGCGTTGGTTTACCTTGCGCGAGAGCGTGAAATCGCTCAGAAAGCTTGCGGCCGACGGCTATGACGGCGTGATCATGGCCGGGCAGATAAGCCCGATGTCGATTTTCCGCGGCGGATTCGACAAGGAAATCCAGAAGTGGCTTGACGAGCTCAAGGTGAAGAACGCGCATACGATCTTCGGCAAGCTCATCGAGAAGTTCAAGGAATTGGGGCTGAATGTCTTGCCGGCGTCGCTTTACATGGACGATTCGATGCCCGGGGTGGGCGCGCTCACGAAGCGCGGGCTCTCGCCATCCGAGGCGAGCGACGTGGCGCACGCGATGAAGGTGGCGCATGACGTTGGGCTTCACGATGTAGGTCAGACGGTGATGGTGAAAGAGGGGATGGTGCTCGCCGTGGAGGCGTTCGAGGGGACGAATGCGGCGATAAAGCGCGGCGGCAGACTTTCCGGCAAGGGCGGCGCGATCGTGTTCAAGGCGGCGCGCGAAGGACACGACTTCAGGTTCGACATCCCGGTTGTCGGGCTCAAGACGATGAAGATGATCAGGAAAGCCGGGGCGACGGCGCTCGCGTTCCAGGCCGGGCGGCAGATCGTGCTCGAGAAAGAAAAAGTGATCGCGTTCGCGGACAAGCACGGCATTGCGATCGTGGGGATGGAGAGCGGCCTCAAGCCCGCGCCCCTGAGGCCATGAAGAAGATTCTCCTTCTGGCCGGAGAAGAGTCCGGGAAAATCTACGCCGACCGCATCCGCGAGCGGCTGGCGGGCCACGAGGTGCGCACGTATTCCGACTACGGCTTCGAGACGGCGGATCTCGCGGTGTTCGGGCTTTGGGAAGTCCTGAAGCGGATTTTCTTCTTCATGCGCGTGAAGCGCACGATGGAGCGCGCGATCCGCGAGTGGCGGCCGGACGTGGTTTTGACTATAGACTATCCGGGGCTGAACCTCAAACTCGCGGCGTACGCGAAGTCGCTGGGCATACGCGCGGTGCACGTGGTGTGTCCGCAAGTCTGGGCGTGGCACCAAGGGCGCGTCCCGAAGATCGAGGCGGCGCTCGACAGGCTTTGCTGTTTCTTTCCGTTCGAGCCCGCGATTTTCAAGAAGCCGGACTTCGCATGTTTCACGGGCCATCCGCTCTTGGAGCGGTTCGAAGGCCTGGAGCGCAATGCGCAGCCAGATCTGGTCGCGCTCCTGCCCGGTTCGCGCAGAGGCGAAGTCACGCGGATTCTGCCGGTGCTGCTGGAAGTCGCGCGGCGCCATCCGGAATTCCGTTTTGCGATTCCTGCGGCGCACAAGCGGGCGCTCGGGTGGATCAGGGAGATGGCGCTGCCGGAGAATGTGGAAGTTCGCGAAGGCGGTGCGCGCGAGCTCATGCTCAAGGCGCGCTGCGCGGTCGTCGCGAGCGGCACGGCGACCTTGGAAGCGGCGCTTTGCCGTTGCCCCACGGTGCTCGTCTACAAGGTGGGGCCGCTTCTGGCGGCGTTCCTGCGCCGTGCGCTCACGGGCACGAGATACGTGGGGCTCGCGAATATCATCTGGGACAGGTGCGGCGGCGACGGGAAGCAGCCGATGCCGGAACTGCTGCAGGAGAATTTCACCGCAGATACGGTATGCGCGCATCTCGAGCCTTGGCTCGAAGACCTGTCGCTGTGCGCAGAGGCGGCAAAACGGCTCGAGAAAACCGCCGGGCTCTTGAAGAGCGACGGCGATCCGATCGGCAAAATAGTGGAGGCGTTATGAAACATTTCGCGGCAATCATGGCGTGTTTGACGGCGACGGCGCTTTTCGCCGCGCCGCCCAAGGTCTCCAAGACCGTGCCCTACGGCTTTACGGAAAACTTCACCAACGCGTGCGAGCAGGCCAAGCGCGAAGGAAAGCTCGTCTACATGGTGTTTTGCGGTTCCGACTGGTGCGGACCGTGCATCCGCTACGAGCGCGAAATCCTCTCGCAAAAGAAATTCGTCAGCAAACTGAAAAGCAAATACGTCCTCGTCTTCATTGACAGGCCGCAGCATCAAGAGAAGCTTTCGGCGCTGGCGGCAAAGCAGAATCCGGAGCTGTTCAGCCAGTTCGGGATCGGCGGCGTTCCCTGCACGATCGTAACCGATCCCGAAGGCAACGAGCTCAAGCGCAAGGGCGGCTACAGACCGGGGACGGAAGTAAAGGATTTCATCAAGGAGATCGATGAACTCACGGCCGGTCTGGAATGGCCGCCCAAGCAGTCCGGCAGCGGCAAGAAGAAAGGAACCGCAAGCGGCAAGACATCAAAAGGCAAGCAGACGAAATGAACGTACTCAAGTTGATTTTCGGGACGAAGAACGAGCGCGAGCTGAAGAAACTCTGGCCGGTCGTCAAAGCCATCAATGCGAAAGAAGAGGAGTTGCAGAAGCTCAACCTCGCCGACGGGGATTTTCCCAGGCGCACGGAAGAATTGAAGGCGAGAGTCGCCGCCGGCGAGACGCTGGACGATGTTCTGGTCGACGCTTTCGCGCTCGTGAAGAACGCGTGCCGCCATCTCTTGGGCACTACCGAAGAAGTTTGCGGGCACACGCTTACCTGGAACATGGTGCCGTTCGACGTGCAGCTCTTGGGCGGCATCGTTTTGCACCAGGGGAAAATCTCGGAAATGCAAACGGGCGAAGGCAAGACGCTCGTGGCGACGCTGCCGCTCTACCTCAATGCGCTAGCCGGGAAGAACGTGCAGCTCGTGACGGTCAACGACTACCTCGCGAGACGCGACGCGAGCTGGATGGGGCACCTCTACAGATATCTCGGCCTTACCGTGGGGTGCATCCAGAACTCGATGGACTCGGAGGAGCGCCGCGCGCAGTACGCCTGCGACATCACGTACGGCACCAACAGCGAATTCGGTTTCGACTATCTGCGCGACAACGGCATGGCGCAGCGCCCCGAGCAGGTCGTGCAGAGCGGACACAACTTCGCGATCGTCGACGAAGTGGACTCGATTCTTATCGACGAAGCGAGAACTCCGCTGATCATCAGCGGCCCGGCGACGGTCTCCACCTCGCACGTCTACATCGAGATAAATCCGCTCGTGAGCGCGATCGTGCGCGTGCAAACCGCGCAGTGCAACGATTTCGTGCAGGCGGCGAAGAAGGCGTGGGAGAAGGGCGAAACCCAGACCGTGAAGGACAAGTTCTACCAGGTCTACCACTCCATGCCCAAGCACAAGCAGTTCCTGCACATGCTCGAGGATGCGGACTTGCGCAAGCTGCACGAAGACGTGGAGATGCAAATGCTCTCGGAAATGTGGAAGGAGCATGCGCGCACGCTCAAGGACGAACTTTACTTCACGATCGACGAGCGCACGCGCGAAGTATCGCTCACGGACAAAGGTTGCGAGAAGATTTGTCCGTCCGACCCCAAGCTGTTCGTGTTGCCCGATATCGCCGCCGAGCTCAGCGCGATCGACGGCGACAAGACGCTGAGCGACGCCGAGCGCACGGAGCGGCGGCGCGACGCGCAGCAGAACTTCATGGTCAAGAGCGACCGCGTCCATGTCGTGGACCAGCTCTTGAGGGCCTACTGCCTCTACGAGCGCGACGTCGATTATGTGGTGCAGGACAACCACGTGTATATCGTCGACGAATTCACGGGGCGCGTGCTGCCGGGTCGGCGCTGGTCCGACGGACTTCACCAGGCGGTCGAGGCGAAAGAGCAGGTGGAGATCGAGAAGGAGAGCCAGACGCTCGCCACGATCACGATCCAGAACTACTTCCGCCTCTACAAGAAGCTCGCCGGCATGACAGGCACGGCGGAGACCGAGGCCCGGGAATTCAAGGACATCTACAAACTTGACGTCGTTTCCGTTCCAACGAACCGCCCGGTGAACCGCACCGACTACAACGACCAGATCTACCGCACGCAACGCGAAAAATTCAAGGCGATCATTGCGGACGTGGCGGCGCGGCACGCGAAGGGCCAGCCGGTCTTGCTGGGCACGGTGACGGTGGATACGTCGGAGGTGCTGTCGCGGATGCTTAAGATGGCGCATATCCCGCACGAGGTGTTGAACGCAAAGAACCATGCGCGCGAAGCGGAGATCGTGGCTCTTGCCGGCCAGCGCGGCGCGGTGACGATCGCGACCAACATGGCAGGTCGCGGAACCGACATCAAACTCGGCGAGGGCGTCACCGAACTCGGCGGGCTTCATGTGATCGGCTCCGAGCGCCATGAAAGCCGCCGCATCGACCGTCAGTTGCGCGGACGCTGCTCGCGTCAGGGCGACCCCGGTTCGAGCCAGTTCTTCATCTCGCTCGAGGATCCGCTCATGCGCCTTTTCGGGTCGCAGAAGATAAGCGGCATCATGCAGCGCCTCGGGATGAAGGAAGGCGAAGTTATGGAGCATCGCTGGCTCAACAAGTCGGTCGAGACCGCGCAGCGCCGCGTGGAGCAACAGCATTTCGCGGTGAGAAAACGCACGCTCGAATACGACGACGTGATGAACAAGCAGCGCTCGGTCGTGTACGAATTGCGCGGACGCGTTCTCGCCGGAACGCCCGAGGCGGTGCACAATCTCGTCCTGGACGTGATGAACGACCTCGTGATGAATCAGGCCGAACGGTATCTTTTCAGCGCGAAGGACGGACAGCTCGACGACTTCATGAACTGGCTCGGGGTCACGTTCCCGATCACGGCGACGGAAGACGAACTGCGGCCGCTGATGGGCGCTCCGCTCGCCGCAGGCGAACTGCTCATGAAGCGCATCGAAGCGGCGTACGAGGACAAGTGCGCGAGCGAAGACCAGGAGGTCTTGCCGTTCATGGAACGCGGCGTCTTTTTGCAGGTGATCGATCGCGAATGGCAGGATTATCTAAGGGCGATGGACGACTTGCGCCAAGGCGTGAATTTGCGGAGCTACGGCCAGCGCGATCCGCTCATCGAATACAAGAAAGAAGCGTTCGGGATGTTCGAAACGCTCATGGGGTCGATCAAGAGCAAGGTCGTGGGGAGCGAATTCCGCTCCGCCACGGCGATGAGGATGCAGAGGCTTCTGGGAGCGGGTCTTCCTCCTTCGCCAGGGCTGCGGAGGACAGGCGGGTCTCGGGAATCTGGAATCGGGGAATCGAAAAATCGAGAAATCGACGAATCGAAAAACGGAAAACCCGATACCCGGACCATAGCGGACATTTTGGGCGTCAAGGGGAACATGGTGAGAACGGCGCCGGCCAAACCTCAAGGTGCGGTCGGGCGGAACGATCCTTGTCCCTGCGGCAGCGGCAAGAAATACAAAAAGTGTTGCGGAAAGGGGTTGTAAAATGACTACAGCGATCATCGTGGCGGCAGGCAAGTCTACGCGAATGGGAACAGGCAGCGACAAGGCCTTCATGGCGCTTGCCGGCAAGCCGGTGATCGCATGGTCGCTGTTGGCTCTGGAGCGTTGCAAGGAGATCGACCGGATCGTCCTTGTGGTGCGCAAGGACGAACTCGTGGCGGCGCAGACGGTCGCGAAGATGTTCGGCATTTCCAAGCTGGGCAAGATCGTGCCGGGGGGTGCGCGGCGGCAGGAGTCGGTCAAGGCGGGTCTGGACGCGTGCGACCCCGAGACGTCAATCGCCGTAATCCACGATGGCGCGCGGCCGCTTGCGGGGTCGGCGCTGTTTGACGCGATCGTCCAGGAGGCCATGAAAGGCGGCGCGGTCACCGTGGGGCGCCCGGTGGTCGATACGCTCAAGCAGGTCGACAAGCTCGAGATCGTCAAGACGGTGAGCCGCGAAAAACTCTATCAGGTGCAGACGCCGCAGGCTTTCCCGATGGGCATGTTGCGCCAGGCGTACGCCAAGACTACGCGCAAGGAATTCACGGACGAATGCATGGCCGTCGAACAGCTCGGCGAGAAGGTAAGGATTTTAGAAACGAGAGAGCCAAACCTCAAGATCACCACAGTGGAGGATCTGCAGGTTGCGGCGGCGCTCTTGAAATAAAAACCAGGAAACACCATGGGCAAAATCATAGCGGTTCTGGGAGACATCCACGCAAACATCGACGCGCTCAATGTCGTCTTGGACGACTGCCGCAAGGAAGGCGTCACCGATTTTCTGTGCACAGGGGATGTAGTGGGGTACAATGCCGCGCCTTCAGAGTGCATGAAGGTCATCCGCGAGCTCGGCTGCCCCGTCGTCAAGGGCAATCACGACCACTACGTTTCGTCGGAGCAGAATCTCGACGATTTCCATCCCAACGCGGCGGCGGTGGTGCGCTGGACCCGCGAGCAATTGGACGCCGAGGAAATCGAGTGGCTCTACAACCTGCCGTTCGTGGTGACGCAACTGGGAATTACGCTCGTCCATTCCACGATGGACAACCCGGAGACCTTCGGGTATGTTTTCGACCACTTCCAGGCCGAGTCCAATTTCATTTGCCAGAAGACGCCGCTTTGCTTCCATGGCCACACGCACGTCCCTATGATCTACGAGAAGCAGGTCGCTGGCGTCTATCGCATCGACCCTCAGGATTTCAAGTTGCCTATCGGGCGCAAGTACTTCATCAACGTGGGGAGCGTTGGCCAGCCGCGCGACCGCGATCCGCGCGCATCGTATGTAATCTACGATTTCCTTGCGCGCACGGTGAAGTTCCGCCGGCTCGAGTATGATGTGGAGGCGGCCCAGGAGCGAATCAAGATGGCGGGGCTTCCGTTGCGTCTCGCCGAACGTCTTGCGTTGGGAGAATAAATGAACAAGCTTGCAGTATTTTTGCTTTCGGTGCTCGCGGCGGCGAACATATGCTTTGCGGGACGCTCGGTCGCGTTTGGCGTAGAATCGTTCAACAGCGCCGTGCCGGCGGACGCGCAGGGCGACGTCGTGTTTTCGCCCGCGGGATTCGAGATCGATGCTGCCATCATGGCTGATGCATTCGATCCCATAACCAAATCGCATTTCGCCGAGACGCTTGGCGTCTTGACCGGGATAGAGGCGGCATATTCGTCGCTTTACCGCGAGTTTGAAGCCGCCGCGACGAACGGCGTATCTTTCAAGTCGGCGCGCATGTTCTTAGTGCCGGACTACCGTAAAGTCTCGGCGGCGTATCGCCAAGACCTCGAACGCAACTATCGCGCGGAGGTGTGTTTCCTTTTTCCGAAGATTGGCGCGGAGTGCTGGGTACGGTCTGAACTTGACGGCGAGATGGAGGATTTCGCGATTCCCCAGAACGTGATGCGCCATGAACGCAATTCGTTTTTCGAGGCCATATCGTTCCACATCGGATGGGCCGAGCCGTTCCCCACGGAAAACATCCGCAATTCCATGATGTACGATGCGCGCGAGATGGACATTTGCGAAACGGCTGATTGGACAATGGGCCGCATACAAATGGCGGACGGAGCGGCGTTCTACGCGATAATGCCCAAAAATGGCGTCGATTTCGCGAAAGTGCGCGCGGCGGTGAACGAAAAGACGATTCACGATCTCGTTCTCAAGCACAAGTCGCTCGTCGATGCCGGCGTGTATCACGGACCGGTCGTTGTCGGCGTGCCGAAGATGGACATCGTCTCCAACACGGACCTTGCGCCAGCATTGAACCATTTCAAATTCCCGGTCAAGGGTTACACCAGGCTCAATGGCGATCTGCCCGGACTTGAATACCGCCAGGTATGCCGTTTCAGGCTCGACGAGAAGGGCGCCAAGGGCGAGACCATCGCCGCCAAGAGCGAGGACAAGCAAACTCATGTCGACTCCTCGACGCGCAAGTTCATCCTCTCGGGGCGGTTCCTTTTCTTCATCTATCACGAAAAGACCGAATCCATTCTCGCAATGGGAGTCTGCGACAAGAAAAGGAAATAACGATGCGCAAAGGAATAATCTTGGCCGGCGGCGCTGGAACCCGTCTCCATCCGCTCACGAAGGTGGTGAGCAAGCAATTGTTGCCGGTTTACGACAAGCCAATGATCTTCTATCCGCTTTCGACGCTGATGCTCGCCGGCATCCGCGAGGTGTTGATCATCTCCACGCCAGTCGATCTGCCGATGTTCGAACGCCTCTTGGGCGACGGGTCGCAGATCGGGATGAAGTTTTCCTACAAGGTGCAGGAGACGCCAAACGGGCTTGCGCAGGCTTTTGTTCTCGGGCGCGAGTTTATCGGGGATGACGATGTCTGTCTCGTGCTTGGCGACAATATTTTCTACGGCGCGAATCTGCCAGTGCTCCTCAAGGAAGCGAGCGCGGAGAAGGAGGCGACGGTGTTCGGCTATCGTGTTGCCGACCCCGAGCGCTATGGCGTCGTGGAGTTCGACAGCGAGGGCAACGCCGTGAGCCTCGAGGAGAAGCCCGCGAAGCCCAAGAGCAATTATGCGGTAGTGGGGCTCTACTTCTACCCGAATGACGTCGTCAAGTACGCTGCCGAGCTCAAGCCTTCGGCGCGCGGCGAGTATGAGATAACGGATCTTAACCGCATCTATCTCGAAGAACACCGGCTCCACGTGCGCACGATGGGGCGCGGATTCGCCTGGCTCGATACGGGAACGCACCAATCGCTTGCCGATGCCACGAACTTCGTGCGCGCGATCATCGACCGACAGGGTTTGCAGATGAGCTGCATCGAAGAGATTGCATGGAGCCGCGGATGGATCGACGACAAGCAACTCGCCGATCTCGCCGCCGCCTACGGAAAATCGAGCTACGGACAATATCTCCGCACTCTCGTGCGGTAGCGAATGCCACATGTAGCATTAGGAAATGTCGAGAGAAAGCATGAAGCGTAAATTGTTGTTTTCATTGGCTGTCGCATGTGCGATCTTTGCGGCGAAAGGCGCATCTTACCTTCGCCTCGACGAAGATTTCCGCACCGGCAAGCCAACCGCGAGCGACAGGTACGAAAATCGCACGATCGCCTTCATCGGCGACAGCTATGTGCAAAACCATCGTCGTCCAATCCAGGAAGCGTGGCATTACAACTTTGCCAAGGCGCACCACATGCGCTATGTGAATCTGGGGAGGAACGGCAACAGAATCGTCTACGGCAATTCAAAAACCGGCACCTCGATTTGCAAACGCTTCAAGGAAATTCCAGAGGAAGTCGACTATATCGTCGTCATCGCCGGGCACAACGAAACTTCGGCCATTGCCGAAGCAGACGAAGCCAAGCGCAAGCAGATCCTCAAGGATTTTCCGGGGTGTTTCCGCGAGTTTTTGCAGGACGTCAAAAAGACCTATCCCAAGGCGAAGCTTGTATATGTCACCCCGTGGAATGTCGATCGTCCCTACTTCAAGGAGGTGTTGGAGACTATCCGCAAAGAAACCAAGGCCGAAAAAGTCCCGTGCTACGATGCCGCCAAGGATTCAGGGATCGACCCGAACGACGAGGACTTCCGCAAGAAATATTTCCAGGCGCCTAACGATACGGCGCATTTGAATGCCGAGGGCCACAAGTTGATGCTCCAAAAGATGGAGAAATTCTTCAAGGATTTGAAATGAGATTCAAGCTCAACAAGGAATTTGCGGTGCGTTATCTTGGCGTGGCCGCACTGATGGCCGCGCTGGGCGGCTGGTTCGCGTATGACGGATATGTCAAATATCCTTCGATGGACGCCGAGGCCCTGTACCGCGAGGCGCATAGCGGCGAGACGGCCGCCACGCCCGGGCAGGCGGAAAAATTCAAGGAAAATGCCGTGCCGCGCCAGAAGCAGTTTATGGTCCTTGCGTGGGGATTTGCGGTCTTCCTCGCCGTGAAGGTGTTTTTGCTGTGGCGCAAGGAATATGATCTTGATGGCGAGATAACGGAGATGAACCGCAAGGACTGGATCAAGAAGGGAATAATCCGCTTCAAGGTGAACGGACGCAAAGTGACGCTCGACGCTTGGCATCATGAAGGGGTGAAGGAGTTCGTCGCGGGTCTCGAATGAAATACAAATACTTATATCAAGATCGGCAGAACCGGAATTGCGAAGGGTGGATCGAGGCGCGAAACCGCGAGAATGCGTATACGCTTATCCGCAAACAGGGGATAAAGCCTTATCGGGTAATAGGCGAAGACCCGTGGAATTGGCGGCCGTGGGCGATCGGTGCGGCGTTTGCGGTCTTGGTTATAGGATGTGTCGCGCTGGGGATTTTAGCGGCGCGCGAGAAGATGGAGACGGCGCCGACCGTTCGCCAACAGATAACCGGCGAGATTGATTTTGCATCGTTGCCGACAGCGCTAGACAGGTATCTTGCCTGTTTCGCCCAACCCGGAGCCTGGGTCGATCGTCCCGAAGCTTCGGCCGAAGAAATGGCGGAGTTCGAGGAGGAATTGGGAATTGAGAATAATATCCTCTCGACCCTCGACCCTCAACCCTCAACCCGCTTATTGATGCGTATTATTGCAGGGATGAAAGCGGAGATGCGTCTGCAAATCGAGGGCGGCATGACGATGCAGGAATGTTGCACCGCGCTTGAAGAGAGGCAAAAGCGCGAGCAGAAGATTCGCCTCAAGGCCGCCGAAAGCGTCAAAATGGCACAAGAGAACTATCGTGCCGAGATGCTTGAGCGCGTAAACCAGCGTCTGAAGTCTATGGGCATGGCGGAACTGGGCGATAATGACATCTTGAAGAAATGACGGAAATATGGTATAATACATAAAGATATGAAGACTAAAGTCAGAATTACCGATACTACCTTGCGCGACGCGCACCAATCGCTTTGGGCGACGCGTATGCGCACCGATGACATTCTGAAGATCGCCGAGACGATCGACAATGCCGGCTACTACTCTCTCGAGTGCTGGGGCGGCGCGACGTTCGACGTCTGCATGAGGTTCCTGCGCGAGAATCCGTGGGAGCGTCTGCGCCAGATCAAGAAGGTGTGCAGGAAGACTCCGTTGCAGATGCTTCTCAGAGGCCAGAATGTGCTTGGATACAAGCATTATCCTGATGATATGGTCGATCGTTTCGTGGCGCTCGCGTGCGAGAACGGAATGGACATTTTCCGCGTATTCGATGCCCTTAACGATCCGCGCAATCTGGAGCAGGCGATTTCTTCGGTGAAGAAATACGGCGGCCATGCGCAGGGCACGATCAGCTACACGACTTCGCCGGTGCATACGGTGGAAGCATACGTGAAGCTCGCCAAAGAGCAGGAGGCGATGGGCATCGACAGCCTCTGCATCAAAGACATGGCGGGAATCCTGACGCCTGGCGCGGCGCGCGAACTTGTGAGCGCTTTGCGGAAGAATCTCCCCGAGATGCCCATTCAGATCCACTCGCACATGACGAGCGGCATGGCCGCGGCGATGTACATGGCCGCGGTGGAAGCCGGCGCCGGATGCGTAGACTGCGCGATTTCCACGATGTCGAGCTTCTCGAGCCAGCCGCCGTGCGAGAGCGTGAAGACCATTCTCGAATCCGAGGGTTTCGATACGGGGCTCGACCAGACGGCGCTCGGCAAGATCAACGCATACTTCAAAGACCTAAAGCAGAAGCGTCAGCCTGCTTCGTCCTCCAAGGTGGAAGCCGTGGACGCCGGCGTTCTCGTGCACGCCATTCCCGGCGGCATGATTTCCAATCTCCGCTCGCAGCTTGCGCAGCAGGATGCGCTCGATCGCCTGCCCGAGGTTCTGGAGGAACTCCCGAAGACTCGTGCCGACATGGGGTATCCGCCGTTGGTTACGCCTACTTCGCAGATCGTTGGCGTGCAAGCGGTGCTGAACGTCCTTAGCGGCAAGCGGTACTCGATGGTCACGGACGAAACGCGCCGTTATGCGGCCGGCTACTATGGCCGCACCCCAGCGCCGATCGAGCCCAAGCTCAGGAAGAAACTGATCGGGAATCTGAAGCCAATCACATGCCGCCCGGCAGACTTGCTCGCGCCAGGGCTGGAAGCGGCGGCGGAAGCGTTGCCGCCGAATACGATCAAGGCCGAGGAGGATATTCTTTCCTACGCAATGTTCCCGGAAGTGGCTCTAGGCTATTTCAAGTGGCGCAACGCCGATCCCGCCACGCGCGATCCGATTCCAGCGGATGTTGAAGAGGCGTCTCGGGGAACAAGGAACGGGGAACAGGGAACGGAGAACAAGGCAACCGGCCCGGCGCCCAGCGCCCAAAGCCCCGCTCTCAAGGGCACTCCCGTGCTGGCGCCGTTGAACGGCACGTTCTACCGCAGCGATGCGCCCGGCAAGCCGCCGATGGCGGCGGACGGCGCGGCGGTGAAGAGCGGCGCGGCGGTTTGCGTTGTCGAAGCGATGAAGCTTTTCAATCCGATCAAGGCTGCGGCCGACGGCAAAATCACATTCCTCGTCGAGCACGGCAAGGCGGTGACGAAGGGTCAGCCGATCGCGACGATCGAGTAAATTTCCAAACGAAGGAGGCGGCAAAATGGCAATTCCAACCGGGCAGAGCAAATCCAAGCGCAATCCGCGCATTCTTATCGTCACTCCCGAGATTACATATCTGCCAGAGGGCATGGGCAACCTCGCCGGCAGGATGTCCGCCAAAGCTGGCGGCATGGCGGACGTTTCCGCCTCGCTTGTCGCCGCGCTGCACAAACTTGGCGCCGATGTCCACGTGTCGTTGCCGCACTACCGCCGCATGTTCCATGTCGAAACGGCCCAGCTCGTCAGCGAGGAACTGAGGAAGTACAAGACCCACCTCCCGGACGAGCGCATCCACCTCGCAGAGGACCGTTGCTTCTACTACCGCGACACGGTATACGATCGCGGCGACGGGAACGTGAAGCTCGCCTTGGCTTTCCAGCGCGAAGTCATAAACAACTGCATCCCTTACATCCAGCCAGACCTCGTGCACTGCAACGACTGGATGACTGGACTCGTGCCGGCGGCGGCGCGGCGCATGGGCATTCCCAGCCTCTTCACAGTGCACAACATCCACACCCAGAAGCTCAACCTCGCGCAGATCGAGGACGCGGGCATCGACGCGGCGGAATTCTGGCAATATCTTTATTTCAGCTATCCGCCATACAATTATGAGGAGAGCCGCAACAACAACCAGATCGACCTTCAGGCGTCGGGTATCTTCGGGGCGCACTTCATCAACACGGTTTCGCCCACGTTCCTGCAGGAGATCGTAAACGGCTGGCACAACTTCGTGCCGGATTCGATCCGCAACGAAATCCGCAACAAGTTCAACGCCGGCTGCGCTTCTGGCATTCTGAACGCGCCGGACTCGGCGGACAATCCTGCGATCGACGACAAGATTCCGTTCAAGTACGGACCCGAGAATCACCGCGAGATGAAGCGCAAGAACAAGCTTGCGCTGCAGCATGCGTTGGGACTCGAAGAAAATCCGGACGCGCCTCTCTTCTTCTGGCCGAGCCGCCTTGACCCTATCCAGAAGGGGCCGCAGCTCTTGACAGACATCGCCTACCGCTTCCTCGCCAAGTATTGGGATCGCGGTGCGCAGATTGCGGTAATCGCCAACGGTCCTTATCAGCAGCCGTTCTGGGATATCCGCGAATTCCATGGCATCCAGAGCAGGCTCGGCGTGCACAATTTCGATGGACGCCTTTCGCAACTTGGCTTTGCGGGGTCGGACTTCACGTTCATGCCGTCGCTCTTCGAGCCGTGCGGGCTGCCGCAGATGCAGGCGCCCATCTACGGTTCGCTCACCGTGGCGCACAACACGGGCGGGCTGCACGATACGGTCAATCCGCTAGATTGGCGCGCTCACACCGGCAACGGTTTCGTGTTCGATACATACGATGCGGGCGGACTTTTCTGGGCGATGGATCAGGCGATGGAATTCTACGCGCAGCCGGCGGAGGTGCGCGAGGCGGAAATAACCCGCATCATGCGCGAATCGCTCCAGCGCTTCAACCACGAGGAGTGCGCGAAGGAATATATCAGCATCTACGAGAAGATGCTCGACCGTCCGCTCGTAAGCTAAAGGGAGGACGGGATGGCGCATCTTCTCGACGATCCTTACCTCAAGCCATACGAGGCGGCGATTCGCGGCCGTGCGCAACATGCGTTCGACCGCGCCAATGATCTTACCCAAGGCAAGACGAGTCTTGCCGACTGGGCGAGTGCGCACGAATACTTCGGTCTCCACAAAAAAGGGAGCAAGTGGATTTTCCGCGAGTGGGCCCCCAACGCCACGGCGATGTGGCTCGTTGGCGACTTCACCGGCTGGAAGACGCTGGATGAATTCGCTTGCACGAGAAAGCGCCGCTCCAACGGCGTCTGGGAACTCAAGGTGGATGCGTCCAAGATCAAGGACGGCGACAACTATCGCCTCGAGATGCGCTGGGAAGGCGGCGGCGGCGAACGGATTCCGGCCTATGCGCGTTATGTGGTGCAAGATACGGAAACCGATCTCTTTTGCGCACGGGTCTATGAGCCCAAGAAACCCTACAAATGGCAGCATAAAGCGCCGCCCAAGCCGCAGACCCAGCTTATCTACGAAGCGCATGTGGGGATGAGTTCGGAAGAAGAGAAGGTCGCTTCCTATACCGAGTTCCGCGACAATATCCTGCCGCGAGTCAAGAAGGCCGGCTACAACACGGTGCAGCTCATGGCGATCATGGAGCATCCGTACTACGGGAGTTTCGGGTATCACGTCTCGAGCTTCTTTGCGGCCTCGTCGCGTTTTGGCACGCCGGATGAATTGAAGAGTCTTATCGATACCGCCCATGGCATGGGTCTCAGGGTGATCATGGACCTCGTCCACTCCCACGCGGTGAAGAACGAGCGTGACGGACTTGGAATGTTCGATGGCACGGATTATCAATATTTCCACGGCGGCGGCAAGGGTTGGCACAGCGCTTGGGACAGTCGCTGCTTCGACTACGGCAAGACGGAGGTGATCCACTTCCTGCTTTCGAACTGCAAGTTCTGGCTTGACGAGTATTGCTTCGACGGCTACCGTTTTGATGGCGTAACGTCCATGCTTTATTGGGACCATGGACTGGGGACCAACTTTGCCGGCTATGCGCAATATTTCGATGGCTCGATGGACGACGACGCATGGGCGTATCTGCAGATGGCCAACCGCGTGATCCACGAATCCCACCCCGATGCGATAACGATCGCCGAGGACGTCTCGGGCATGCCCGGGTGCGCCGCACCGGCGAGCGATTGCGGAATCGGCTTCGACTACCGCATGGCGATGGGCGAGCCGGACTTCTGGTTCAAGCTTGCCGGCAAGACGAAGGACGATGATTGGCCCATGGGCGGAATCTTCTACGAGCTTACCAACAAGCGCCCGGAAGAGAAAGTGGTGAGCTACGTGGAGAGCCACGACCAGGCGCTCGTAGGCGGCAAGACGTTTTTCTTCGAGCTCGCGGACGCTTCGATCTACTACGGCATGGGCAAGGACCAGCACGGGCTGGAAGTGGACCGCGCGGTCGCGCTCCACAAGATGGCGCGTCTTGCGACATGCTCGCTAAACGGTGGAGCATACCTCGATTTCATGGGCAACGAGTTTGGCCACCCGGAGTGGATAGACTTCCCGCGCGAGGGCAATGGCTTCAGCTATGCGCACGCGCGGCGGCAGTGGTCGCTAAGGGACAGTGCGGATTTGCGGTTCAAGGCGTTGGGCGATTTCGACGAAGAGATGATCAACGCGCTCTTCGGCACGCCGGCGCTCAACTCTACCCCCGTGAAACTCGCGGACAACGAGCCGGACAAAGTGCTTGCGTACGTTCGCGGCGAACTTTTGTTCGTCTTCAACTTCCACCCGACGCAAAGCTACACCGACTACGGAATCCTCGTTCCGCCGGCGACGAGCTGGAAACATCTTTTCGACACCGATGAAATCCGCTTCGGCGGGCAGGGGAGAATCGCCGCAGGCGGCGAATACATCCCCGGGCTTGTCGACAACGGCAAAGAGCTGGTGCAGCAGATAAAGCTCTACCTGCCGGCGCGGACGGCTACGGTGCTGAAGCTCAGGAGATAGGTTTATGATGATCGCGAAGAGCGTCCGCCGGCTTGAGGGATATGTTCCCGGCGAACAGCCCAAAGCAAAAAACGTGGTGAAATTAAACACCAACGAAAATCCTTATCCGCCAAGTCCCAAGTGCGCAGAAGTCCTTGCCGGATTCGACCTTGATTTTCTCCGGCGCTATCCGGACCCGGATTGCACGGAATTGCGCAAGGCGCTCGCCAAGCTCGACAAGACGGTGCCGGAGCGGATATTCGTCGGGAACGGGTCGGATGAGATTCTCGCGTTGTGCGCGAGGGCGTTTGTCGAAAACGACGAAAAGATCGCTTCGCTCGATCCTTCCTATTCGCTCTACAAGACGCTCGCGGCGATTCGCGACGTGCCGTGGTGCGGCAAAACGAAAGACGAGAAAACGGCGCTGTTTCTCTGGACGAATCCCAACGCTCCCACGGGGACCTTGGTCGACAAAGAGTTTGTCGCGCGCACGGCGAAGAACTTCAAGGGCGTGATGCTCGTGGACGAGGCGTATGCCGACTTCTCCAGCGCCAATTGCATGGAGTTGGCGACCGCGAAGGACAACCGCAATATTATCGTCATGCGTACGTTCTCCAAGTCGTTTTCGCTCGCCGGGTTGCGTGTTGGCTATTGCGTGGGCCCCAAAGAGTTGATCGACGCGCTTGTGAAGGTCAAGGACTCCTACAATGTGGACGCCATCGCCCAGCGCGTGGCGCTCGCGGCGGTGAAGGACGTGAAGTGGATGCGCGCGAACGTGAAGAAGGTCGTCGCCGAGCGCAAGCGCACGGTAAAGCGGCTCGAAGCTTTGGGCTGGAGCGTCGCCCCAAGCGAGAGCAATTTCGTTTTCGCTAAGCCGCCGGCGGGCAAGAAGGCGGAGGAGATATTCAAGGCGCTCCGCGCGCGGAACATTTTCGTCAGGTGGTGGGCGGCGAAGAACGTGCGCGAATTTCTGCGCATCACGATAGGCACGCCGGCGCAGATGGACGCGCTTTTCGCGGCGATGGAGGAGATTGCGCGGTGAAGCCGTTCTTCAAGGGCGTGAGGAAACACATCGGCAAGCTCGACGCGGCCACGCTGCGCGAGCAGTACGAGCGGGTTTCCGACGAATTCGATTTTTTCGAAACGACCTTGAAGTCTATCCGTGAAGGGATCGCCGTGCTCGACGGCAACGGCGAAACGGTGTACGAGAATCCTTTCGTCGGGGAGATCCTCGGCAAAGACGGGATAAAACCGCTGGACTTGCCGCTCAAGGCGAACTCCAAACGCGAGATCAAGATAAGCTATCCCGAAGAGCGCATCCTCGAGGTTCAGACCGTGGCGCTCGAACGCGAATCCACGCTGATCGTCGTGCGCGACGTGACCGGCGAAAAGCGCCATGAAGAAGAGGCGCTTGCCGCCGCGGGGGAGCGTGCGGTGCGCGATCTTGCCGCCGGCGTGGCGCACGAAATAGGCAATCCGCTCAATGCGCTTTCGCTCAATCTGCAGCTTTTGGAGCGCGACCATCCCGGGGACGAAACGATTGAAATCTGCCGCCATCAGGTTGCGCGGCTAGATGCGATAATCCGCGGTTTCCTCCAGGCGCTCAGACCTGCCAAGGCGTGCCTTGTGCCCGGCAATGTCGCGGAACCTTTGGCCGAGTGCCTCAAGGCCCTCAAGAACCGGTTCGAGGAGAAGCGCATTTCCGTGGTGCTGGACATGCCGGCTGCGCTTCCCGTGTGCGCGATCGACAAAAACCAGCTCGAGCAGGTGTTTTTCAATCTCCTCAAGAATGCGATCGAGGCGATGGAAGACGGCGGCCGGCTCCAGGTTGCGGTGCGCACGAGCGACGAGGCGGTGGAGGTTGGCATACGCGACTCCGGCTACGGCATGGACGCCGAGCAGCTCAAACATCTTTTCGAGCCTTACCGCAGCGGCAAGTCCGGCGGCACCGGATTGGGGCTCATGATCACCGAGCGGATCGTGCGCGAGCATGGCGGCACGATCGCCGCAGAATCTAAAAAAGGCGAAGGAACGCTTTTCACCGTCTCGATCCCCAGAATCGAAAAGCGCATCCGCGCTCTTCAAGAATGACGATGGAAAAGACGAAAATTTTGATTGTCGACGACGAGGCCGCGATCCGCAGCGCGATGGCGCGGGCGCTTTCGCGCAAGTACGACTGCATGACGGCCGCGAACGCGACGGAGGCGCTGGCGCTTTTGGATGCGCACCGCGACACGCGGCTGATGCTCTCGGACATCCGCATGCCCGGAATGGATGGCGTGGAGCTTTTGAAAGCGGCGAAAAAGCTTTGTCCCTCGCTTGCGTGCATTTTGCTTACGGCCTACGGAACCGTGGAACTGGCGGTGGAGGCGATGAAAGACGGCGCCGACGATTTCCTCACCAAGCCCATCACGGATCTGAACCAGTTGGAGTTGCGCGTCGATCGTGCGCTCAAGACCGTGCACCTCGAGGCCGAGGTCAAGGAGCTCAAGACGAAACTCGACGAGAAGTATGCGCTCGAGAATTTCACCGGCACCTCCGAGGCGATGCAAAAGGTCTACGCGCGCATCCGCCAGGCGGCGAAGTCGAACGCGAACGTGCTGATCGAGGGTCCCAGCGGAACCGGCAAGGAACTCGTCGCGCACGCGCTCCACAACTTGAGCGCGAGAGCCAAAGGGCCGTTCGTCGCGGTCGAATGCGCCGCCTTGAGCCCAACGCTTCTCGAGAGTGAACTTTTCGGCCACGAGAAGGGCGCGTTCACCGATGCGATCCGCGAACGCCAAGGGCGCTTTGAACTCGCCGATGGCGGCACTTTGTTCTTGGACGAGATAAGCGAGATCGACGCTTCCACGCAGATAAAGCTCCTGCGGGTTCTCGAGACGCGCACTTTCCAGCGGGTTGGCGGCGACAAGGACATCAAAACCGACATCCGCATAATCGCCGCGACGAACCGCAATCTGCGCGAATATGTGAATGCCGGGAAATTCCGCGAGGATTTGTATTATCGGCTAAACGTGATCGACGTCAAGCTCCCGGCGCTGAAAGACCGCCCAGGCGACATTCCGCTTTTGGTCAAGCGCTTCCTGCGCGAATTTTCCGCGCAGAACGGCGGCGCGGTAAAAGGAATCGAGCCTGGCGCGATGCGGCTTTTGGAAGCGTATTCGTGGCCGGGCAATGTGCGCGAACTGCGCAATGCCGTCGAGAAAATGGTCGTCTTGGCAGAAGGCGAACGCCTCACCGAGGCCGATGTCCCGCAGGAGATTGCGGGATACGGGGAACAGGGAACCTCCTACGCCAAGGCTACGGAGGTCGAGACGGGGAACTCTCAACCCGAGCCCCGAGCCCCGAGCCCCGGGCCCCGAGCCCAAAAATCAATCGACCTCAAGACGCTGGAGAAAGAGAAGATACTCGCGACGCTTGGGGAGTGCAACTTCAACATCACCAAGGCGGCGGCGGAACTTGGCATAAGCCGCAGAACGCTGCACAGGAGGCTCAAGGAATGGAAAAGCTGAGACTCCTTGAAAAAATCGGCGAAGGCGGCATGTCCACCGTCTGGAAGGCGTACGACAAAGTGAGCGATCGCATCGTCGCCGTCAAGGTCTTGAAGCGTGCATTCGCCGAGCATGCGGAGGAGGTGCGCAATTTCAAGGCCGAGGCGCACATCATGGAGGAGCTTGTCCACCCCGGGATCGTCCGCGCCTATGATTTCGCGTGCGACCATGGCGAGTGGTATTATGTGATGGAATATG
>JBGURT010000024.1:0-9564 GCA_045132115.1 Kiritimatiellia bacterium
TGGAATCGTGCCTTCGACAATCTTGCAGAAAATACAGTCGCTCATTTCTTCCCCATTCCGAACAACTTCAATGTTGCCCTGAAATCCGCCGGCAACGGCGAGTGCGTTTTGATTTTTTCTTTCGGTTTCAAAGGATTAGGCAGTTCCAGCGTCGAAGCATGGAGCATCTGGCGGCGAACCTGCATCATGCGCGGATCGCGCGCGGACTTGAGTCCAAACACACGGTCGCCAAGAACAGGCAAGCGAATGCCTGCAAGATGGCGCCGGATCTGGTTCGTACGCCCGGTATCGATCTTCACGCGCAGAAAACTCGCGTCGGGCGAAACGCCCTCCGAGTAGACTTGGCTCACCGCCTCGTCGCCGTCGAGCGGAGCGTCGATTTTCAGATGCTTGAACTTGAACACTCCTGCGGAAATCGCATGGTAGATCTTGAAAACCTTGTGGGATTTGAAAACCTCCACCGCCGCCATAAGCGCGGCGTGGTTCTTTGCGAACATGAGGCATCCGGTCGTATCGCGGTCCAAACGATGCACGGCTTCAAGCGTAGGAATGTTTTCCTGGACGCGCAGAATAGATTCGGCAGACTTTGGATCGTCGCACGACACAACGCCGGCAGGCTTGTCGCAAACGAGATAGGCTTCGTCCTGCCAGATGACGCGAATGTGACGGATGGAGGGCTGAGGGCTGAGGGCTGAGGGTTGAGGGACGAGGGGCGAGGACTGCCGAGACTGTTTTTTTGCCGCTTGGACGATTGCGTGCGGAACTTCCACCTCGTCGCCGGTTTTGAGCGCGTAGCGCGCGATCCACACGCACTTGCGGTTCACCCAGACGCTACGCCCGTCGATTACCGCCTTCGCGCTGCGGCGCGTAAGCTCGAGTCTGGCGGCAAGAAAATCCTGAAGCGTCTTGCCATCGGTTTTGCCAACCGTCAGTTTGTCGATTCCCGCCGCGTGGCGCGGCGCCAATCTGCCGCCATGACTTCTCATCTGATCTTCTGCACGGAACCGACCACACCCTTGATCTTGCGGCCCTGCCGGTTCGGCGCCAGGATAACCTCGATTTCCGTCGTGCCGCCGTCTTCGTTTTCGGCCACGATGCCGGTAACCGAGCGCTCGCCTTCGCGTGCCTTCGCGAATTTGGCCGGCAAAGGATCGTCGTTCATGTATTCCGACACATTATGCTTTCTCGCCTCTTCTTCGGAGTGGATATCCATCATCTCGAGGAAGGCCGTGTTGCACTCGGTGATCTTGCCGTCCATATCGCACGCAAAAAGCGCAATCGGACAAATCGAAAATGCCGACTCCTTGGCGCGAAGCATGTCGTTGACCTGGCGGCGGCGCTCCACATTGCGGATCGTGAACACGAGGTCGTCCGGGTCCATGAGGTCGATGTCGGAAATCGTCACTTCGCTCTGGAAGCGGTTGCCCATCTTTGCCTGGCAATTGGCATCGATCACAATGTGGCGCTGCTCGGCAAGGCCGCGGCGAATGCGCTGCACAAGCTCCGGGCTGAGGCCCGGGATCAACAGTCCGATCGGCTTGTCGATCACCTCGTCGATGATAAACCCGAAATACTCCTCGGCGCGAGGATTGATTTCGAGAATATGGCCGTTAGGGTCGGTAATGACGACGGCGTCGTACATACCGGTCAAGAATTGACGGAAAAGCGATTTGCGGTCTTTTGGTATGAATAGCGCCATAACGTCCTTTGCGGATTTGGAATTTTCAGACCAGTCCCAGCGCGGCAAGGGTTTCGCGCATCTTCTCGCGGTTCGCCGCAGTCGTTTCGGCGAGCGGCAGTCTGAGCGCGAGTTCGATCTTGCCCATGAGCGCCATCGCTTCCTTGACCATTACGGGGTTGGTGTCGATGAAGAGGTTGTGGAAAAGCGGATAATACTTCGCGTGAGCCTTGCCGGCGGCGGCGAAATCTCCCGCTAGCGCCGCACGCACCATATCGCCCATTTCCTTGGGGATTACGTTCGAGGCGACCGAAATGACTCCCGCCGCCCCAACCGACATCATCGGCACCGCGAGCGAGTCGTCGCCGGAGAGAACGATGAAATCAGGGCAAAGATTCTTGATCGCGCTCACTCTCTCCACGCTGCCTGCCGCCTCCTTGATGGCGACGATATTCGGATGCTTGGCAAGTCGCGCGACGACATCAAGCGGAATCTCCTTGCCGGCGCGTCCGGGCACATTATAGAGGATAACCGGCAGTCCCAAATCCGCGACCGTCATGAAGTGGCGGTAGAGTCCCTCGGCGTTCGGCTTGTTGTAGTATGGCGTCACCTGCAGCGATGCGTCCGCGCCGCCCATCGCGATCGCCGCCTTGGTGAGCGACACGGCCTCGGCCGTTGAATTCGCGCCGGTTCCAGCCACTATGAGGCACTTGCCTTTCGCGAATTCAATCGTCTTTTCGATGACCTTGTGGTGCTCTTCATGGCTCAAGGTGGGCGATTCGCCGGTCGTTCCCACCGCGCAAATTCCCTCGATTCCCGCGGCGGTCTGTTCGTCAACGACCGCCTGGAGCCTGCCGTAGTCGACCGCGCCGGTTTTGTCGAAGGGCGTGACCATCGCCGTTATCGTGCCGCAAATCTTTTTCATTTCAGATTCTTTCCGTTATGTGTTTCAATTGCCGAGAAAATATTTGTACGCGACGTTCCCGGAAACGTCCTCGTATTCATAGCCGATCGCCTTCAGGACGTCCGCGAAATCCTTGCGCTCGTTCTTGGGGACCTGGAAGCCCACGAGCACCTTGCCGTGGTCCGCGCCATGGTTGCGGTAGTGGAACAGCGAAATGTTCCACCGCGCCGCGATGGCGTTCAAGAACTCCATGAGCGCTCCGGGGCGCTCCGGAAACTCGAAGGAATAGACGACTTCGTCCACCGCGTTGCGCGCGTGCCCACCGACCATGTGGCGAATATGTTCTTTCGCGATTGCGTCGCCCGAGAGGTCGTGAGTGGGGAATCCGCTTTTCTCGAACATCGCCTTGAGCGCCGCCGTTTCCTTGGTGTCTTTCACCGCGATCCCCACGAAAATATGCGCGTGATCTGCGGCGGACATGCGGTAGTTGAATTCCGTTACCGACCTCTTGCCGAGTTTCGCGACAAATTTCTTGAATGCGCCGCGCTCCTCGGGGATGCGCACCTCGAAGATCGCCTCGCGCTTCTCGCCGATTTCCGTTTCTTCCGAAACGAACCGGATGCGGTCGAAGTTCATGTTCGCGCCGGAGACGATGCAAGCGCAGGTTTCGCCCTTCTTGGCGTTTTTCTTCGCCGCCGCCAAAGCAAGCGCGCCGGCAGGCTCGCAAATCGCCCGTGTCGCCTCGAAGATATCCTTGATGGCCGCGCACATTTCCGCCGTGGAGACCTTGACGATGGCGTCGAGCTTCTCGCGGCAAATCCTGAATGTCTCTTCGCCCGGCTTCTTGACGCACACGCCATCGGCGAAGAGCCCCGGGTTCTCCAGCGTCACGCGCTTGCCGGCCTTGATGGACCTGTCCATGCAATCGCTGTCCTCGGGCTCGACGCCGATCACCTTGACTTCCGGGCGCACCGCCTTGACGTATTCCGCGACGCCGGAGGCGAGTCCGCCGCCGCCGATCGGCACGTACACCGCATCGATTCGCCGCCCGGCCTGCTCGAGAATTTCCTTGCCCACGGTTCCCTGTCCGGCGATCACATCCGGATCGTCGTACGGCGGAATGAAGGTGACGCCGGTTTCTTTCACGAGCCGCGCCGCTTCTTCGGCGCAATCGGAATAGCCGTCGCCATGCAAAACAATGTTCGCCCCGAGCGCCTTCACGGCGTTGATCTTGATTTCCGGCGTCGTCACCGGCATCACGATCGTCGCCTTCACCCCGAGCTTCTTCGCCGAAAGCGCCACGCCTTGCGCGTGGTTGCCGGCAGACGCCGCGAGAACACCCTTCTTGAGCGCCGCCGCAGGCAGCTGGCTCATCTTGTTGTATGCTCCGCGGATTTTGTAGGAGTGGACGCTCTGCAGATCTTCGCGCTTCAGCAGAAACCTGCAACCGTGCTTTTTCGACAGCGCCGGCATCTCGTCCAGCGGCGTCTTGATCGCCACGTCATAGACCGTGGCGTTGAGGATCTTTATGAGGTAATCGGTCATTTTCGCCTTTTCAGTCTTCTTCCGCCGGCTTGAATTCGATATCCGGGAACATGGTCTTCGCGGTCTTTTCGTAGTCGGGGAACTCCTGCACCGCCTTCTGGGCGATCTGATCGCCGCGGCTCGCCGCCGCCGAATCGTCCGCGCAGATGATGCGCATCGTCAACGCCGCGCCGCACATCGCATCGGCCCACTGCAGCTTGGAAAGCTTCGGGCGGCAATTCTCGCGGCCATTCTCGACGAACTGGATTATGAGCTCGTTGAGGTTGCCGTGGTACTCCTTGTAGAACTTGCGCCAGGTGATCTTCGTGGGCGTCTTGCCGTCGCCAAAGACGATTTCGTCCTTCGTGGCGCTCTTCACCTCGCGGCCTTTGAGCTTGGACTTCTTGAAGGTGTAGCCCTTGAGGTTCTTCGCGAAGATTTCGTTCACGCTCTTCATAGCCGTGACCTTGCGCAGTTCGTCCTTGGCGGCAAACTCGCCCTCGGCGGTTTCGAACCCTGCCTGCACCTGCTTGATCTGGCGCTCGGCACTGTCCCAATCGAGCTGCATGAACACGCCTTGCGAGACGAGCGCGTCGAACTTGTCCTTGGCGGCCTGCTGTTCCTCGGCGATCTTCGCCGCCTTCGCTTCCGCCGCCGCCTTCGCACGGGCTTCGCGCTCGGCCTGTTCGGCCTCCTTCTTGGCCTTGCGGTCGGCCTCGAGCTTCTCGACCCTCAAGCGGTTGACGGTCTGGTTCACCGTCTTTTCGCCCTTGGACTTGATGTAGCCGATGCCCTTCTTCACGTTCTCCACGTCCTTCGACCCTCTGAGCAATTCGAAGTTCTCCACCGCCTCACGGGAGAGGTCGGAAAGTTTCTTCATCGTCTCGCGATCGTTGCCGGTGATGGTCTCGGCCTCGTCGCAAAGCCTGATGACGCGCGTCACGCCGGTGCGGATGCGGATCGCAGACGCCTGGCACGAGCACGCGCGCTCCCACAAATCGCGCAGGTCGTTGATGACCGGAGGAACTTCTGCGGCTGGAGCCTCTTCAGAGGGCTGAGGAGCGGCCTCTGGAGCAGGGGCAGGTGCCGCGGCCTCAGGAGCCGAGGCCGCCGCCGGTGCCGCCGCTGGTGCCGCGCCTTCTGCAGCCGCAGGCGCCGGAGTCTCTGGAGCCGGGGCTGGGGTCTCGGGCTGAGGGGCGGGAGCGGCAGGCGCTTCCAGCGCACGCTTCGCTTCCTCTTTCGCGTCCTTGAGTTCCTGCGTCGGCTCGAAATCCATCATCGACGCAAAGTCCGGCATGATTTTCTTGAGCTCGTCCGTCGTCTTCGTGATTTCTGTCGTCGCCTTTTGCGCGAACTCGTCAAAGTCGTCGGCGAACTTTGCCGCCGTCGTGCGCGTATCCGCGATCGCCACGCGCGCCGCCTTGATGTTCTTGTCGATCTGCGCCTGGACTTCCGCCTCGCGCACAGCTTTGTCGTGCGCTTGATACCACACGAGGAATCCGATGATGCCGGCAATCGCCACAATACCGATTCCCACGAACATCAAAATCTTGCCGATCGGGCTGCCGCCCTCTTCTTCCTCGCCGTCGGTCTTGTTTCCGGCCGCCGCTTCCTCGGCGCCGGGCGAGCTCTCCGAGCCCTCTTCCGCAGGCGGCACGTCTCCGCTCCCCGTCCCTGCGCCTTTCGCCGCGAGACCCGGTTTCTTCCTCATCGGCCTGATCATCTTCTTGCCGCCGGCCCTGAGCGTCTTGGGCGCGGTCGTCGTCTTTGCCGCCGTGACCGCCTGGCCGCTAGAATCAAGCTTCACGGTCGGGTTCTTCTGCGTGTTGCCGAGGCCTGACTTCAAAACTTCCTTGATCTGCTCGATCAGCGCCTCGAAACTCGGATAGCGGTCTTCCTTGTTGAGCGCGAGCATCGTCATCACCAGCTCGTCCACCGCCGGCGTGAGCCCGGGGCGCACGTCGCTGGGCTTCTTGGGCGCGCCTGCGAACCGCGCCTTCACGACCGCGATCGCGTCGTCGCCGTCGAACGGCGGCACCCCTGTCAAGGCATGATACAAAGTGCCGCCGAGGCTGTACATGTCCGCACGGAAATCCACCGGTTCCTTCTTCACCTTCTCGGGGCTGATGTAAAACGGCGTTCCCCAGATTTCGCTCGTGTCCTTCTGCATCGCCGCAAGACCGAAGTCCACAAGCTTCGCATTGCCGTTCGCGTCGAGAAGAATATTCTCCGGCTTGACGTCGCCATGGATGATGCCCATGTCGGACGCGCACTGCAAAGCCTGCGCGATCTGCTGGATGATCTTGATGACACGCTGGACTTCCGTGGTTCCCTTGTTGTGCTCGATCATCTTGTCGAGGCTCGTTCCAGTCACGAGCTCCATCGCGATATACGGCATTTCCTTGCAGATGCCGTAGGAATAGACCTGCGCGATATTCGGGTGCAGCAGTTTGGCTACAGCCTGCGCCTCGCGTTTGAACTTGTCCACGAACTCCGGGTCCTTGCCGTACTCCGGCAGCATCACCTTCACGGCCACCGGGCGATCCAGCATTTTGTCGCGCCCCAGATACACGCCGCCCATGCCGCCCTGGCCGAGCTCGCGCTCGAGCAGGAAGTTTTCCGTCTCGCCGAAGAGACTCGGAGTAGGGATCAACTGTTCATTGCTCATCTTATTTTCCTCCATCCGCTGAATGGCCAAAACACCACGCTGCCGATGCCGCGCAGATTTTCACCCGGCACGATGCCCCAGTACCTTGAATCGAAACTGTTGTTGAAATTGTCTCCGCACGCGAAGTATTCGTCTTCGCCCGTCTTCACCGTCTCCGGCCGCCCTGCGACCGGATGCTCCAGCACATACGTCTCGCCGGGTGTCGCCTTCATCCGCTTGATGTAGTGCGTCCCTTGCGGAAGCATCTTTATGCCCGTCGTCGAAAAGATCATCACGTCGCCGTCTTGCGGACGGAAGAAGTTCCACCACCAGCGGTTCACGAAGATGAAATCGCCCTTGGCGACCGTGCCTTTCCAGACGCTCTCGCCTTTTTGCACAAACCGTCCGGCGACCGACTGCGCGGCGTCGGTAGGGAGCGTGAAGCGCTCGCGGCTCGTCCCCACGTAAATATCCGCATTGCCGTCGTTGCGCGGCACCGCTCTCACCGTCCCCGAAACCGGCGCCTTCATGTCCACGAACTCTTCGCCGCGCCACGCCCACTTCAAAACCGAAAGCGGAAACCTGTCCCACGTTCCGGCTTCGCCGCCGGCGATGCTGTGGTTGCCCCACAGCGTAGGCTGCATCGATCCCGTAGGAATGTTGAACGGCTGGAAGAAATAGGCCCTGAACGCCATCGCCACGCTGATCGCCACCACCAGCGTATCCAGCCACTCGCGCCCGAATTGGACCAGCCTATTGCTATCCTTGCTCAACGCTCACGTCCTGTAGTTCGGGGCTTCCTTGGTGATGGTGATGTCGTGGGGGCGGGCCTCCTTGAGTCCCGCCGTCGTGATGCGGTAGAACTTGCCCTTCTCCTTGAGCTCGTCGATCGACCGCGCTCCGCAATACCCGAGGCTCGCCTTGAGCCCGCCGCAGAACTGCACCATGATCGACCTCACATGGCCCGAGTACGGCACCATGCCCTCGATGCCCTGCGGCACGAGATCGTCCTCCGCCTCGTTGTCCTGGAAATACCTGGCGCGCGAGCCCTTGCCGTTCTTCAATGCCGCCATCGACCCCATGCCGCGATAGACGACGTACTTGCGCCCGTTGGAGTAGATCTTCTCGCCCGGACTTTCTTCCGTGCCGGCGAGCACGCTCCCGAGCATCACCGAATCCGCGCCCGCCGCGAGCGCCTTCGGGACGTCGCCCGAAAGTTTGATGCCGCCGTCGGCGATTACCGCGACGTCGGTTCCCCTGAGCGCCTTCGCCGCATTGTAGACGGCCGTAAGCTGCGGAATCCCCACGCCGCACACCACGCGCGTCGTGCAGATCGACCCCGGCCCGATCCCTACCTTCACCGCGTGCGCACCGCACTTCGCGAGCGCCACCGCCGCCTCGCCCGTGGCGATGTTGCCTGCGATCACATCAACCTTCGGGAAGTTCTTGACGATGTACTTCGTCATGTCCATGATACCCTTGGAGTGGCCGTGCGCAGAGTCCACCACCACCACGTCCACGCCGGCCTCGGCAAGCTTCTCCATGCGCGACAGATCGCCCTTGCCGCCGGAGACCGAAGCCGCCACGCGCAGCCGGAACTTGTCGTCGCAATTGTATGCGCTGTTCGGATTCTCGATGATGCGAGATACGTCGGTGAACGAATAGAGCCCCACGACCTTGCCGTCCTTGTTCACGAGCGGCAGCTTGCCGATCTTGTTCTCGCGCATGATGTCGTAGGCCTTCTTGAGGCTCGTGCCGGGCTTGCCCGTCACCATCGTCTTCTGCATCACGTCGGAAAGCTTCATCGCGTTCATCGGCGCAAAACGCATGTCCGAGCCCGTGATCATGCCCACGAGGCGGTCCTGATCGTCCAAGACCGGGAAGCCGTTGAACTTGAGCCCCATGCGCTTTTTCTCGCTCCTGAGGAAGCTGATGTCGTCGTTCGCATGGAAGCAGATCGGCGTTTCGATGAGGCCGTTCAGATAATTCTTCACCTTCGCCACTTCCCTCGCCTGGTCGTCTTCCTCGAGGTTCTTGTGGATGCATCCGATGCCGCCGGCGAGCGCCATCGCAATGGCCATCGGCGATTCCGTCACCGTGTCCATCGCCGCCGACATGAACGGGATTTTCATCTTCGTGCGCGAAGTGAGTTTCGTCTCCAGGCTCGCTTCGTCAGGCAGGAAATCGGCATACTGGGTCACCAGCGTAACGTCATCATACGTGAGGCCTTCGTATGGAAAGGCCTTCATGAACGAATCCATATATTTGTTCATATGCAATTACTCCTTGAACGCCAACAAGGCGTTCTCATGTCTTTTCTTGGAATTATATCAAAAATCGCGCTAAAATGCAAGCCCCGAGGGGGTTACACATCCGGTCCCGCAACAAACGCTCCATTGCCGCCGTTCCCAAACAGTTTCATCGGAACACGGTCGAACATATAGCCAGTTGAGCCTACACGCACGGGAATGAATTATTGCCTTTTTTTTTTTTTTTTCGCACCAAGACGATTCAAGGCAAGCAGAGCATTCTGCGCCTCGCCGCCGCCTTTGCGCGTCTGCCGATCGCCTTCTTGAGCGCGACAAGCCTGGGCGCCTTCTTTTCGGGAGCGTTCGCGGCTGCCTTCTGCACGATGCCGTGAAGCGTCTTACAAACATTATTTGCTGGGATTGGTTTGCAAACAATGACAAATTTGCCCTCTACGGATGAAAAATCCATAGACTTCGAATGAAATAAAAATTGACTACAAATGAAAAGGTTTGAAGTGTGCGCTCTTCACCTATGAAGTGTGCGCTCTTATATAGTGAAGTG
>JBGURT010000025.1:0-6808 GCA_045132115.1 Kiritimatiellia bacterium
GTAAGGGAGGTTTCGGGATCGGTCTTGCCAATGCCCGCAAATTCGCAAGAGCAATGAAGGGTTCTCTTTCTGTTCGGCCTAACACTCCATCTGGATGCGTGTTTACTCTTATTCTTCCTGCCCGGTAGGATGCTTTCATTTGTGGTCTGGTCGTTTTGTGACGATATGGCGCAAAGTGGCGCAATGTTATTTGGTATTATTGGTGCTATATAGAGAGTGAAAGAACTGAACGGAGGACTAGAACGATGAATATGCAATATGAACCACCAGAAGACAGCGAAAAGTGTCTTGAAAAATATGGCACTGATCTTACCGCGCTTGCGCGCGGCGGCAAGCTTGATCCTGTGATTGGGCGCGATACGGAAATTCGCGATGTAATCCGGATTTTGTCGCGCAAGACCAAGAACAACCCGGTGTTGATCGGCGAGCCTGGCGTTGGCAAGACCGCCATTGTCGAAGGCTTGGCGCAACGGATCGTGCGCGGCGATGTGCCGGAAGGACTGAAGGAACGCACGGTCTTCAGTCTGGATATGACGGCTTTGATGGCCGGTGCCATGTATCGCGGCCAATTCGAGGAGCGTCTCAAGGCGGTATTGAAGAAGATCAAGGAGTCCGAAGGGCGCATCATTCTCTTTATTGATGAAATCCATACGATTGTGGGCGCTGGCAAGACCGAGGGCAGTGCCGACGCCGGTAATATGCTCAAGCCCATGCTTGCGCGCGGCGAACTCCATTGCGTGGGCGCAACGACGCTAGACGAATACCGCAAGTATATGGAGAAGGATGCCGCTTTGGAGCGCCGGTTCCAGCCGGTGCAGGTAGATGCGCCTTCGGAAGAGGATGCAATCTCTATTTTGCGCGGCATCAAGGATCGTTTCGAGAAATACCACAATGTGCACATCCGTGACGAAGCGCTTGTTTCTGCGGTGACGCTTTCTTCGCGTTACATACAGGACCGTTTCCTGCCGGACAAGGCGATCGACTTGTTGGACGAGGCGTGTGCGCGCATTCGCACCGAGATGGACTCGTGTCCGCAAGAGCTCGATGAAATCGGACGGCACGTTCGCCGTCTGGAAATCGAGGAAATCGCCCTCAAGAAGGAAAAGGACGACGCGAGCAAGGCGCGGCTAAAGGAGTTGCAGGACGAGTTGGGGGCGCAACGGAAAAAACTCGACGCCATGACCGCGCAATGGGAGGAGGAGAAGTCCGCCCTTGAAGACGTGCAGCGTGTCAGGTCGCGGCTCGAGGACGAGAAGACCCATCTGGATCTCGCGCTTTCGCGTGGCGACAACGAAACTGCCGCGAGACTCAAATACGGCATAATCCCGGAACTCGAAAAGAAGCTGAAATCCCATGAAGACGAGTTGAAGGCCAAGTCTGGCAATGCACTTTTGCGTGAAGAGGTGACAGCCGAGGAAATCGCGCTTGTGGTCTCGCGCTGGAGCGGAATTCCGGTCGCCAAACTCGTGGAGGGCGAGCGAGAGAAGCTCTCCCGTCTTTCCGAAATTCTTCATGAGCGGGTCATTGGACAGGACAAGGCGGTCGATGCCGTGGCAGACGCCGTCTTGAGGTCGCGCGCCGGCATTAAAGCGCGCAACCGTCCGATGGGAGCCTTTTTGTTCCTGGGCCCAACGGGCGTCGGCAAGACCGAGCTCGCCAAGGCGCTGGCTAAGGAGCTCTTCGATGACGAAAACGCGATGGTGCGCCTCGATATGTCCGAGTACATGGAGAAGTTCGCCGTTTCGCGTCTCGTCGGTGCGCCGCCCGGATATGTCGGGTTTGAGGACGGCGGACAACTCACCGAAGCCGTCAGGCGCAAACAATTCTCGGTGGTGCTCCTCGATGAAATCGAAAAGGCTCACCCTGATGTCTTCAACCTGCTTCTTCAGGTGATGGACGATGGTCGCCTTACCGATAGCCATGGACGCACCGTGAGCTTCAAGAATACGGTCATCATCATGACGTCCAACGCTCCGCGCGACACCTTGAAGGATATCTTCAGGCCGGAATTTCTCAACAGGCTCGATGAAATTCTCGAGTTCGATTCGCTTTCCGAAGCGCAAATCCGCGAGATCGTCAAACTTCAGCTCAAGGACTTCGCCGCACGGCTCGCCGAGCAGGAACTCACTTTGGAGGTTTCCGACGAGATGATGGAGCGTCTCGTCAAGGAAGGGTATGACCCGCAGTTCGGTGCGCGGCCGGTGAAAAGGGCGATCCAGCGGCTCTTGGAGAATCCCATCGCCAAGGACATAATCGCAGGCAAATATCCTCCCGGCTCTACCGTGCGGATGTAAGTTCGCCAAGCCAAAGTACTTGACTTGACTTTCGTGTTTTGGTATACTTTCAACCGCAAAGGTCGAAAACAACTTCAACAACAAACACTAAGGAGAGTGAAATGAAGAAATGGGTATGCCCGGTTTGCGGGTACGTGTATGAAGGTGAAACTCCGCCCGAGCGTTGTCCGCAGTGCAAGGTTCCCGGCGAGAAGTTCAAGGAACAGAAGGAAATGACGTTCGTGACCGAGCATCATGTTGGCGACGGTCGCGTCGAAGACGCCGAGATCATGGCGGGCCTCAAGGCCAATTTCGAGGGCGAGTGCACTGAAGTCGGCATGTACCTCGCGATGGGTCGCGTTGCGGCGCGCGAAGGCTATCCGGAAATCGCCGAATATTGGCGCCGTGCTGCGCTCGAAGAAGCCGAACACGCGGCCAAGTTCGCCGAACTTCTCGGCGAAGTCCTCACCGACTCCACCAAGAAGAACCTTGAAATGCGTGTCGAAGCCGAATGCGGCGCGACCGCCGGCAAGATGGCGATCGCCAAGCGCGCCAAGGAACTCGGCTACGACGCGATCCATGACACCGTCCATGAAATGGCCAAGGACGAGGCGCGTCACGGCAAGGCGTTCCAGGGTCTCTTGAACCGCTACTTCAAGTAAGTAGAGGCTTTAGGCCTATTCAAGAAGGCTGGAGGTTCCGTACCCCCAGCCTTCAATTTTATAGTATTGACTTTCGTGGCGCAAATATGGTAAAATATAACCGCTTACATGGTGGATCGGGTGGTCCACCTGATGCGTGAGCATTGATTTTTGACAGACCTGGAGGGAAACAATGGCGATGAACAGTCAGTTGCTGGCGGTTGTCCAGCACATCGAGAACGAGCGCGGAGTGAGTCGCGAGATCGTGATTACGGCAATCGAGCAGGCGATCCAGCAGGCTGCGCGCAAGAATCGCGATGTCACTAACGATCTTCGCGTGAGCATAGATCGCCGCGATCTTTCCCTCCATGTTTACGATACCTTGGTGGCGTCGGATGAAGAGACTGGCCCCGGGTTCATTTCCATTGCGAGAGCCGTGCGGTTCAATCACGGCAATCCGGTATCCGAGGGCGATACGATCGAAATCGAGATGCCTGCGAGCCGGCTAGGGCGTATCGCGGCGCAGACTTCGCGCCAGATGATCATGCAGAAGATCCGCGAGGCCGAGCGCACCAACACCTTCAGCGAATACCGCGATCGCGTCGGCGACATCATAACGGGCACGGTAAGTTCGGTAGTGCGTGGCGATACATACGTGACGGTGGGCAAAACGGAAATGATTCTTCCCAACCGCGAGCGCATCCCGAACGAAAACTATCAGGTCGGCGATACGCTACGGGCGCTCATTTTGCGCGTCGATCCGGAGTCTCGCGGTCCTTCGGTGACGCTTTCGCGTTCGTCGAACAAGTTTCTTGAGGCGCTGTTCCGTCTTGAAGTCAGCGAGGTCGCCGATGGGGTTGTGGAGATCATGTCGGTTAGCCGCGATCCCGGTTACCGTGCGAAGGTGGCGGTGAGGTCGAACAACCCGAATGTCGAGCCCGTTGGCGCGTGCGTTGGCCAGAGCGGCAGTCGCGTCAGGAATATCGTCAGCGAATTGAACGGCGAGAAGATCGATATCGTGCGCTGGAGCGAGGATGTGCGCCAATTCGTGGCGGCGGCGCTTTCTCCGGCGAAGCTCGAGTCTATCGAGGTTGATCCGGTGTTGCCCAATACGGTGCATGTTTTGGCGTCGCCCGAGGAATATTCCAAGGCTATCGGCAAGCGCGGACAGAATGTGCGTCTTTCCACGAAGCTTATAGGCTGGCACATCGAGGTCAAGAAGTCGCTTACTACGGCGAGTTTCGAGGACCAGAAGGCGGAGGCGATCAAGAATCTCGCCGAGACGTTCAGCGTCTCGACGGCAGTGGCGACGCAAATTGCCGATGCCGGCTTCCTTACCGTGGAGGGGATTGTCTACGCCGACGAACCGTCCTTTATCGCTGCGACTGGTCTTGATGAAGTAGAGGCCAAAGGCATTTACGCGGCGGCGCAAGCGGTGCATGAGCTCACGAGCGGCGACGCCGGCGAAGAGGAAGGGAATGCCGGGGAGGAGTAACAGAATATGCGAGTATACGAATTGGCGAAAGAGCTCGGGGTGGCCTCGGGCGACGTCTTGATGGCGGCGGCTCAAGCCGGCTTTGAGGCGACTACTGCTATCAGCAAGATTTTCGATGCGGATGTTGCGGCGCTGACCGAGGCCTTGAAGGGCGTCGATCGTGCGGCGCTCGCCGCGAAACGCGATGCGAAGCGTGCGAAGAGTTCGGATGCGGTGGCGAAACGCAAGGCAGCCGAAGATGAAGCGCTCAAAACTCATCTCGAAAAGGCGAAAGCTGCGCACGCGAGCAGGAAGACGGGACTTGGGGACAGGGAACCGGGAACCGGGAACGGCGAACAGACACGAACCCCAAGTCCGCAGGCCGCAGAAATCAGACCTGAGCCTGGTCCACAGCCCACGGTGCCCAGCCCGCAGCCCGGCCCTAAATCAGCTCCGAAACCCGAGCCCAAGGCGCCGGCGGTTAAGTTTGGCACGGTGGGTCTAACGAATGCCGGATTCAAGCCGATTTCGCGGCCTAAGGCACCTGTGGGCGGCATTACGATTTCGGTCAACACGACACCCAAACCTAAGGCGCCGAAAATTCAGGTTGCGGTTTCCGATTCTCCCAAGGGAGGCAAAAACGCCGCCGGGCGCGACAAGGATCGTCGCGATCGCGAGAACACAAAAGGTTTCGATCGCTCCAAGTCCAGCAAGGCTTCAGTGGCGGCGACGACGGCGGGACGAATCAATGTCAACGAGGAAAGCCGCGAAATTTCGATTCGCGGCGCGGTCGTGGTGAAAGATCTCGCGGTCAAGCTTGGAATCAAGCCCAACCGCCTCATAGCCGACCTCATGATGCTTAAGATTCTCGCGTCTATCAACCAGCGCGTAGAGCCGGATGTGGCCACGAAGGTGGCCGAGAAGTACGGTTTCAAGGTGGTTGTCGAAAAAGCGCGCGACAAGGCTGCGGCAAAGCCGGTCTTGAAGGCGATCGATGCCGACGACTTGATTCCGGAAGATCCGCCTGAGACGCTCAAGCCGCGCGCGCCGGTAATTACGTTCCTGGGCCATGTTGACCATGGCAAGACGACGCTCATGGATTATATCCGCAAGGAGCATGTGGCGGCTGGCGAAGCCGGCGGCATCACGCAGCAGATTTCCGCCTACCAGGTTGATGTAGCGGGGAAGAAGATCACATTCCTCGATACGCCCGGACATGCGGCATTCTCGTCGATGCGAGCCCGCGGCGCCCAGATTACCGATATCGCGGTGTTGATTATAGCCGCTGACGACGGCATCATGCCGCAGACGGAGGAGTGCATTCGCGTTGCGCGCCAGGCGGGCGTTCAGATCATGGTGGCGATAACCAAGTGCGACAAGCCTACGGCAAATGTCGATCGCGTGAAGCAGCAGCTCCAGAAGGCTGGACTTACGCCAGAAGATTGGGGCGGCGACATCATTTGCTGTCCCGTGTCCGGAGTGACCGGCGAGGGAGTCGATTCGCTTTTGGAGAATATTCTCGTCCAGGCTGAAGTTCTGGAACTCATGGCCAACCCCAATCGCCGCGCGAACGGATATGTTATTGAGTCGGAATTGCAGCAAGGCATGGGACCGTGCGCAACGCTGCTCGTCACGGGCGGCACGCTCAAGGTCGGCGATGCGATTTTGATCGGCGAGCACTTTGGCAAGGTCCGCGCACTCATCGACGACCATGGCCGCCGCATCAAGGAAGCGCCGCCGGCGACGCCGGTGAAGTGCACCGGACTTAGCGGCGTACCCGAGGCCGGCAGCGATTTCCGCGTGATGCTCGACGAAAAGCGCGCCCGCACCCTCGCCGAACAGACGGCGCAGGAAAAGAAACAGGAGGCGCTCGCCAACAGCAAGGCTGCGACGCTCGACATGCTCATGTCGCGCATGGCCGCCGAGGGCAAGAAGGAGCTCAATGTCGTCGTCAAGAGCGATACGCAGGGTTCGCTCGAGGCGATCGTGCAGGCTTTGGAGGCGATCAAGAGCGAGAAGGTGGGGCTCAATATCATCGGCACCGGCACCGGCAATGTTTCGCTTACCGACGTCAAGAGCGCGGCGGCAGGCAAGGCGGTCGTGGTCGGTTTCGATGTCGGCATCGATTCCGGCGTGCAAAGCCAGGCTCGCCACGACGGCGTGCGCATCAACTGTTTCAGGATCATCTACGAACTCCTCGATCATGTCAAGCAATGCATGCTTGATTTGCTTCCGCCGGAGTACAAGGAGGTCGTGCGCGGCCATGCGACGATTAAAGCGATCTATGACATCGGCAAGCTTGGCAAGATTGCAGGCTCCCAGATGGAAGACGGCGTGCTCGTCGCGAAGGAACTTTTCCGCATCTTCCGCGGACGCGAGGAGATATGGAACGGCAAGGTCCAGACTTTGCGCCACTACAA
>JBGURT010000026.1:0-2169 GCA_045132115.1 Kiritimatiellia bacterium
ATCGCGCGACGTGAACAACGACGTGCGCGACCTCTTCAAGCAGGCTATCGAGGATATGTTCGGCGGCCACGAAAAGATCCCGCCAAGCGTCCTTGACGCGATGAAGCTCGGAGACTTCGGCAAGGGCAAGCCCCTCACCGCGCGGCGCATCCTCGCCGTCAAGACCGCGGTGGACCAGGTGGCCGCCAAGACAAGCAACTGCATCGCGGAGAGCAAGGCCCATTTCGAATACACCAAGGAAGGCAAGGAGGAGGGCGACAAGAGGATCGATACGGCTTTCGCCGCCTGCAACGGCAACGCCGACGCCATGGACATCGTGAAGGCCAACATCCGCCCGCTCACGGTCAACACGCAGTCGAGCCTCCGCCCGGAGGCGGACGTGCAGAAAAAGGTGGGCCGGCTGCTCGACAACCTGAACGAACTCAAGGAGGTTTCGAAGAACAATCCCGCGATATACGCGGCCGGCAAGAAAATGCTGGAGGAAACGGGCGTCTCCCTTCCCAAGGGAATGATCGCGAAGCTTGTCCAAACCGCCAACGACGCCCCTCTCAAGGCGTTCGGGAAGCTCTCCGGCGGCTCGTCCGTCATGGACATCCACAAGGCCGTCATGCAGATGCACAAGACCATCAAGACGGCGATGAGTTCCTCCGGAGCGGAGAAGCTGGACGGCGCCGACGAGAAAATGGGCGCACGCGACTTTGTCGCGGCGGCTCTTCTGTCGCGCTGCGGCAAGGGGGGCCTCGCGAACATCCGCAAGGCCCTGGATTCGCAAAACGCCTCCGCCTTGAATGAATACTATTCCTTCTCCGACGCCGGCCGAAACGGTTTGGTCGAGAATCCTTCGGACGACCTCAAGGAAGGAATCAAGGTCGTGGGCCGAATCGGCCTCACCTACTTGGAAAAGCTCGACAATGCCGTCAACGACAACCTGCGGGAGCTGAACCCCGGCGCGCACGAGGAATCCAGGGTGAAGAAGTTCGAAGGGGAATTCGACATCGACGACTTCGGCGGCGACGAACTCGTCGACGACACCGTTTCCATTGCAAATGACATCAACGACGAACTCGTCCAAAACTTCGTCGACGCGACCGTGCAGGGAAGCGGAAAGGGTTCGGAAGCCATCAAGAACGTCATCCGGACCAAGCTCGACGGTTCCAACGACCCCGGTGAAAAGCTCGGCAAGAGACTGAGCGCCAACGCCAACGCCATGATGAACTGGAGCATCGGCGGCGAAATGAAGAAGCTCGCCGCCGATGGCGGAGAGTCAAGCCAGTTCAAGAAGGACATCGTCCGCAACTACAACGTCACCATGAGCGACGGCGAGAAGACCTTCAAGCTCTCGAACGACTTCGAAAAGGCGCGCGACGAGCTCGCGCAGTTCGTGACGGGCGACCCCAAGGCGACCTACAAAGGCCTCGCCGAGGCCGCGAACAAGGTCGCGGAGACGGCTGCGGACAAGGCCGGCGTGCAGAAGGCCGCCTCGGACAGGAACAAGGTCCACCTGCTGATGGCCCTGATCTCCCAGGAGACGGAGAAGGCCGGCGAAAACGGAGCGGAGCATGCCATGGATCCGCGGGAAGCCGAAGGGGCGTTTACCATTACCGGCTTCAGCAAGCATGACAGATTGCATGGGATTGGAGCGGATGCCTCCAGAACCTTCGTGGTCGCAAAGCGGGCCGACGGGGGAATCGATCTGAATTACACCATGGACAAGCCGCTCAAGGAAGTCGACGACGGCACAACGGACGGAGACGGATACAAGGTGGGCGACGGCAGCAAGTTCGTTTGCAAACTGGACTACACCCTGAAGGGTGCCGAATTCAACCGCCTCGCGCAACTGGACTTCGGCAAATTCGACGACAGCGAGGGAAAGAAAATCTACGACAAGAAGATCGACATGCCCGACGGCACCCGGCAGTTCCGGGAGCACAAGCTGGAGAAGGTCGTGGACTCCTTCCCGGAGGAGTTCAAGGTCAAGGCCGATTGCGATATGAATTTCTCGATGACGCTCAATCCGACCGAAGAGGAGGAGATCGCCGCGCAGCGCGACGCCGGCCCCATCGTCGCCTAGCGGCAGCGCCCCGGCCCCTTTCAACTTTTCAACTTTTCAACTTCTAAACAGGAGAACTCCCATGCCAAGCACCATCAACAACCAGAATCTTTTCCTGG
>JBGURT010000027.1:0-12061 GCA_045132115.1 Kiritimatiellia bacterium
GATTGTATCCTATCGGACTCGTAATTGTCGCGGCGCTATTCACCTACGCGATAACGGTGGAATCAAAGGCGATCGACGAAATAAAGCGTGCGCTTTCTTCGCTATCCTCCGACAAGTGCTTCCTCGCGCTCCTCATCGCCTGGGGATTCGGCAACTTCATGGAAGGCATGGCCGGATTCGGCACGGCGGTCGCGATCCCGTGCGCAATCCTCGTGGGGATAGGCTTCGATCCGGTAAAGGCGGTTTTGTGCTGCCTTGTCGCGAACACCACGCCAACGGCGTTCGGGTCGGTTGGCGTGCCCACGATGGTGCTCGCGAGCGAAACGGGATTGGAGGTTTCGCGGCTTACCGCCACGATTGCGTTTCTCGAACTCGCGCCGACTGCGCTTTCGCCTTTCGTCATCCTTGCCATCGTGGAAGGGTGGCAGGGGCTAAAATCGCATTGGCGGCTGGCGCTTTTGGCGGATTTGGCGTTTCTTGTTCCTTGGCTGGCGGTTGCGGCCGTCTTCTCGTGCGAACTTCCGAATATAATCGGCGGCATCGTCACGATGGTCGCCATTGGCGCCATGGGCAACCGCAAAGGAATCGACATTCGCGCCCAGATTTGGGCTTGGATGCCTTTTGCTTTCGTCGTGGCGTTTTTGTCGGTTGCCGCGCTCATGCCCGCTCGCCTGAAGCCTTCTCCGGGGCTGGTCATTCTGGTTGCCGCCTTTTTGGGCGGCCTGTGCCAGAAGATCCGGTTCATGCGTCTTTTGGGGCTTTTCTGTGCGACGCTCCGGCGTTATGCGCTGGCGCTCGTCACGATCTGCGCGGTGCTGGCGCTTGCGAAGATAATGGGGGCGGCGGGAATGACCGATTCGCTCGCCAAAGCGTTGGTTGCGGCCACCGGGCGGTATTATGCGGCCGTGTCCCCGGTTATCGGCGCGCTCGGCGGATTCGTCACCGGCTCCGGCACGAGCTCGAACGTCCTTTTCGGCTCTTTGCAGACTTCGGTCGCCACGAGCGAGGTGCAAAAGTTCCTGTTTGCGGCGGCGAATGTGATGGGCGCGGGAATCGGCAAGATGATTTGTCCGCAATCGATCGTGCTTGGTTGCGCCGCGGCGGGCCTTGCGGGCCGCGAAAACGCCGTAATGTCCAAGGCGGTGAAGTTCTTCGCCGTCGTCTTGCTCGTCGCCTCCGCCGCCGTTGTTTGCTTTGCGGTTTGATGGCTTCGGCCACAACCGCCGCTCCCCGTTCCCTAGTGGCTGGACCTGAATTTCAAGGGACTAGACCCGGGGGCGGAAATATGATATAATACGAGGCGATGAAGAGAATCTTGATTTTGGCCGCGTGGGCGCTCGTCTTCGCGTCTAGGTGGATGAGAGAGGGAACCCCCTACGTCAAGGCTACGGAGGTCGAGACGGGGAACAGGGAACGGGGAACGGAAAAGAACCCGAGCCCCGAACCCCGAGCCCCGCAAATTGTAACCTTTCCAAATCTCAAGTGTATACAGGGCAAAGGAACCATAGAGGAGTAAAGCCATGATTGACGCAGTAAGCAACCAGTTCAGCAAATTTGTGAGCTTCGCGCAGGAGCGGCTTGCCGCAGGCGAACGCAAGGCGATCGCGACCAAGGGAGATGTCGCGGTGGGCGGCGGCACGCCGCTCGAGGAGCGCAACATCAAAGTCGCCAACAACGGCGACAAGGTCGGCAAGATTGGCCGCGATCAGGACTTGAAGGACGTCAACGATGAAGTGCGCGCTCTCTTCAAGAAGACGATCATCGACATGTTCGGCGGCGAACACAACATCCCCGACAGCGTCAAGAAGGAAATGCTGCTCAAGGACTACGGCAAGGGCAAGCCCTTGACCGCGCGCCGCATCATGTATGTAAAGAATGCGATCGACGCCCTCAACCGCACCAACTGCTTCTCCGACGCGAACGATCCGCAAGGCGCACGCGCGGCCAAGGCCGAGGAACGCGGCTACAAGCGCACGGATTTCGGCAAGCTCAACACCGCCACGAACCTTTACGCCGCCGCGAAGGGCTGTTCGCTCGAACAGGCGTTCAACGAAGTCGTCACCAGAGGCAGCATCGCCAACCGCGTGATGGACATGGGGGCGCTCTACATGAAGGATGCGGCGTCCTTCCGCCGCGGAGTGGAAAAGCTGGAGCAGTTCGCCGCCGCGGATGCGAGGAACAAGGAACTCGCCCGCAGCAACGGTTCGGCGGATTCCACGCGCAATCTGAGCGAAATCGCCAATAACCTCTCCAACAAGTACAAGCACCTCCTCGATGACGCCGGCAAGATGCTTGCCGCCGCGAACCCGCCGGCCGGATGCAAGAATCTGCTCGACGAACTGCGCAGGAAATTCAATCTCATCGCGGACATCTTCGCGAGTCTTGCCAAGCAGCTCGAGAACGGAACCCTGACCAACCGCAAGGCCATATACGACAAACTCTTCTATATGAGCGATGTCTACGACTTGACGAACATGCTCAAGACGGTGCACGACAGGATCGTCGCCGAAGCTCCCGGCAATAAGGCGCTCGAGGAGTTCGAGGCTGTGCTCACCCCTGTCATCAAAGGCGCCATCGCCGGACAGGAAGCGCTCAAGGACGAATACAAAGCGGCGCTCGTGGACGACTTCCTGCCGGTCGCGACCGAAAAGCTCAATACGGCGGTGGTCACGGCCAAAGCGAACGGCAAAACGGCCGAACTCCCGCAGAAGATATTCGACAAGCTGCGCGACCATCTGGACGGAAGCCCGTTCGTCCACATGCAGAACCTTGACGAGTTCTGCAACGATCTTGCCGCCAACGGCGATGCGAAGTATCGCTTCAGCGCGGACCAGAAGAAAGAGCTCGACGGACTTTTCAAGAGCGTTCTCGGCGACAGCCCCAAGACCGAAAAAGCCCTCGCGCGCTTCATCAGCGAGTTCGAAATCGCGTTCTTCTCCGAGCCCATGCTCAATCCGAACAATCTCAAGAACCAGGCGATGACGCGCGCGGAATTCATTGTCGCGCACTTCAAGGCCAACCCGGAATTCATCAAGGCGATGGAGCTGGGCTTCAAGCTCGATACGGAAGACGCGGCCGAAGCCGTCAAATCCAGGATCAAAGAAGTCATGGACGCGGATATCGAGAAGGCGCGCAAGATAACCAACCCGAATGCCCTGACCGGTTTCGCGTCGGGCGTGATGCCGCAGGCGATCCGCGAATACAATCCCGGATACGTGACCTTCAACGGCGCGAATATTCCCGCGGTTCCCGAGGGGTCTAAATTCAAGAACTTCATGGCCGACAGCCTAGAGCGCCGCGGATTCGTGGCGTTCCTCGAAACGAAGTTCGACGACAACCACAAGAAGATGCGCCAGGTGGTCTCTTACGCGTGCGGCATGGCGCTGGGCTTTGGCGGGGCCATTGACGGAATCCCCAGCAACAGCCAGGACAAGGATCTGCTGCTGGGCCTGCCGCGCATGGATGCCACGGTTAAGGGCACTTCAGTGAGCGCCCATCGCGACAGCAGGGACACCTGCGATATCAAGATCGCCGAAAACGGAGATGTCACGATCTCCTGCACGCGCTACATCCACAACCAGATCAACCAGATAATGGGCGAGAACGGGTTCTTCGGGCCTAAACATATCGGCAAAGGCTTGCCGGATATCGCGTGCACGAAGGTAGTCGCCACGATGACGCTCAAGGCGGCCACCGACGCGGAACTCGGGAACGCCATGCCCGAATTCACGATCGACAGCATTGAGCAGGCTGAGGGTTGAGGGAAGTATTTTTCGAATCATCGATTCGTCGGTTTTTCGATTGTCGATAAGGTGACGATATGAACAAAAACTTGATTATGGTGGCGGCGGCTTTGTTTGCCGGGACCGCCGCTTTCGGCGAGGCCACGGAAAAGCAAGAGCCGTTTTTCCGGTTCGTGTCGGCGGGGGAATATCTCGAGACGGGAAAGACGGCCTTGCCGTACGAAGCGTTGGAGGTGACGAATGTCACGGTGCGCATTTATCGCGCATACGGCAACAATCTCGCGCTCTACGGCAAAGGTTCGTGGAATGACGTGTCGCGCATGGCGCGCATAGCCGAAAAGGAATTGACGCTACCTCCTCCATACGGGGAAAAACGCGCTGGGATGCTCTCGCTCGAGTCTATACTCGGCGGGCAGCCCGCGAACGGCGGCTGGCTCGTGGAGGTGGAAGGGCCTTGCGTAAAGGTCGCAAGGCCGTGGGGAGAGGAAACCCAAACCATTACGGCAAAACGCTCGTTCCGCATCGGCAATCTTGGCGCGGTCGCGTTTTTCGACGAAACCGGCAATTCGATTTCTGCGGCGGTCCATTCGCTCGCCGACGGCGCGAGCATCTCCGGGGCGAAGGTGACTGCGCTTTCTTACGCGAATCAAGTGGCGGGCGAGGCCGTGACCGGAGAAGACGGCACGGCGAGAATCGACTTTATTCCGGCCTTCGACGCCAAGCGCGACTGGGTGAAGCGAATCATCGTGGAAACGGCATCGGATGCGACTTCGCTCGATTTCGACAATGCGAATTGCGAGCGCGACAGCGAGGTCGGTTCGTGGCGCTTCAATTCGCCGCGCGCGTTTCTGTGGGCGGCGCGCGACATCGTCCGACCCGGCGAGACTATGGAAATCGCCGCGCTCGTGCGCAATTCCATAGCCTCCGGCAACAAGCCGATTAAAGCGGCGCCGGTAGATTTCACGCTTACCGATCCGCGCGGCAATTCTTGCGGCAGGATCCGCGTCAAGACCGACTCTTCGGGCCATGCATCGTGCGTTTGGCAATTGCCGCTTAACGCCCCGACCGGTTCATGGACGGTGGATCTCGAATCGGGCGGCGAGAACGCTGGCAGTTTCTTCTTTACCGTAGCGGCATATCAGCCCGACCGGATCAAGGCGACGCTCAAGAGCGAGTGCGATGCCGTGACCGGAGTCTCCACGCCAATCGGCTTTTCGTGGGGTGCGCGCTATTACTTTGGGCAAAACGCATATCTCGGCACGTGGAACTGCCGTGTGGTCGGGCGTCGCGCCGACGCGCCAAAGCATTGGCAAGGCTGGACCTGCGATTTCTCGCTCGCCAAGCCATCCTGCGAGACGATCGAAGAATTCTTCATCAAGGGATCGCTTGGCGAAGAAAAACGCGAATTCGTCTTGCCGCCGCTCAACAGTTTGACGCGCGAAGATGTGGCGCCGGTCCGTTTTTCCGCCGCGCTGAATGTCGTTGCCGAGGGCGAGCGCGCGGTCACCGCGTGGACCGAGACCACGGTCTTCCCGCGCGAGTGGTACTTTGGGTGCCGCAAGGCCGAAGGCGCGCCATCCAACGTGCATCGGTTCGAGTTCGCCGCGCTGCCATCGCTGGAAAAGGCGGCGCTCGTCGCGCCGGAGGGCGGAACGGACGCGACAATACGGCTCGTCCGCTGCGAATGGCGCCGCGTCTTCGAGCGCGACAGCCGCGGCGTGATGCGTGCGCATTGGGAAGAGACGGAAATCCCCGCCCCGGAATTGGACCTTGCGTTCTCCATCCCCGCGGGGACAAGTCTGGATTCGTGGCGAGGCGTCGCCGAGTGGCCAATCGAATCGCTTAAACCCGGGCGCTGGATATTGCGCGTTGTCGAAAACGGCAAGGCGGTCTCGGCCATGGATTTCTGGCATTCGGCAGGGGAGGTTTCGGTCCGCTCGGTCTCGCCGGCGGGGCTCGATTTCGTGGCCGACAAAAACAAATATCTGCCCGGCGAAACCGCGCGCATCAAATTCAAATCGCCCGCGGCGGGACTTGCGCATATCGCCGCGGGATGGCGCGGCGTGGAGCTCGCGCGCACGATGGAAGTCAAGGGCGGCGAAAACGAATTCGAGCTGTCCATTCCTGACGATGTAATAGGAACCGGCTACTATGCGGAAGTGGTCCTCGTTACGCGCGACGCACCGACTATGCGTCGCCTCGCCGGGCGCATCAAACTTTCGATCGACCAGGCCAAGGCGCATCGCCTGGATGTGAAGGTGGAGACTGAAGACGTCACGACTCCAAACGCTACGAGCAAGGTGAAAGTCTCGGTTGCCGATTCTTCCGGCAATGGACGCAAGGCGAAGGTCCGCGTGATGGCCACGGACATGGGTGTTCTCGCGCTCACCGATTTCGCCACGCCCAATCCATACGCTCATATCCACGGCTTTGCGTACGGGCTCCCGTTTGGCGTTTACGATCTCTATTCGAGCATCTATCCGGATATCAAAATCCTCCCCAACGGCGAGTTCGGCGGCGATATGCTCATGGCGGCAATGGCGAAGAAGATGGCGGCGCGTCAGCGCGACGACGGCACGATCAAAGAGAAAGAGACCGTGGCTTTAATGCTTGGAGTCGTCGAAACCGATGAAAACGGCGAGGCGGAAATCGAATTGCCGGGCGTCGATCTTACCGGCGCTTTGCGGGTGATGGCGGTTGCGTGGGACGACGAGGCGGAAGGCTCCGGTTCCGGTTCGCTCACGGTGCGCGAAAAGATTTCCGCGCGCGTTTTGGCGCCGCGCTTCGCCGTCGCCGGCGACAAGTTCGAAATCTCCGCCGTTGCGTTCGACAACGATCTGCCGTGCGCAGACTATCGCTTTGCGCTCGAGTGGCCGGATGGCTCGGTAGCGTTTGAAGGCGTGCTCGATGCAGAAAGCGAAACCAACTTCTTCGTGCGCGTCGAACTGCCGGAAGATGCCGCTGGCAACTGGGAAATCCGCGCCAGAATGGAAGCCGAAGGCATCGCTTGCGAAGATACGGCGCGCGTATTGGTTCGCCCGGCACACGGGGCCGAGACCGAAATCGTCTACTGCGACAATCCTGCAGATCTGCCGGCGATAGAGACGGAGTGGACAGACTGCGATCAGGAAATCTCCGAGTGCTCCAGCCCCGCTTCAACCCTCTCCAATGCGCTCGATTGGCTTGATGAATATCCTTATGGCTGTCTCGAGCAGGTTTGCGCCAAGGCCTTTCCGTTCTTGGCGGCAGACGAGCTCGCGGAGCTCGGGCTCATCGACGAAAAAACGCGCGATGGTGCGCGCGAACGCGTTCGGCTGGCGAGCGCAGAAATCCAGGCCATGGTCAGGGGCTCAGGAGGATTCGGCATGTGGCCGTGGTCGGACGAGACCTGGCGCGCCGGGTCGCTCTTCGCGTGGCATTTCCTCGCCGAGGCGGCGGAGAAGGGCTATATAGAAAAGACTGAACTTGGGCGCGGAGTGAGGTATCTTCGCCAGGTGGCCGCCGATGCATCGAAAGAGAATCTCCTTTCGGCCGCGTATGCTTCATATATCCTCGCGGCGATGAACGAAGAATCGTTCCTCGTCCCTGCGCGGAATCTCGCGCTCGCCGGACAAAACGACGATGGCGTGCGTTTCCTCGCCGCGGCCGCGCTCGTGCGCGGCGGACGCAAGAGCGAGGGCGAGGCCATATTGCTGGAAACGCTTTCGCGGCGTTTTTGGGGCAAGACGGAAGTCTCGCCGCTTGGCGGCGGACGCGCCCGCGAGCTTGGACAAGTGTTGTTTATCGCCGCGCGGCTTGGCGTCCCCGGCGAGACACTCTCGCCGTTGGTGTTCGAACTCAACGGTCTTATCCGCACGGACGAGCGCGCCTGGGGCACGACCTCGGACAACGCCTGGGCGGCCGCGGGGCTCGCGACGGCCGTAGCCCATGCCGGAATCGAAGACGAGCCTGTCTTCAAGGTCACGCGCATTGGAGTGCGGCGCATTCCTTCGCCGCCGCGCAGCGCCATCAAACTTTCCCGCCGGATCGTCGACCGCGACGGCAACGAAAAGAACTCCTTCGAGCGCGGCGATCTCGCGCGCATGGAGATTGAACTTGAATCGCCGCGCGACGTGGAAAGCGCGGTTATCGCCGCGCTCGTGCCCGCGGGATTCGAGATTGAAGACCAATCTCTCAAGACGCGCGAAAGGGCGACCGGCAAAACGGCGGCAAACGACGGATTTTCCGTCCCCTACGGCCGCAGCGACATCCGCGACGACCGCTGGCTTTGGTTCGGTTCGCTCTACAAGGGCGAGAAATATCGCCTCTCCTTCAATCTGCGCGCTGTGACGCGCGGCGAATTCGCCGTGCCCGGCGTTTCGGTCGAGGATATGTACGACCCTGATCTCGCAGGCGACGCGCCCTTGGGCGGCGAAGTTTCCGTGAAGTGAAGAGAAGGGCGGCGAGGGTCATCTCGATAGCCGTGGCGGCGTTGATCCTGGCGCCGCTCGCCGCTTGGCTCGCCGCACCTTGGTTTGTCGAAGATCCACTCCCCGCGCTCGATTCGCGAGGGAGCGTCAAAATCTGGCGCGACCGCGAAGGGCGCGAAGTATGGTATGAACGCCCCAAAAGCGGAGAATGGCGCTTCCCGGTCTCGCTCGGGCAGATTTCTCCCGAGGCGATCGAGATCATGCTCGCGGCGGAGGATGCGCGTTTTTATGCGCATAATGGCGTGGATTACCGCGCGATCTTGCGCGCCGCATGGCAAAACCTCGTCCACTTGCGCACGGTCTCGGGCGCGAGCACGATCTCGATGCAGCTTGCGGATCTCGTCAACGCCGGACAAAGACGCGGCTTGTGGCGAAAGTTCGTCCAGGCGGCCAAGGCGCGCAAGATGGAGCGTCTCCATACCAAAGAAGAAATCCTCGAGGCATATCTCAACAATATTCCATACGGCGGCAAACTGTATGGGATCGAGGCCGCAAGCCGTTGTTACTTCGGGCGCGGCGCAAAGGATCTCACCTTGACCGACGCAACCATACTTTGCGGCATTCCCCAGGCGCCAAACCGCTTGAGGCCAGATCGACACCCCGACGCCGCGAGACGGCGCCAAGAGCTCGTGCTCCGCCAACTCGTCCGGCAAGGCGCTTTGTCCGCCGACCAAGCCGACGAGATTTTCTTCAACTCCCATCGCGCTTATCGCGACTTCACGCTCCCCGCGGAGTTCATGGTCAAGGGCGAAGCGCGCGAATGGTCGATCTGCACCAATTGGCTTTCTACCATCGATAGCGCATTGAATGAATCGATCCGGCATATTCTCGCGCGGCGCACGGCGGCGACAGATGGCGTTAACGATGCCGCCGCGGTGCTGTACCATGTGCCTTCGGGGGCGATTCGCGCATACGTGGGCACGCTCGATTTCAATTCCAGAAATGGCGGCGAAGTCGATGCCGCCAGTGCCAGACGTAGTGCCGGCAGTCTGCTCAAGCCGTTCATCTATCTTGAAGCGATGAAAGCCGGCTACATCACCCCTGAAACCGTTTTGCCGGATACTCCATCGCGCTGGGGCGACTATTCGCCAAAGAATTACGACGGCACTTTCCGCGGCGGCGTCACTGCGCGCGAAGCCTTGGCGCGATCGCTCAATCTGCCCGCCGTGCATCTTGTCGCGAAACTCTCGCCCGCGCGCGTCGTGGAAGCGTTTGGAGAACTTGGGCTCAATGTTGCAGGCAAAGCTGTTGACGCAAATGACGACGGACTTTCGCTCGCGCTTGGTAGTGCAGGCTATCGGCTGGTCGATATCGTCCATGCATACGCGACCTTGGCGCGAGGCGATTCGCCAGAGGCGCGAGACGTCGTTTCCATGCTCATGACCTATCCCTTGCCGGGCACGCAATTGCCGCTAGCGTGGAAGACCGGGACCTCGAACAACCATTGCGACGCTTGGTGCGTGGCGTTCGATCGCGAATGGGTATTGGGCGTGTGGTTCGGGAACAAATCCGGGGTGCGATCGGACAGTCTTATCGGCGCGCAGCTCGCCGCGCCCGCCGCAGCGGAAATTATGGAGAGCGTGATCGGGTCTTCCTCCTTCGCTAAATCTCCGGAGGACAGGCGGGGAACGGGGAACGGGGAACGGAAAAGATATTCTTCCCTGTTCCCTGTTCCCTGTTCCCAGTTCCCCATTCCCTCAACCATAATCCTTTCGCCGGCGCCGCGCAGATATGTTCCCGACTGGGGCGAAAGCACCGTTACGCTTTCTTTCAAGGCCAATCGCGACGATGTCTATTGGTATTGCGACGGAGAAGGGCTGGGCACAAATCCGCCAGATCGGGCTTTCTCCCGCGGGCGCCATCATGTCGTCGCCGTACCCGATGAAGGTCCCGTCGCCGAAGTCACATTTACTTGCGTTTCGCCTTGATTTTTGGTATAATATTTGAAAGCCATGGAAGATTCAGAATGGCACCGTATGGCATAGGAGGGAACTAACATGGAATTCACGAAACTTATAGAAAACTTTGCCGCGCGACATGGTGTCGCGAATCTGGAGGTCAACGACAACGCCGCCGCTTTGAACATCGACGACATCGTCGTCACGCTCGTGGCCGCGGGAGACGGGCTATCGGTTTCTGCCGATATCGGCGAGCCGCCGGTCGACGGCAGGGCAGACTTCGCGGAGCTTTTGCTCGAGGCGAACCTGCAGTCGGACGCTTTCTTCGCCAAGACCCCCGAAGCCGGCGCCTACATCCTCGTGCGCCGCCTCTCGCTTGCGGCGCTCGATGACGACGCTTTCGATGCGGCGCTCGAGGCCATCGTCAATATGGCCGAAACGTGGCGCAGGCTGCTTGCGGACTTTCGCCCGGTCGCGCAGGCTGCCGCGGAGAACGCAGAGCGCATTCCGGAATTCGGCTCCGCAGGATTTGTGCAGGTGTGAGGGAACAAAGTGCTGGTTCGGCAACGAACGGGCTATCGAAAAGAACCAGGATACGATCGACGCGATCCGCGCGGCGATCCAGAACGATCCGCGCTACTTCGACGACGAGCGTGCCGGAGCACCCTCGGCCGCACCCGACTCGTCAGAGCCATCCTTCGGCCACTCCTGCTTTATGCAAGTTTAGGATGAAGCGGTGGCTGTTGATTCTGGCGTTGGCGGTGACCGTTCCGGCTTTTGCCGCAAAGCCCAAGGCGATCGTGCTTTTCTACGCCGACGATCTCGGCTATGGCGATACTTCGGCATACGGCCAAGCGAAAGTTCCCACGCCCGAGCTCGAACGCCTCGCGCGCGACGGTTGCCGCTTTCTCGACGCCCATTCCGCCACCCCGATCTGCACGCCTTCGCGCTACTCGCTGTTGACGGGGCGCTATGCCTTCCGCCGCCCCGGCACGCGCATTTTGGATGGCGACGCCAAGCTGATTTTGCCGGTTGAAGGCTCGGGTGAAGTCACGCTCCCCGTTTTGATGAAGCGCGCGGGATACCGCACCGCGGCTATCGGGAAGTGGCATCTGGGGCTTGGCGCGGGCGCCGAACCGATCGACTGGAACCGTGCAATCGCGCCGTCGCCGCGCGAGGTGGGGTTCGACAAGTCGCTCGTCATGGCGGCCACGGCCGATCGCGTGCCGTGCGTGCTCGTGGAGGACGGCAAGGTGGTTGGGCTTGAGGCGGACGACCCGATTGAAGTAAGCTACGACAATGTGGAGCGCAAGTGGCCGGACGAAATTACGGCCCATACGAATCCCGAGCTCCTCAAGGCGTGGGGCCGTCCTTCCGACCGTCAGCACGACAAGACGATAATAGACGGCATTTCCCGCATTGGCCACATGCGCGGCGGCGAGGCGGCGCGTTGGCGCGACGGAGAATTGGCCGATCGTTTTGCCGAAGCTGCCGAGGCGTTTATCCGCGACTCGAATGGCGAGCCGATATTCCTCTACTTTGCCACCAACGATATTCACGTTCCGCGCGATCCTGCGGCGCGCTTCCGCGGCAAAAGCGGACTTGGCATCCGTGGCGACGCCACAGTCCAGCTGGACTTCACTTTGGGCCGCATCCGCCGTGCGCTCGCGGAAAACGGCTACGAAGATTCGCTTTTCGTTTTTACGAGCGACAATGGTCCCAAAGTCGCCGATGGCTACGAAGACGGCGCGCGCGAAGCATGGCAAAACGAAAATCCTGCCGCGCCGTTTAGAGGCGGCAAGTATACCGTGTACGAAGGCGGAACGCGCGTTCCGATGATTGTGGCTTGGACGGGTCATGTCCGGCCCGGCACCGAAAACCGCGCGCTCGTTTCGCAGACGGATTTTGCGCGCTCGCTCGCCCGGATCGCAGAGGTGGAAGTTCCGACGGG
>JBGURT010000028.1:0-70961 GCA_045132115.1 Kiritimatiellia bacterium
GTCGTCGTCAAGCTCTTTCTCGCAGTCGGCGATGTGCTGTTCCACGTGTGCAAGGATATCCGCGGAGATATCCATCGCCTTGATCGCTTCCTTGTCGCGCTCGAAGATCTTGATCGCATACCAGCGGATGGAATTCTCCGGAACCTTGCCCTGAATGGACTCTTCGATATGCGCAAGCGCGTGCTCTACGGATCCGGTGAAGACGTGCGGCACTTCTCCGGCGCGACCTTCCTTGGCGTACTTGACCGCCTCGGCGGCGCATTCGCGGCAGCCCTTCTTCTTCTGGGCGCTGATGCCCACGACCTTGCACCCAAGACGGCGCCCCAACTTCTCGAAGTCTATCTCGTCGCCCTGGCGCTTGACGAGGTCCATCATGTTCACCGCCACGACCATCGGCACGCCAAGCTCCGCGAGCTGCGTCGTGAGATAGAGGTTGCGCTCGATGTTCATGCCGTCCACGATGTTGAGGATGCAGTCCGGCTTTTCCGTCACGAGCCATTCGCGCGAAACACGCTCCTCGAGCGAATACGGAGAGAGCGAATAGATGCCGGGAAGGTCCTGGATCACGAGGTCCTTGTGGCCGTCGAAATACCCCTCCTTCTTCTCAACGGTCACGCCCGGCCAGTTGCCGACGTATTGGTTGGAGCCCGTGAGCTCGTTGAAAAGCGTGGTCTTGCCGGAGTTCGGGTTGCCGGCGAGAGCTATCTTGGTTGTCGCCATTTTTCTTTCCTTTATCTAATTTGCCTTGGCTAACGACGAGCCTAAAAAAAAATTACGCCACTTCCACGATCGCCGCTTCGCTCTTGCGGATCGAGAGCTCGTAGCCGCGCACCGTGATTTCGATCGGGTCGCCGATCGGCGCCACCTTGCGCACCGTGACCTCTACACCCTTCGTGAGTCCCATATCCATGATGCGGCGCTTGACGGGGCCGTCGCCGTTAAGCTTCACGACCTTGACCGTTTCGCCGATAGCCGTCTCTTTTAGTGTCTTCATTGCCCTTCGTTCCTTTCAAACAAGAATGCGGCGCGCGAGGTCCGCGTTCAGCGCGAGGCGAGTGCCGTGCACGCCAACGATAAGACTGCCGCCATTGTCGGCGACAACCTCCACCTCCGCGCCCTCGACAAACCCGAGGTCGCACAAGTGCCGCCTTATTTCGTCGTTGCCCTTGATCGCGGCAACCTTCATTTTCGCCCCTACACCTGCCAATGTGATCGGCATGGAAATTCTCCTTTTTTGGTTAGACAAGGTAAAGTTTACCATATCTAATCGAAAAAGTCAATATAGAAAAGTTAGAATCGAAAAACTTTCTTTTCCGGCTCCGACCGGAGAAAGCGCTTCCCGGGCCCTAGGCCTGCTGGAGGGCTTCGAGTTCGGTGCCGGCGGCTTCCCAGTCGGCGGTGTAGCGCTCGATCTCGAATTGCAAGGTGCGAACCTCGCGGTTCACGGCGGCAAAATCGGTCGTGGGCTTGGGCTCGAAAAGTTCCTTGCCGGCTTCGTCGAGTTTTTGCTGGAGCTCGTCGATCTTCTTCTCGCAGCGCTCCATGGTGGACTTGAGCTCCTTCACCTTTGGGGCGATTTTGGCGCGCTCCGCCGCACGCTGACGACGCAGTTCTTGAGGGCTTAGCGCTGAGGGCTGAGGGCTGAGGGTTGAGGGCTGAGAGGTTCCCCGTTCCCTGTTCCCCGTTCCCCGTTCCCTCGTCTTCTCCACATAATAATCATAGCCGCCGGGGAATTGGCGGATGCCATCGCGGGAAATCTCGAGGACGCTCGTCGCCACCGCACGCACGAATTCTATGTCGTGCGAGACGAGGAGGATGGTGCCCGTGTATTTCTTGAGCGCATCCTGCAAGAGGCGCCGGCCATCGAGGTCCAGGTGGGTCGTGGGCTCGTCCAGGAGCAGGAAGTTGGGCGCGGCGAGGAAGAGGCGCAGAAACGCCAGACGGATTTTCTCGCCGCCGGAGAGAACGCCTGCGGGCTTCTCCACGTCATTTTCGTCGAACCCGAACGCGCCCAGCTGATTGCGGAAATTCTTTTCCGGTCCGCCGCCGGCGGCATCCCAGACGTTCTTGGCGTTGCGGTAGACGGTAACGTCCGGCGGAATGGTTTCGGCGAATTCCTGGCTGAGGTAACCCGGCACCACATTGTGGCCCAGCACCGCCTTGCCGCCGGTCGGCGCGCGAGTCCCGGCGATGATGCGCATGAGCGTCGTCTTGCCCAATCCGTTGTAGCCGATGAGCGCCACCTTGTCGCCGCGCGCAATATTGAAGGTCACGCCATCGAGGACATTGCGCTTGCCGTCGTAGGAGAAAACGAGATCTTCGCACCGGAACATCTCGACGCCGCTCGGCGGCGGCGGCGCGAGCCGCAGCCTGCCGGACTGCGTGTAGCGCTTGGGCAGGACGATCCGCGCTTCGTCGATCTTGTCGATAAGCTTCTGGCGGCTTTGCGCCTGTGCCGCCTTCGTCGCCTGCGCGCGAAACCGGTCCACGAACCTTTGCAGCTGCTCGCGGTGGTGGTCCTGGTTTTCCTTGGCCGCCTTCAGATGTTCGTAGCGCACTTCGCGCTCGGTGAGATAGTAGTCGAGGTCTCCCTCGTAGCGCGTGGCGGTGCCGGCGTCCACCTCCACGATGATGTTCGTGAGCGTCCGCAAAAGATAGCGGTCGTGCGAAATGAGCATCAGCGTGCCGTCGTACGCCTTGAGGAATTTCTGCAGCCAATCCACCGCAGGAAGATCCAGATAGTTGCTGGGTTCGTCGAGGAGCAGGAGGTCGGGCTTGGAGGCGAGCACCCGCGAGAGCTCGGCGCGCATGCGCCAGCCGCCGGAGAAAGACTTGAACGGCTTGGCGAATTCGTCCGTCGCGAATCCTAGTCCCCCCAGCGCGACCTTCACGCGCGTCTCGATGTCGTATCCGCCCAAGTGCTCGAAGGCGGTTTGCAGCTCGCCGTAGCGCTTCATCTTCGCGGGGTCTTGAAGGTCGCCTTCAAGTTCGGCCATTTCCGCTTCCATATCGGAAAGGCCCGGGATGCCGCGAAGCGCATACTCGAGCAGCGTTTCGTTTTCGGAATCCGGCTCGGGGTTCTGGCGCGTCCAGCCGATCCGCGGCGAACCTTCGATTATCACCTCGCCCTTGTCGGTTCCAAGCTCCCCGAGGACGATCTTGAAGAGCGTGGACTTGCCCGATCCGTTCGGCCCCACGACGCCCACCCGGTCGCCGGCGTTCACGCGGAAGGTCACGTCCGTGAGCACGTCTTGATGGCCGTAATGGACGCTTATGTTCCTGAAATCAAGCATATATCCATTCGCTCGCCCTGCATTGGGAAAGCGCCTTGATTTCCGTCTGGCCGGATCCTGCGCGCACCAGCGAGTCCGCCATCGTCTTGAGCGCCAGATGCGGCGCGTTGCAATCTTGCGAAAGATGCGCGAGCGAGAGGTGCTTCAGGCGCGGCGAAATGAATTCCGCCGCGAACTCCGCCGCCTGATCGTTGGAGAGATGGCCGCGCGGACCTTCGATGCGGCGCACGAGATGGTACGGCCTGCCGCTGGCGCGGAGCAAGGGCAAGTCGTGGTTGCTCTCCAAAGTCGCAAGATCCGCCATGCCGAAAAACTCCGCCATCTCCTGCGTGGCTTCGCCGGTGTCGGTAACGTGGAAATAAGCGCCGCCCTCGCCGCTGACGAAAAACCCTACGGGGTCGGAAACATCGTGCGAGACGGGGAACGCCACCACCTCGAGACCGCCTATCGCAAACGGGCTTTCGTTCTCGAAAGCCATGATCGTTTCTTCGCGGATATCCTCGTACATTTCGCACACGGCGTTTGCGGTGGCGAGATTCATGTATACCGGGACCTCCGGGGCAAGGCGCTGGAACGCGGCGAGCCCGCCGACGTGGTCGCTGTGCTCGTGGGTCACGAGCATCGCGGTAATTTCGCCTGGCGCGACATTCGCCGCCGCAAGCCGCGCACTCAAGGTCCGGGGTCCTATTCCGCAATCGATCAGAACGAGATCGCCGCCCTCGCCGACAAGATACGCATTTCCCTTGCTGCCGCTGGCTAGCGAACAAAGCCTCATCTGGCGAAAGCACGGTGCGCAATATCCTTGCGGTAGAACGCACCCTCGAAACCGATCTGCGCGACGCGCGCATAAGCCTTGTCCACCGCTTCGCGCAAAGTGCCGCCAAGCGCCGTGACCGAAAGCACCCGTCCGCCGCTCGTCAGGATCTTGCCGCCGTCTTCCTTCGTGCCGCAATGGAAGACTATCGCTCCGCCACCGTCTTGTTCAAGGCCGGAAATTTCCTTGCCCTTGGCGTAGCTCCCGGGATAGCCGCCGGACGCGATGATTACGGTCGCGGCGGCCTCGGGGTTGACGACGATGTCGCCATCCTTGAGGCAACCTTGCGCCGCATGCATGAGCGCCAACGCGAAATCGCCGCCGAGGCGCGGCAGCACGGCCTCGGTCTCGGGGTCGCCAAAACGCGCATTGAACTCGACGACATTTATCCTGCTGCCGGACTTCGCGAGCTTGCCGCCCTCGGGCGTGACCATGAGCCCGGCATAGAGAATCCCCTTGTAGACAATGCCGCGCCTCTTGAGCTCGCGCACCACGGGGAGGATGATCTTCTCCTTGATGAAAGGAAGCGTCTCCGCCGTCACGACCGGCGCGGGCGAATACGCCCCCATGCCGCCGGTGTTCGGCCCCTTGTCGCCGTCGAAGACGCGCTTGTGATCCTGCGAAGAAGGCAGGAGCACGGCGTTTTCACCATCGACCATGGCGAGAATCGAACACTCTTCGCCATCGAGAAATTCTTCGATCAAAACTTCCGCGCCGGCCGCGCCGAACTTGTTCGCGACGAGCATATCGTCGATCGCCGCCTCGGCCTGGGCGAGAGTTTCGGCGACAATCACGCCCTTGCCGGCCGCGAGGCCGTCCGCCTTGATGACGACGGGAAGGCCGTATGCCGCGAGCGCCGCCTTGGCCTTCGCAGGATCGGTGAAGACTTCCGCCTTGCCGGTGGGCACGCCGGATGCGTCCATCACTTCCTTCGCGAAACGCTTGGAGCCTTCCATCCGCGCGCCGGCCGCGACCGGACCGAACGCGAGAATCCCCGCCGCCTCGAGCCGGTCGACAAGTCCCTTCACCAGCGGGGCCTCGGGACCTACGACCACGAGGTCCGGCCTGTTCGCCGTCGCCCAGGCGACAATCCCCTCGAGATCTTCCGCGCCGATCGCGAGATTCGTCGCCACCGCCGCCGTGCCGGCATTGCCGGGCACGCAATAAATCTCGCGCGCGCCTTCATCCTTCGAAAGCCGCCACGCGATCGCATGCTCTCTGCCGCCGGACCCTACAACCAGAATCTTCATGACTCTCACTCCTTGGGAACTTTGATTTTCTGCCCCAGCTTCAGGGCGTTGGGATTGAGCCCCGGATTCATCGCCTTGATCTTCGCGACCGTCGTGTTGTAGGCGCGCGCGATGAGATAGAGGTTGTCGCCCTTCTCCACTTCGTATTCGATGTACGGCCCCTCCACGACGGTTTGCGTCTGCGGTTTTGATTTGGGCGGCGGCGGGGCCGACTCCTTCATCACCTTCGCCATCTTACCGGAAAGCTCGCTCACGATCTCCTCGCGCTGCGAGCGTAGCTGACGCTTGAGCTCGTCGACCTTGGCGTTGAGCGAACGGATCTCCGCACGAAGCTGCTCGGCCTCGCCGCCACCACGCTCGAGCTTCTCCACGCGCCGCTCCAAGGCGTCGTAGTTGCTCTGGAGCATATCGAGCTGGCTCGTGACCCGCTGGAGTTCGGCCATGGCCTGCTGACGGATAAACGTATCGCGCGCCGCATTCTGGGCGAACGCGAAAACCGGCGCCAGGCACAGCGCGCCCAGCAATATCTTGTTTGTCTTGTTTTTCATACGAACATCAATATAAGGTAGATTATAGTTAGCGCGCCCGTCCAGACGAGAAAGCGGTTTTGACGCCGCTCGCGCTTGTCCTGCTCAAGCGTCCGCCCGAACGCCATCATGCCGCCGCCGGCGATGTAGCGCACCAGACGGTTCTCGATGAGAACCATCTTCCACGGCAGTTTGTCCGACGTGTAGGCGTGTCCTGGCTTGATGAAAAAGTCGTGTGTCATCTCGGCGGCAGTTTGATGACCTGCCCGGCGCGGATGCGTCCGTCGGTCGAGATCTTGTCCTTGTTGGCTTCGCGAATCTGCTTCCACGCGCTCACCGTGCCGTAGAAATCCTTCGCGATCTTGTAGAGCGTATCGCCTTCCTGCACGGTGTAGGTTTCCGGGAGCGGTTCAAGAGGTTCGGGCTTCGGCTCCTTCTCTTTCTTCTCCTTTTCCTTTGCCTCGATCTGAATCGGCGGCGTCATCGACTCCTCGGGCTCTTCGCTCAACAAGAGCGCCACATCCTTGGAGAACCTGATGCGGTCCTCTTCATCCTCTTCTTCGTCCAGTAGTTTCTTGACGTCCGCTACATCCACCGGCCGCTCCGTGCTCTCGCCTTCACCGATCGACCCCACGAGACGCCGCACGCGCTCGGCCTCGAGCTGGAGCGCGGCGATGTTCCGGTCTCGGGTAGCCACCTCGGCTTCCAGCCGCGCCTTTTCGCGCTCGAGCTCCACGATGCGCGCTTGCTGACGCTGCAAGTCTGCGACCATGCCGGCATTCTCGCTGTTGCGGATATCGCGCTCCATCTTCGTCTTGAACTGCTCCTCGCAAAGCTTGGCGCGCTCGATCGCGATGGCGCTTTTGTCGCTCTTGGGGGCGATCTCCGCGTAAATGCGGTAGTTGGCGATCGCCTCCAGATACTTGTGCTGATGATCGTGCTGAAGGCTCGCGAGCTGGAAGCGCGCCGTGGCGTTCATCGGAGAGTTCGCGATCACCTTCTCGAAACCTTCCGCCGCCGCATCGAGCCGCCCTGCCTGGTAATCGGCCATCGCGCTGCGAAACGCCGCATTGTCGCGATCGCTCACCGTCGCCTGGCGCCGGTCGACATCGCATCCGGCCAAAGCCACAACTGCCGCCGCCGCAAAAAACGCAAGTCTCATTTTATTCCTCCTCGTCTTCTTCGTCAAATTCATCTTCTTCCTCTTCTTCATCTTCGTCGTCGAACTCGTCCGGCGTATCGTCGATGAAGAAATCGTCTGTCTCGGGGCTCGTACCTTCTTCTCCGTTCCCCGTCTCGACCTCCGTAGCCTTGGCGTAGGAGGTTTCCCCGTTCCCTGTCTCTTCCTCCTCCTTCGTCGCTTCTTCGGCGGCGATTTCCAGTTCCGTCTTGCCGGGGCGCTTGTACGACGCCGCCTTGAGCCGCGGATTCGAACGCTGCAGCGTGGGGTCGAGCTCGTTCAACTCCTGAAGGTTCGCAAGCCCGAAGTGCTCCAGGAAGAACGGCGTCGTGCCGTACAAAAACGGATGGCCTGGAAGTTCGCTCTTGCCCACGAGACGGATTATCTCCATCTCCATCAAGGTCTTGATGTTCGCGGTAACGTCCACGCCGCGGATTTGCTCGATCTCGCTTTTGGTGATCGGCTGACGGTAGGCGATGATTGCCAAGGTCTCCAGCGAAGCGCGGCCCAAGCGGCTCGGGCGGTCCATCTTGAGCATGGCTCTCACGTATCTGCCGCAGCTCGGGACCGACTGGATGCGATACGCGCCGGCGGTGCACACGAGCGAAAAGCCGCACTTCGCGACTTCAAGCGCCTTGCCAACGCCTTTGATCGCCGCGTCCACTTCGCGCGACGTGCAACTTTTGTAGACGCCGAAAACCTCCGCATTGTCGCCGTCTTCCATCTCCAGCGACCTGATCGACTCGCGGATCTCGCCCGCCGTCAACGGCGTCTCGCTCGCAAACAACAGCGCGCCAACTATCTCCTGCAACGATCCCGGCAAGGGAATTTTCGTTTCGTCACTCATAATCGTCAGGTTTCTCCAAAGGTTTGTCCTCGTCTTCCTCGTGCGACGGAAGAATCGTTATTTCGTGGAAGGCGGCGTTTTGGTAGATGATCACGCGGTGCTGCCTCAACAATTCCAGAAGCGCAAGGAAGGTAACGATGATTTCGCCCTTCGCCGCGTCCGGCGCGAAGAGCGAAGTGAACGCCAACTGTCCGGAACTGCGCGCTCGCTCGAGCACGAGATCCATCTTTTCGGGCACGGAATAGCGAATGCCCTTCAATTCCTCCTGCGGCATTTCGTTCGCCCGTGCGACAACTTCCTGGAACGCCGTCAAAAGATCGTAAAGGTCCAGATTCTTCAAGGCGCCACGCGCGTCCGCCGCCGTTTTCTCGAACTTCGGCCGGCCGCCGCCGTAGTCGAAGGCATTCTGCCTCAGCGCTTCCATGCGCTCGAGCCGCAGCGCCGCATCCTTGAACTTTTTGTACTCGATAAGCTGCCGCACGAGGTCGAGGCGCGGATCCGTCCACTCTTCGTCCTCGCCGCTCTCGGCGCGGCGGCGATCTACCGGCAACAGCATCCGGCTCTTGATCACCATAAGCGTGGCCGCCATCACCACGAATTCGCCGGCGATGTCGAGATTCAATTCCCGCGCCTCTTTGATGAACTTCATGTACTCGGCCGTCACGAACTCGATCGGGATGTCGTAGATGTCCAGCTCCTCGCGCCGGATCAGATACAACAGAAGATCCAAAGGACCCTCGAACACATCGAGCGTCACCTTGTAGTCCTCGGTCAAAAGTTCGTTCTGCGCCAAGGCCTAGTTTTCTCCGTGGAAAAGTCCGGAAGTCGCGAAATAAGGATCGGACGTGAACCGGCACCCGAGACGCCGCAAACCGGCCTGGTCGCCGGGCGTCACGATGTGGGTCATGTGCACCTCGCAGCCCACAAGCTCGTTCAGTTTCTCCATCGCGATCTGCGCCGCAGGATTGGACGCGGCCGAAATCGCAAGGCCGATAAGCGCCTCGTCCAGGTTGAGCGAGGCCGACCCTCCGCGCAGAATATCTTCCTTCATGTGCCGCACCGACTGCACGACGTTGGGCGCGATCAAGGGGATTTGCGAAGGTATCCCGCTAAGCTGCTTGATGGCGTTCAAAATCATCGCCGAGGCCGCATGGAGAGAGTCGGAATTCTTGCCGGTGACGATCGTGCCGTCCTTGAGTTCTATCGCCGCGCCGGAAACGACGCCTCCGGTCTTGCCCTTGCCGGCCTGACGCGCCTCTTCCGCGCATTTGCGCGCCGCCTGCACCACCGGACGATCTTCCGGCGAGAGATCCATAGACCTCATCAGTTCGTTCGCCCGCTCCACGCTCGCGCGGTCGCATGTTCCTTCCGCGAACTGGCACTGGTAACGCAGGAACCGGCGCACGATCTCCTGCTTGGACGCATACCGCACCGTCTCGTCGTCCACAATGCCGAAACCTATGCGGTTCACCCCCATGTCGGTTGGCGACTTGTACGGACATTCGCCATTGGTCATTTTCTCCCAGATCGCCTTCAAAAGCGGATAAGCATCCACATCGCGGTTGTAGTTGACCGTCTCCACGCCATACGCCGCCTTGTGGTAGGGGTCGATGAGGTTTACATCGTTCAGATCGATCGTCGCCGCCTCGTACGCCACGTTCAGCGGATGCTTCAAAGGCAAGTTCCAAACCGGGAAGCTCTCGAATTTCGAATATCCGGCCATCCTGCCCATGCGATATTCGTGATAGATTTGGGTAAGGCACGTCGCAAACTTGCCCGATCCCGGACCTGGCGCCGTCACGACCACGATTGGCTTCGTGGTCTCCACGAATTCGTTCCTGCCGTAGCCCTGCTCGGAAACGATCTTCTCCACGTTCGCAGGATAGCCCTCCGTCTTGTAGTGGAGATACACCTTCACGCCTTGCGCTTCAAGTTTAGTCCGGAACGCCTTGACGCCCGGCTGGTCCTGATAGCGCGTTATGACCACGCCGGCAACCGAAATCCCAAGTCCCGTGAGGTCGTCGATTAGCTTCATAGCATCGGCGTCGTAGCTGATCCCGAAGTCCGCACGCATTTTCTTGCGCTCGATGTCGCCGGAGAAGATGCAAAGGATGATTTCGGCCTGATCTTTGAGGCTCTGCAAAAGCCTGAGCTTGACGTTTGGATCGTAGCCGGGCAAGCACCGCGCGGCATGGAAATCGTTCATCAGCTTGCCGCCGAATTCCAAATACAGCTTGCCGTATTTCGCCGCCCGTTGGCGGATATACTCGCTTTGTTCGGCGAGGTATTTTTCGTTGTCAAAGCCGATTTTTCTCATAAAAACCTCATTTGCCGTTGATTTCGTCGAGAATAGCCTGGATCTTGGGGATGCAACGCCCGCAGCCGCCCCCGGCCTTGGTGTAGTTCGTCACCTCTTCGACCGTCGTGAGCGAATTTTCAGTGATTACGCGCCGTACTTCATTCTCGCTCACGTTGTAGCACGAGCAAAGTATCGTCTCTTCAAGGTTCTTGTCCTGGTTTTCGCCGGTGCGATAATTCTTTATCGCCGCCTCCATGGCCTCGCGCCCCATGACGCTGCAGTGCATCTTCTGCGGCGGCAAGCCGCCAAGGTAGTCGGCAATTTCCTGGTTGGTGATTTTCGCCGCCTCGTCAAGCGTCTTGCCGATTACCATCTCGGTCAAAGCCGAAGAACTCGCGATCGCGCTCGCGCACCCGAATGTCTGGAACTTCGCTTCCGCGATGCGTCCGTCCTCGCCCAGACGGAATTGGAACTTCAAAGCGTCGCCGCACGCAAGCGACCCGACGGTCGCCTCGCCGTCCGGATTTTCAATCTTGCCCACGTTCCGCGGATTGCGGAAATGATCCATCATTTTCTCGGAATAATTCCACATTTCTGTTCTCCAAAATTTATCTTTGTATTATACCAAAAATCGCTGGAAAAAACAACTATGGATTTCATACGCATGAAAGGATGATTTCATACGCATGAGACGGCGATTTCATACTAGCTCGGCGAGGATGGAATCGCAAATCTCGGTTCCGCGAGCGGTAAGGCGGTAAACCAGGCCTTCTTTCGTCAAAAGCCCTTCCCGGACATAAAAATCGAGCGCCTCGCGCCACTGGGGAAAATCTGCCGTATCCAGTCCGAAACGCGTCCTGAGAGATAGCATTTTTTCGCGAGGATCGCGATCGAGTCCGCTTTCCGCGCCATCGCCAAGCCCCAGATAATCCTCGCCGCGCCAGACGGCTAGATTGTGGCGGCACTCGAAGCCTTCCTTGGCGTATGACGAAATTTCGTAGCGCTTTAGTCCCAGCCGATCGAGAGATTCTGCGATTTCCCGTATGCGGTCGAGCGTTTCGTCGTCGCCGGGTATGGCGCGGCTTTGCCGCCCCAGAATACTTTCAGGCTCGAGGATGAGCGAATAGACGCTAACATGCTTGAAGCCCCAATCCTCCATCTCCCATTTGTCGCCCGGGTAGCCGACGATGAGATCGATTCCAGCGTTGTCGAAATATTCGAGTATCTGGTCGAACGCACGATGGGCCTGCAAAGCCGTATAACCTCGCCCCATGTCTTTGAGCGTCTCGTCGTTGAAGGATTGTACGCCCATCGAAATGCGGTTGACGCCGCCTGCCTTCAAGGTTTCAAGAAGTTCGCGCCTTACATCCAAGGGATGGAGCTCGACCGTCCATTCCGGGGCCTCGAGCCGCTCCAAAAGCGGTCTTAAATCGCACAATGCCGGAGTTCCGCCGCCAAAATAAATCGTCTTGAAGGGCCCCGGCGGCAATTGACGCACGATGCTGTCTACATACCCCGGAGTTGGACGCATAGCCTTGGAAGGCAATGCGCAATACGTGCATTTGCGGCGGCAAAAAGGAAAATGGATGTAGAGGTTTTCGACCACTACATCGCGAAAAGAGCGCGAAGCTTCTTGACCTTGTCGGTCTTTTCCCACGGCAGACCTTTACGGCCGAAATGTCCGTACGACGCCGTTTGGGCGTAAATCGGACGCAAAAGCCCGAGGTCCTTCTGGATGGCATAGGGCCGGAAGTCGAACACCTTGCCGTCTTTGAGCATCGCTTCAAGCTTTTCGTTGGTGACGCCCTCGGCGGCAGTGCCGAACGTCTTGACGCAGAAACTCACGGGCCTCGCTACGCCAATCGCATAAGCAACCTGAATCTGGCACCGCGCGGCGAGTCCGGCAGCCACAATATTCTTGGCCGCATAGCGCGCGTAATACGCCGCGCTGCGGTCTACCTTGCTGGGATCCTTGCCGGAAAAAGCGCCGCCGCCGTGCGCCGCCATGCCGCCGTAAGTATCGACGATTATCTTCCGGCCGGTTAGACCCGAGTCTCCGCAAGGTCCGCCGACCACGAACTTGCCCGTGGGATTTATGAAGAACTTAGTCTTCGCCGTCAAAAGTCCGGTAGCCGAAAGGAACTTTTTAGCCTCTGCCTTGATAAGCGCGTAGTGCTTCTTCGTCGCGCCCTTCTCGGTCGTTTGATGCGAAACGACCACGGTATCTATCGCAACCGGTTTCCCGCCAGCATAAACGACAGAAAGCTGCGCCTTGGCATCCGGACGCAAAAACTCCCAAGCGCCATCCGACTTCCTCAAGGCGGCAAAATGCTTAAGCAAGGCGTGCGAATAGACGATTGCCGCAGGCATCAGCTCCGGCGTCTCGTCGGTCGCATAGCCGAACATCATGCCTTGGTCGCCGGCTCCCTGATCCTCCGCCGCCGTGCGGTCTACGCCTTGCGCTATGTCCGGGCTCTGGCCATGGAGGAAAGATTCGTATTTGAAAGTATCGAAGCTGAAATGTTCGCCTGGACGATCGTAGCCGATTTCCTTCACTACCTTGCGTGCAATCTTTTCCGTATCGACCTTCTCGAATCCCTTGCAGGTAATCTCGCCCATGTTGACGACGATATCCGGTCCGACCATCGTCTCGCAGGCGACTCGCGCATTCTTGTCGAGCTTCAGGCAAGCGTCGAGAATCGCGTCAGAAATCGCGTCGGCAACCTTGTCGGGATGGCCTTCCGAGACCGATTCCGAACTGAAAACGTGAGAATGGATCATAGAACGGCGATGCACTCGATTTCGACCTTGACGTCCTTGGGCAGACGCGCGACCTCGACGCAACTGCGCGCAGGCTTGGTCTCCCCGAACATCTCGGCATAAACGCCGTTCAAGGCGGCAAAATCGTTCATATCCTTGATGAAAACCGTAGTCTTGACGACATTCGCGAGCGAGCCGCCGGCAGCGGCAAGGACGGCCGCGAGATTGGAAATCGACTGGCGCGTCTGGCCTTCGATAGTCGTCGCCTCGATCGCGCCGGTCGCAGGATTGATCGGAATCTGCCCGGAGCAATAGACGGTATTGCCTACCTTGATCGCCTGACTGTAAGGACCTAGCGCCTTGGGCGCGTTTTCGCTGTGGATTATTGCCGCCATCTCTTATTCCTGAATTGGAGCCGGGTAAGGGACTCGAACCCCTGGTAATTCCTCATTACAAATGAGGCGCAGTCGCCACTGTGCCAACCCGGCGTTTTTAGTGCGCGTATTATATCAAAAATCGCCCCCAAAAGTCAAGAGCCCCGTCACGGCGATAGCCATGACTTCCTTACTTCGTTATTTCGACGCTGTAAAACGCCTCGCTACCGCCAAGTAAGCCACCGGACGGATTTGGCGTCCAAGCCTCGCTGTTGCCAATAGTCGTGTCGGCCGGCTCGGAAGCAAGCATCGCCTGCAGCGTCGCGCCTTGACGGAAGTTGTAGGTAAGACCCGGCTTCGTCTTGGCCGTCGTGATTGTGCTCGCGCTACCGCCAAGGAATACATTCGCGCCCTCGCCGGTAAACACTTCCGCCACGATATCATCCTTAACCTTCGCCGCAGCCAGATCCACCACGCCTTCGGTATCCGGCGTCAGGCCCTGGAGGAAATCCTTAATATCGTTATCGTTGCCGCCGATAATCTGCACATTGGCGCCATTCGCCTTGTAGCTGTTGGCAGTAGACGCAACGCGCACCGTCACCTTGTTCGCCTCCACATTCGCAGGAATCTCCACCACTACATCGGCGGTACTCGCGCTCGGCGTGACCGTATACCCGTTCTCCGCATCGCCCGTCACCACCGCATCCGGATCGCCGGCGATCGAAGGAGCCGCCTCGACTTTAAGACCATCCGTATCCTTGACCAGTTTGAGACCCGATGCCAAATCATCGGTGGTAAAGCTACCCGCCGGCGCCGAACCCCAACTAATCAGCGTAACCGGAGCGGTTATATTGAGCGCCGTAAGATCGACATCAACCGTGGTATTTGCCGCAACCGCAAGCTTGTTGCCATATCCAGACGCAAGTCCGGTGCTCGTGAATGCCAATATAGCCCCATCCACAAGTTTTATGCTCGGAGTGGGCGCTACCGCCAACGGCAAAGTGAGCGTACCGGTAACCGTCAAGTCTCTATTTGATCCCCACCCGGTAATCTTTCCGTTGCCAGACAAATTACGGACAGTCGCCTGTACATTGTTGGCCGAAAGGAAGAATTCGCTAGACGAATTATTAAGCACGACATTGCAATAAAGATTTACGCCAGTGTAGGTATTGTCCACCCGATATATTCCCAAGTGACCGCCACTTACGCTTATGGTACCAAGCTCCTCGACCGTCTCCGCCGTCTGGGTATTGTCCAATGTGAGCGTATTAGTGCCGTTCTTCGTGAGTGTGTGCCCGTTGAGCGTCAACTTGGATTCGGCATGGTCGGTTTCCCGGATGTAGAAATTGCCGGAGCCGCCAATCGTGGAGTCTGCGGTCAGTTCCAGCCAAGCCACTACCGCCGTATTGGCATTGCCAAACGATATACCATTGTTGACCAACGCGCCACCTGCCAAAATCACTTTGGCCCCGGAGGTGATGCCATACCCATTAAGGTCAAGCGCAACATTGGCCGGAATGGTAATGTCAGCCGCTTCCGTACAGGCGCAGAGCATCTTGACTGTCAGCGGAGCGTCTTGAGTGGCCGTAGTGGTAGCAGCACTCATTGCCGCTGCAAGCGTAGCATAGTAGGATTGAGTGCCGATCTGGGCAACGGCGGCGGTAGTGGTGTAGTCCTCAGGAGCCGCAATCACCTCTTCATTGGCAGGGGTTACCTGCTTAACTTGGGTGCCACCTGCGATGTATGCGCCGACGGCGGCATAGTTGATGGTCACTTCGTCGCCGGCATATGCCCAGTATCCGTTTCCGGAAACGAGCGTCGCACCCGCCACCTCAATGGCCGTATGCTCAGGCACCACGATGGTGAAGTTCACGATTACCGGCTCGGGGAAGGTATAGGCGTTGCGCTCTTCTTCGGTGAGCTTCTTGTCGAACACCGCAATCGCCTCGATCTTCATACCGGTAGCGTTATCCCAACCCTGACCAGGCCTGGTGCTCATGCGCAGACCGCCAATCGTCGCACCATAAATGCCGCTATTGGCATCGTCCGAATACCCAATCGAGTTCACGAAGTTGGTGGCATTGATTGCGCCTTCCGACCCACTGCACAACAGCGTCGTACCGTCATACGTAAACGCCATCACTCCGCTTGAGGCTGGCGGCTCGCCATCACCAGTGCCCACATCTATCGTCGCGGCACCAGTATTGTCGCCCTTGCTGGCCTTGATTTGATTACCTACCGTCAACCGGAGCGTGGTACGATCATGCGCCTTTTCGCTCTCGGCGCAACTGGTGAAGAACACGCGTCCAACATTCGAATTATAAACAAGATCGCTGTACTTGACGAGCGCGGTAATGGCACTTACCCCACTTGCCAGATTCACATCCACGCCCTGATACTCGTTGCCATCAACCGTAGCAATCGTTATCATCCTATCGTCGCCAAAGGTGTTGCCGTGCCAGTCGAGCGAGCAACCATCAACCGTGCGACGGAAGTCCTTGTTCCATGCCGCAATGGGAGTAGGCGCTACTGTCGGCTCCGGTTCCGGCTCCGCAGATTTCACCACCTCATTGCTGTAGATGTGCTTGGTCTCGCCGTTGGTCCAACGAACATCCACCCGGAAGCGGACATAGTTGGAACCAGGATTGTCGAACGAGGTATCCACCCATTCTCCGCCCTCGTCCGACGCATTACCCTGGAGCACATACGTAATCGGCATTGTGGCATCCGCCACCAGCGTCTCATTGGTGGGCGAATACGTAATCACTGGCGTTGAACCGTTCATTGTCAGCGTGGCCGTAAAGGTGCCAGAACCCATTGGATTCAACCCTAGTACATAGCACTCCCACCACTTATAGCCGCTTGATGTCTGGCTATTCTTAATGGTATCAATGTAGCTCGCCGGGACTCCCATATCCGTAAACCACGAATACGGCACAGGATAGTCGGTGTCAGTGACCTGCTCCGACTTCGGATCACCAACAACAAAGTTAAGAGTATTGCTGTTCTTGACCTCTACCGAACATTCGCGATCAAGATTCGGCAGATAAATGGTAGTTGGCTTAGATAGATATGTCGATGCGTAAATAAGCGGATAGGTGCCTTTTGGCATATCTGTGGGCGCGTCAATCCTCAGCTTCCAGTCGGTGATCGAAGCCATACCATTACCAAACTGCACTATCGCTTCGGAAGTTGACTGGTCGGAAGTGAGGTTAAGGTTCAGCAGCACATGCTCGCCAACCGACATGTCATACACCTTGATAGTCGTGCCTGCCTCCTGCACAAATGTACCTGTGCCTGCCAGCGTCAGCGTCTCCTCGTTGGCACTTTCAATGTTGAGCGAGTTGGTGAGGCTCTTGCTGTTTTCAAAAGTAATAGTCGCATTGGAACCTGCAATACTCAACTTCCCGGTGCCGTTAATGGTCGAGTTCGACACAACCGTGAACGACGAGATTCCGTTCTGGTTGATGGCAAATGTATCATTGGCCGCAATTGTTCCACCCGCCATGACCAGCGAGCGGGTAAGTTCATAATCGTCGTTCATCGTCCACGTTTCCCCTTCACCAACGACAATCTTATCCTCGGTCATGCGCATTACAACATCGCGATGTACGGTAGTTCCGTTTGTGTCAGTCGCGTTGAGCGTAAGGATCATCCTCTGCCGATCGCGATTGGCCGGAATCACCGGATCGAAGGTAATCTCCCAGTTGCCGGCCGAAGCCTCCGTCACATGCACATTCGCGTCCTTCACCAGCTCCACATGGCTCGGCGTCGCTGTAAGCGCAGTCACTGTCGTTGGCGTCGTCACATAAAGCGTCGAACTGCCAATCGAACCGTCAGCGAGATAGCCATCCACCAAATCTGTAGCGGGCTTTCCATCCGCCGCATACTGGATGGAAGTAAACAATGCCGGCATTTCCGACGATGCGCCACTGCTGCAGGTCGTGATTTTCGCATCGGAAGGTTCGCCATCCACAAGCGCACCATATACATATGGCGTAACCGAGAAATAATAATCGGAACCATTTGCGAGTCCATTTATGGTTTTGCTACGGTCAGTTGCTAAAGCCACTTCAAAAACATTCTCACCAGTAAGCGGGATCACATCCGTCACCTTAAAGTCACCAATTACCACATGTCCGTTATAAGTGGCGTGTCGCTTGTAGATGCGAAGCTGCACCGTCTGCCCCGCATATTCAGCAAGGCTCTTCGTGTTCTCTTTCCAAGTCCCAGGCCAGTACGCCCAGTTAATTTCTGGGACAAACAATTCGTGCCAATTACCGTCTTCACCGCAGATTTCAATCACTACATTGTCTTTGCATGCGTCGCCGCTCTTATGGGCGCCGCCGCTGATCTTGAAAGAAAGCTCTGAGTCTGACGTTATCGTTAGCGGCGTTGAGAACTGGTAGAAGCCATAAGTAAGGTCCTCTGCGTCCAAAGAGATTGATGCAGCTCCGTAGTTATTTGTTGCATACCAAATATTTGCTGGATAAGCACTACCTGTCGTTGCATCCGAAAAATCAGCAGTCCAATCGATAACCTCGTTTGAAGTGCGGCGCTTACCTTTGATATAGAACATATAGTTCTTATCCGCATAGCAATCCGGGAAGGACCAAGAGAGCGTAACAGAGTTGCCGACAACTCTCGGAATCGGATCAAGCTGCGGTTTGGCGCGCGGATAGTGATCAAGCCAAAAATAATGCACAGGACCAGTCTTTACGTTGTAAAACTTGTCGCTCGCGTTACCGCCGTATCCATATACCAAATGGACATAATCTTCTTCATTCTCAACGCCCCATCCATCTGCGACCACGGCGTGACCACCAATACCAACGAAAACAGGAATGCCTGCTGACAGCGTTTGAGTCACCTTTTCCACCACATCGCTTTTTACGACACCTTCCGTATTAGTTACATTTCCACTACTATAGCCGATGGTGTACCAATCGCGCTCTGCGCCATGCGCCGATGTATATTTTGTTGAAGTCGACTCGCCTACATTATAGCTCATTGATGCCGATTGGTTGAGCCACAACACATAGCGTCCGATTTCATAACGCTTGTCCTCTTCCGCGCCAGTCTTTCCGCGCATATCGCCGGAATACGAATAAGTGTCGGACATCTTGCTCCAATCGAACGGAACAGAGCCGTTGAAACGGATGGCGAAGTTTTCGCCACGCAAGTTGTGCGTCACCGTCTCAGTTCTTGCAGGATACTTCGGCCACTGCAGTTCCCTGAATATCGCCGCATCAGCAATAGAAACGCAACCTGCACAACTACGACCACGCCAAATATAATCTGAAACCTTACTGGAAACAGGCGTCAAATCGTTCCAAGGCTGGTTTTGGTTGTACTTGGAATCAACGAACGGCTCGATATTGATATCCGAGCCCGATCCGGAACCCGCAGACAGAAGCTTGCGCACCTTCGTTCCTGCACTCGTTTCGGGCTCCGCGAGCAGCTTGTCCCAGCGCGCATGGCGCCCTTTCGTTTCGTCGGCTTCGGCTGCCGCCACTGCCGCATCTGCCGCATCGAGCATTGCGCGTTCGGCCGAATCCTCCTCCCCTTCCGAGAAGTCGTTTTGCGAAAAGCCGATTATTGGCGTCGCGCGGTCGCTGCCGCTCAAGAGGATATGCCCGGAAGGTGCAAGCCGCACCACCCAAAGGTTGCCGCGCTGCCCAATACTCTCAACGCTACGATCGGGTAGCGTTCTCGCCGCCATCTTGCTTGTCTGCAGGAAGCGCTCGGCCGCAGTTAGCGCAGTGGCCTCGTCATTCGGCGAAGCCGCGCAATAAATCGCCATACCGATTGCGCTGAATAAGGCGAGCAAAAACCTAGAATACTTTCTCATGATGCTTTCCTCCTGGGTAAAGATTCAATTTCGGCAAGGCATGCGGCTCTTGCATCCTCGTCTATAAATTTTGGTTCGCGCCCTTTGTAGTCAATCTCTACCGCTCCATCGCGAGCGAGAAGTTGGGCGAGGCGGTTCAGAACACAGGCGTCTTCCCGAGTCATGGGCTTTGCCTGCGTCTGATATGGCCACGCCGCCGGCGCAAGCATCAAAAGTCTGCCGTCAGCAGTCTTGTCGAACAACTTGCCGCCAGGTTTGTACATTGGCGAAAAGCCCATATTCTTTAGCACCACCACCTTGGCACCGGAATCAAAGGCAAGACGCGCGATTTCGCGCTCGCCATCGGAAATGCATGGCGACACCAGCACCGCACCGTGCTTGGCGGCGGACAGCAACTCGGCGCATTTTTCTTCGAACCTGGCGCTAGAGCGCTCCATCATTGGAACACCTACGGCATCGTGGGCTATCTTGCTTCCTCCGCCAGATTTGGGAATACGCTTATATGCAAAGTCGCTACGAGAGCATTGCACCTGCAAAAGCGATGGCGCCGAAAGCAACGCGATGTTGCCGATTACCGAAAAACGACCGGTAAATTCTCCAAGCGGCAACACTACATCGTGGAGTACCCGGAAGTATTGCGGGTTATCGCGTTTTGTGGCGAGGCGGCGCGGATTGTCGGCGACATAATCAAGCATCGCCTTCAGCTGCCCCTCATGGAACAGGATTGTATCTTGGAAGCCTGGAGACCAGGATAGGCCGACACAAGAATTCGCCGGCACGCAACCAGATTCGACGTAGTTCCGTACCTCGCCACTGTTGGCGAGAGACTTCCAACGCGCCGCGGCACCGGCCTTTAAACCGCGCACCAACTCGCCCATAGGCTTCGGCAGCCGCTCGCGAACATGTACCACAAAGTGTAGATGGTCAGGCATCAGTTGCCGCACCAATATGCGAACTTGGGGATACAGGCGCGGCATCACATCGAGAGCGTCAAGCACCGCCGCACCTTCTGGCGTGGGGACGATGTTCCATTCGCCGCCCTTGCGCACAAGGCGCCCCAATGCATCGTTATGTCTATCCGCAAGAGTAAGCGTAATCATATATATGCAGGGGCTGGAGTAATCCCAATCCAGGCAGCGTCTCAACATCGAATGCTTGATCTCTTGGCGGATAGGCATGACTTATTCGATATCGCTCCTTCTGGCGCCCACTCTCACGCGGTAGAACTTGCATGCTCCGCCTTTGGGTGCAAAAAGTTCTTTGTCGCCAAAATCGGTCGCCTGCTTAGGCGTGGTATTGCCGCTTGTGCCGCCGATGTCGCCGCCTTCAAGAGCGTCGCCATACTTGACGCCATACCACAAACCTGGAATGGCCTTTACGGTGAGTTGGCCCTCATCGATGCTGCTTCCCTCGTCGATAGCGGGCTTTACGTCCACATCGTTTACTTTGCCATTTTCATCAAGGGCAAGCGACAAGTCAGCAGAGACCGTGAAAGCACCGGTAATATCGTTGCCGCCGTACTTCACCTTCACCTGCTCCGCTGAAACAGGCGCGGTACCGGCGTCGATAAATTTTACTGTAGGCGCCACCACAATCGTGCCGGTAAAATCGTTGGCTACCGGCACCTCCACAGATTCCTGTTCAGGCTCTGTGACTACAGTCACCACCTCGTTCTCGCCCTCTCCTTCGGTTTCGATCTGCGCCTTAACATACAAGCCATCGCCATCTTCACCTTTATTGCGGCGTTCCAATTGCACGTTCTGAAGAACTCCGCCAACCTTCACATTGGTTACCTTCACTCCTTCATCCTGCGAGCCGCCAATTGCCAGCACTTTCGAGCCGGGTGTCACCGGCGTATTTGCCGGGAGCATCAGATCGGTGATGACTATCTTGGTGGCGTTCATGTTGTTGGTTACCGCACCTGCAAACCCTTCCGCGAGTTCGCCAATCGTAAACGACGTAAGATCATACGTTTTCGGCGAGAGGCTGATATTGCCGGAACCGGAAATCTTGGTAAAGGCGAAATTGCGCTCTGACATATCAGTCAAGACAAAGTCGCCGGCCAAGATTAGTTCGGCATTCAATGTGAAGCTTGTCCAATGCAAGCATCCGCCATTGATGCCATTGAGTTTCAACTTCGAATTGTTGTTGCAGTAATCGGTCAGCATTTGCCCGTTCGCCGTAAACTGCGGCAGTTCAACCGTGCCAGTCCAGCTTGCGGCCAATGGCATCGGCACTGACGGCATAGACGCATAAGCTACCGTCCCATCGCCAGCTATCGTGTTGGCAATGGCGCCGTCCGCCGCAACCGAAATCTGCTTGCCGGTTTCAACCGTCACCGCAGCGGTTCCGGAAAGCGCGCCGCCAATTGTGATGGTGCCGTCGTTATGATCGAACTTGACCGCACCAGGTCCATCGATGGTCACGTCGCCCAGCACTATGTTGTTCCACTGGCGCTTGAAGGTCAACGTCACACCGTCATCAACGGTAATCGTGGCACCATCGAGCATTGACGGGTTGTTCTCTCCTGAGCTGAATATCACATTTCTTGCGACTCTGATCTTGTTCGCGTTCTCGGGCAGCGTCGCGCCGAAGTAGATGGTATCTACGCCGCTGCTCTTGTCGTCGATAATCACCGTTTCGCCTTCCAGCACAGTGGTCGGTTTGTCGTTGTCCAATACCACCACAAACGGGTTTTCTCCGCCCTCGCCCCAGAAACCGCTCTTGTAATGTACATCAGTGCGAACAGGCTCTTCCGGCTCAGGGAATTCATATCCGGCGATGTCGCCAGGCGTGAGCCACTTGTCCACAAACAATGCTACCGCCTCGATTTCAAGGTCAGTCCATGCGCCAAAGTTTGAATTGGACTGTGTTGAACCACCAATCGCCATGACGTTGATTTTGCGATTAGGCCAATTGAGATATCCTGCATTGCCACCTGCCAGACTGGCAATATCTTCACCCAAATAGAGCGCCGTGCCTTTGCCGGTAGTTGCTTCAAACGCAAAAAGCATATACGCTTCTTTATTCTCAGGAAGCGTGGGCGGTGGTGTTGAAAAGCCGTAACTATAGTAGCCACTCGTAACAACATCACCATTATTTTTATTAAGATATCCACCGATAAACGAATTGTCGCCGGCTGTCGTACAGATTGGTGCCATTGGGTTGTTGTCCGAATCAAGGACACCTGCAATGGCCGCGTTTGCCATCGGCGCACCACCTTGTGGCGTTTTGCATTTAACGAGCAAGGATGCGTTGGTGTATGTACCTGACGGTAACTCGATCGTAACACCCTTTATTGCGCCACTTCCAATGACGATATTACCATCGCTATTGATGGTGTTGTTATTTAGCGTGATAGAGTACCCGCCATGGTCACTCGCATAATCCTCAAACGCCCAGCTTACCCATGTGGTCGTCGGCTGAGGGCCGGAGTATCCAGCGTTCAAAGACTTCGCATATAGAATGCCGTCTTCCACCTGCAACTCATAACCTTCAAGCCCTGTTAGTGTCGCGGAATCGACACCCGTAAATGAGTCGGCGGACATGAGCGCGATCGAATCGGTCGCTTCATCAGACAGAGTGACGGCGATGGTGCTGCCAGCGAGATTTACCTCACCGCTTACAGTAACCACCGCAGCGGCCGAAGCAGACTTCTCGATGCTGATGGTGTTGTTCGTGAATACGAGGCTCGCCGCCGTCACCGCCGAAGTCGGCTTGAGGGCGAGCGTCGTCCCCGTCCCCTCCGCGGTGATCGCGCCGTTAAGCGTGCCGCTGACGGTAATCGTTTGGTTGCCGCCCAAATACATTCCGCCGCCAATCTTCCATGTCTTGCCGGACGATATAATGGCATCATAATCTGAACAAATGTAAAGGCGCCCATTGTCAGTTGTTGTCTCCGGCACGGCATTGCCGATAACAAGCGTCTTTGAAGAAAGATCCATCGAACCAGTAAATTCGCCGATGTTTCGTAACACCACTTTTTCGGTTTTGTATGTTCCAGTACCGCTTACCTTCAATGTGCCCGACCCGAAAATCTTATCAACAAAATTAGTCCTGCTGCCATAGCCGTTGTTCCAGTTGAACGCGACGCCGCCTTCAGGGTCTACAAGTTCTATCGGTACATTTGCCACATCTCCCCACATTAAGCTACCGGTATTGCCGTTCATTTTTATGAACGACTGCGAATTTCCAAGGTTGTCAACCGTTATATGATTGTCCGCACCCGTAACAACCACGGTGCCACGCCACTTGCTAGAATTCTGAAGATCAGCTTTAGTTAGGTAATTAACCGCTGAGTAATTGATAACCGACGAAAGAGTTACTCCGCTGTCAATAGTTACATTCGCCGAAGGCTTGAGTTCGCCAATCGAAGCTACCTCGCTGTTAACAGTAAAAGGAGTTTCGTTGGCTAAACTTTCAATTGACACTTTATACCCATCACTCCACATGTCCTCAAACTTGAAAGTACCAGAACCAATCACTACAACCTTGTTCAATGAAATATTGCTATCAATATAAACCTTCGTGTTTCCGCTATGATTAAACACTACATATTTATCTTCTTCGATCGGTACACGCTTCTTTGACCAACACGATACGTCAGAATACATACCATAGACAGAAGCTGTCCAAACATTGGCAGCAGCCTCGCTTATATATGATCCACCCGAAGTGCTATATGCAACCTCTTCGCCATCCTCGTTCTCGAATCTGAGCGTTGCGTTGCCGTTAAGAGTAATCGTGCTTGCCGTGTAGCCCAACGATTCCTGCTCTTCAGTCAAAACGAGAACTATCGTCGCGCCATCTTGCGCAACGACATCTCCTTCCGTTCCCGCCGCGAAGGTACGCGTTACCCCGCCCGGCACATTCTCCGGCACTCCGGAAGCGACGAGGCGAAGTTCCAAATCTTTGTAGGTCGTCTCGCCAGTGGAGTTGGTCGCCTTGAGCGTAAGGATCATGCGCTGACCAGCCCACTTGGAAGCAACTTCGGTAGCGTCGATATTGATAGAGAAGCTGCCGTTGCCGTTGTCCACAACCTCGACCGTCTCCTGCGACAATACGCTTTGGTGGCTCGGGAACGCCTCAAGCGTCGCAACATTCTGGCACGCAACATCAATGATATTCCAACCCATCGCAATGTCGGTATAGAAGCCTTCCTGGATGAGGTCTGTTCCGCGCGGCGACATCGTAACCGTACCGATCACCGGCGATGCGGCAGGTGTGCCGATTGTTGTTGTCGCGGTCTGCGTAATCGCCGCAGAACCATCACTCATGATGGGAGCGACTGTAAAGGCATAAACCTCATCTTGTTCTAGGCCGGTAAAAGTCTTTGTTTGCACAGCAACATCGTTGATAGTCTCTGGCTCTCCAACCGTCTCAAAGGTCTTCACGTTAGAGATGGAAATGTAATCCAGACTCAATTTGGCTTTTGAATCCACATAATTGCCGCCATTTGTATATTCAGCCGCAACTCGAATCTGCATTATTTTGCCAGCATAATCGGACAAGGGAATCTCGACATTGAAATTCTGCCCCCATGTTTGATTGTAACTGCTAAGCTCAAATTTGTGGATTGTTTGCCATGCGCTGTCACCAACCTTAGCTTCGATTCTAGCCTCTATGCCTGCCATAAACGCACTGCTCAAATTATAAGACAAAACAGAATCCGCTGTGATTGCCAACTTGTCGTCGAAAGTGTAAATGGCAGAGACCGTTCCGTTCCAGGCACTCAAGAAACCATCTTCAACTCTCATTACGTTATTGTTGGAAGATCGTCCCTTGCCCCCATCATTGAAATTATCTTCCCATGTAGTTGTCCCCGCGCTCAACTTCTTCTTGGCAACCGTAAAGCCATCAATCTTGTTCGTGTAACAGTTGGGAAGATGCCAATTGAGCGTGACATTATTTCCGCTTATCGGGGCAATGGGTTCTATCTGCACCGACTTGATCGGGCGAAAGCCCACATGAACATTGTCTAAAGGGCTAGGGATACCAGACCCATAAGACTCTGTCGATCTAAGGTTATACCATCCGTCCGATCCGCCACCCCAACCGTAATTGAGCCAGATAAAATCTGCCGCCTCACCAACGCTATTCGTTCCCGTGGCATAGCCAAGTCCAACCACCGCGTGATGAGGAACGCCGACTTGCACCGGCGAGCCAAATTCCAAGTCCGCACGAATGGCCGCCACCGCATCATCATCGCCACCATTGGCATTAGGCTTGACCGTCCCTACATACTCAAACCATTCCATTGTGCCGGGTATTTGCTTCATGGCCTCGGCGCCTCCAGAAACATATTGCATCTGCAAGAGCGACTGGCACATCAACGACAGACGCGCCGCTTCATGCTTCTGTTTTAGCGTAGCTCCGCTACCATATGAGGTGAGAAGAGAATCCCAATCGATTGGCACAGAGCCATCAAAGCGGATAACGCTATCGCTCTCGCCATTTACTTTATGCGAAGCGGTGTGAATCGCCTCAAGTCTCCAAGGCCACCGCCAAACCAGCAGTTCCTGCGATGAAGAAATTGCCTCGCAACCAGACAGCCAACTGCTGTGTGGTGTATACTGATTATACGGCTCTCCTTGAACCCAGTGCGCTTGCGTCAACGGGTGCACGACAATATTCGTGACCTCATCCGCAAACGCTCCGCCGGCTACAGCCGAAACCATCGCCACGACAGCAGAAAATCGAAAAATCGAAAAATCGAAAAATCGAAAAATCCTTTTCATGTTTCCGTTCCTTTCCTGGGTAGGGTGGAAATGCTATTCGTCCAATGCGCCTTTGTAAACGCCGCGTTTTACCTTCATCGTTCCGGTGCGCTCCAAAGGATCGAACCGCACGTCGTACTTGCGCGGCTGCTTGTAGTCGGCGACGCTCGCGCGGCACACGCCCTGCGCGTACTCCACGATGAACGCCGCGACCTCCTCGCGCGTCATCGTCTTCTGCTTCAAGTGCGCCTTGACCGCGTCTTCGTCCGGCACGATGATCGCGCCGACATGTTCGCCCACATCGCCACCCACGTGATATCCAATCACGATCGCATCCTTGATCAGCGGCGCGTGTTCAAGCGCATGCTCGATTTCTTCCGGGTAGATGTTCTTGCCCTCGCGGTTGACGATGAGCGCCTTGGAGCGTCCGCAAATCTTGACATTGCCGTCGATTATCTTGACGATATCTCCCGTCTTGTAGAAGCCGTCTTCGTCGAACGCTGCGGCAGTCTGTTCCTCGTTGCGCCAATAGCCCTTCATGACATTGTCGCCCTTGACGAGCAGTTCGCCAGCTCCATTGTCGTCGAGTTCCCCTAGCTTCCACTCCATGCCGTCCAAAACGGGCCCCACCGTTCCCGGCACGAACCGTTCGGGGTCCGGGTACGCGACGCCGGGAGAACATTCGGTGATGCCGTATCCCTCCAAGACGAAAAGCCCGATCTTCCTGAAACCCTCCAAAGTTTCGATCGCAGTAGGCGCGCCGCCGATTCCGATCAAGCGCATCTTGCCGCCAAAACGCTCGACGATAAGTTTGGCGATGATCTTGCGCGAATAGTTGAACTTGAAAAGTCCGCTCGCCAGAACCGAACGGTTGATCTTCTGTTCGATGCGCCCGTAGAGTTTTTCCGCGAGAAGCGGCACCGCAAGGAGAATCGTTGGTTTCAGGTCGAGCATGTCCTCGGCGATCGTCCGCAAAGAACGCATGAACCCTACGCTCGCGCCCACCGTCATCGGCAGCAGGAAATTGCCCGTGAACGAAAACGCATGGAAGAGCGGCAATACGTTGAGAAACACGTCATCCGGGAGAAACTTGACGCGCTTCAACGTCTGCTCGGCGTTGGCGGTGAAGCACTTGTGCGTGAGCATCGCGCCTTTGGGCCGCCCGGTCGTGCCGGACGTATAGATGAGCGATGCGAGGTCTTCCTCCTTGGGGCCTACCGTCGCGAGCCACTCCTCCGCGAGCCGCGCCGCCTCGGGCTTGACCATGTCGATGACATCCGAAGGATTTTCGATCTTTACGATCGGGCAGGTGTCGGCTTCGTCGGCCGCCTCCACGATTACCGGGAGTTGCTTGTCGCCGCAGAAAATCGCCTTGGCTCCGCTGTCCTTCAAGATATGGTGCACTTCGCCCGCACGGAGTTTGGGATCGATCGGCACCACCACGAATCCCGCGCCGGTTACCGCGAGATAGAGGACTTGCCAATCCGGCGAGTTCTCCATCATGATCGCGACGCGCGGTTTGACGCCGTCTGCATCCGGCTCGCCAAGGTTGAGCCGCCTTACCACCGCCGCCGCGCGCAGCATGCGCTCGTAGGTTTGGCGATACGTGCGCGTCGCCCACGCCTTGCCGTCGTGAAAGCGCTGGAACACCGCGTCTGGAGTGGCTCTTACTGCATTCTCGAAAGTTTCTCGTATCGTCATCTCACTTCCTCCTTGGTGTGGTCGAGCCTGCTCTTCTCGCCCGCAAATCCCATCAAATGCGACTCCACGCTCTCGTCGATCGACGAGGTGAGGTAGCTCGCGTCGTTCCGGTCCACGGCGAGCAGCAAATCGCGGATGAGCGCGAGATCGCCGCCGGCATGACCGCTGTCATGGTAATTCTTGAGTTCGCTCACCTCGAAATCCCACTTCAATTCGCGCCCCGTGCGGAACTGGTGGACGGTGAAAGTCTTGCCGTCGCCCTCGATGTAGCCCAATGTCCCCATGACCCGCGTCTTGCGTCCGCCCCACGGCGTGAACGCATCCATCGTGAAACTCGCCGTGACGCCGCCCTCGAACTCGAGCGTGTGCACGAGATGGTCGGGCTGGTCGTTATCCATCCGGTAAGCGCAACGCCCGTAGTCGGTCGTGCGCAACTTCTCCATGATTTCCTCCTTGGGACAATCGCGCTTCAAATCGAAGACATACAAAAACCACCGCTTGCGCTCGTAGATGTCTATCGCCGAGTATGGACATGTCGCCTCGTGCGGACAGCCGTCCGTGCAGCGCGCCGGCGCGCCCTCCGGCATCTTGTCGCGCCTGAAAAGATAAAGCCCGCCGGCGGTCGATATCCGCTCGCACCGCCGCCCTACTATCCACTTCAAGATATCGAGATCGTGGCATGTCTTCGCGAGAATCATGGGTGTCGTCGCCTTGGAGTCGTGCCAATTGCCGCGCACGAACGAATGCGCCATGTGCGCATACATGACCGGCTCCATGTGCTGGATGTTCACGAGTTCGCCGATAAGCCCGTCGTCGATCGCTTTCTTTAGCGCGATGAAATACGGCGCATACCTGAGCACGTGGCCAACCGCGACCATCACTCCGGTTTCGTGCTGACGCTCCCTGAGACCTATGCACTCTTCCGCCGTCCGCGCCATCGGTTTTTCCAGCAAAAGATGATACCCTTGCCGCATCGCTTCCATCGCCGGTTCGTAGTGGAGGTCGTCCGGCAGCCCGATTATCATTATGTCCGCCTGTTTCCCCGCCGCGAGCATTTCATGGAAATCGCCGAATCGCTTCCCGGGCGGAATTCCCCACTCGTCGCCCATGGCGTCCGCACGCGATTTGTTGATGTCGGAGACCGCCACGACGCGCATCGTGCCGGGGAACAGTTTGCCGTAGGCGCTGTATTCGCGTCCGCGGCTGCCGGCGCCCATGACCGCGACCGTCAGCTCGCGCGTCGTCTCGATCTTGAGAGGTTTTGCAGGATATTCAAGCGTTTCCATTCGCTGGTTTCTTCTCCATTTGCGCAGGGGCGGCGGCTTTGTCGGCGTTTTTGACGCCTAGTTCTTTGAGGTCGTTGAGGCGTTTTACGATATTGCCCGGTCCTCCCCCAAGCTGGCCCGCCGCCTTGTTGTATTCGTCAATGAGCCTCCCGATGTTCTTGCCGATTCCATCGAAGCTCTCCTTGAAGTTGATGAACTTTTCTATGAGCGCTTCCGCCGCCGCCGTGATCTTGTGCGCCTTCGCATCCGCATTGTCCAGCGCCCACATCTGTTCGACAAGCTCCAGCACCGGCAGAAGCGTAACGGAATTCACCATCACCACATCGTTTTCGCGCGCATAGTCCCTCAAGAGTTTCTTCTCGCCGCCAACGGCGATTTCCGCTTTCATCGCGATGAGGTAGACTTCCTCGAAGGGAATGTACATGAGCGTATCCTTGAACGCGCCCTTCAGGTTCTTGGCGTAATTCGCCTGCGCGATTTCCTTGATGTGCGACTTGATAGACTCCACAATGCGCTTCAAGGGTTCGTCCTTCATCCCTTCATCCGCCGCCGCATATTCCACGAACGCCTCCATCGTGGTTTTGGAATCGATCACGATCTTCCGCTCGCCCGGCAACTTGACGCACACGTCCATGCGCAGATTCTTGCGGTCTTCGCCCTCTCCCGCCATCGTCTCCTGATAAGTGTAGTCCACATTCTCCACCAGTCCCGCGAGCTCGATCACACGCCGCAACTGCACTTCTCCCCATGCGCCCGTTACCTGCGCCTGGCCGCGGATCGCCCGCGCGAGTTCGTTCGCCCGCTCAGACACGCTGTTCGTGTCCGCGACAAGCTTTGCGATGCGCTCGTCCAGTTTGCCCGCGCGGGTCGCGTCTTCGCTGTTCACCTCGTCCACGCGCTTGCGGAATTTCTCGATCTCGCTTTTGAGCGGATCCAATATCTTCGCGATCGCTTCTCCGCCCTCGGACTTCAACTTTTCGCTGCGCTCGGCAAGAACCGACTCCGACAGCACCTTGAACTGCGACTCCGTCGTGTCGCGCAGCATCTTGAAGCGGAGCTCGAAATCGTTGATGAGTTTCTTCGCCGCCTGGCGCTCCTCCTCCGCGTGCACGCGGTCGAGTTCAAGATCGTTCGCGCGCTTGCGCTCGGTCGCGACGAGGATGTGCGCCTCAGCGAGTTTCGCGTTCAGGTCCGCGACGATCCGGTCGCTGATGCGTTGGCTCGCCGCCTGCTGATGCACAAGAACCGCCAGCAGGATCACCACCAACAGCGCGAATATCCCTACAACTATTCCGGTCAGCAACATACCCTCAGCCCTCCTTGTCCTCCGGAGCTTCAGCGAAGGAGGAAGCCCTCGGCGCAATATCCGCATGTCGCTTTCTCGGCGGCAAATTCAACTTCTCTCTGGTCCATGTCCAGTATTCTCCTTATAGTATTGCGGGTAGCCAAGCGCAAATGCCGCCCCAGCGATCGCCGAGACGCATAAGATTTAGCATGCCTACACTGTAATTATATCAAAAATCCGCCGCAATCACAAGCAAATTCAATTGTCAGGCGCGTTGGCGGAGAGCCTCGTACATGACAATCGAAGCGGCGGTGGCGGCATTCAGCGACTCGAATCCTCCTGGCATTGGGAGCCGCGCAATAAAGTCGCACTTCTCGCGCACCAGCCGGCCGATGCCATCGCCTTCGGCACCCACCACGATGCCCGAAGGACCCTTGAAGTCGATTTCCGTGTAAAGCTTTGAATCGTCGCCCCAATCGAGCCCGGTGAACCAGACTCCGGCATCCTTGAGCTCTTCTATCGCACGGGGAATGTTGACTACATGCGCGATTTTGAGATACTCGCTGCCGCCGGCGGAAGCGCGCACCGCCGCGGGCGTTATCCCGCAGGCGCGGTCTTCGGCGATCACGACGCCGGTAGCGCCCGCCGCACACGCAGTGCGCAAGATGGCCCCGACATTTTGCGGATCTTCAAGATGGTCCAAGACGACGACAAACGCATTCTCGTTATCGTGGACGTCCGACAAAATTTCGTTGAACCCGACATACGGATATCCTGTCGTCTTGATCGCAACACCTTGATGATGGCCGAAATGCGTGAGTTTGTCAAGGTCCTTGCGATCCATGCGCCGGATCATGATGCGGCGCGAATGGCATTCGTCGGCAATGCGCTGGAGCTGATCGTCAAAGAAATCCTGCGGCGGCAAAATAACCTCTGAACAAGTCCTGCGGCCGGCGGCGAGAACTTCTTCCACGGGATTCCTGCCGTAGATCCATTCGCCGCCCGAGACCATCTCCCGAGGCCCGCGGATATGATGCGACGCCATTTTACGGAGCCATTATGCCCAGCGATTCGGCGTCTGGATTGAAATAGTATTCCTGGCCGGTGGCGTCCAAAACGCCGCGCCACAGATCGCCCTTGAGGTTTACCGTCTGGCGCTCGATCGTCGCGAGCTTGATGGGGACTAGCGCATACGATTCGCCCAGGTTGCCGACAACGCAGCTAGTGCGTCCGGCCATGGCGGCATGCACCGCGTTGCGGGCGAGCATGTAGCAGCGGATCGCGTCCGTGCCGCGCGCCGCGCAGGAACGGATGATATAAGACGGATCGAAATACTTCACCGAGCTCTTGATCTTGCGGCTCTTCATGTGGCATTCGATCGCGCGCTTCAGGTATTCGCCGATGTCCTTCTTGAGAATGTTGCCGGAAGCGTCGCGCACGTCCGGAACGTCCTTGAACATCTCCTGCCCGGCGCCCTCGGCGACCACGATGACCGTGTGGGTCTTGCCTTGGCGGAAGCGCTTTTCAAGCGCGGCGAAAAGTCCGTTGGGCCCGTCAAGGCGGAACGGATTCTCCGGAATGAGACAGAAATTGACAACCGGATTCGCGAGCGAAGCGTAGGCGGCGATAAACCCGGAATCGCGCCCCATGACCTTCACGAGACCGATGCCGCCGGCGGTGCCCTTCGCTTCAACATGCGCGTTGCGGATGACATCTGCCGCCTCTGCGACCGCAGTCTCGAAACCGAACGAGCGCCCCACAAACTGGAGATCGTTGTCGATCGTCTTGGGGATGCCGACAACGGAAATGTTGAGATTGCGCTTGATGCACTCGTCGGCGACATCGCGGGCGCACCTGAGCGAGCCGTCGCCGCCCACGCAGAAAAGAACGTTGATGTTCATCCGCACGAGAGTGTCGACTATTATCTCGGTAGGCTGCTGGCCGCGGCTGGAGCCGAGGATTGTTCCGCCAAGTTCGTGGATCGTGTCCACGACGTCCGGATTGAGCATCATCGGCTGGTAGCCGAACTCTGGATTTAGTCCGGCATAGCCGTAGCGGATGCCGAAAATATTTTTGACGCCGTAATCGTAGGTAAGGATTTCGACAAGCCCCTTGATTACGTTGTTGAGACCTGGGCAAAGCCCGCCGGCGGTAACGATTCCCACTCGCGTCCAGCTGGGATCGTGGAAAATCTTGCGGTGTGCGCCGGCTCTTTCGAAGCCGGGCAGATGGCCGATCTTGCCTTGGATGTCAAGCGCCAACTGTTCGTTCTCGGTAGAGAGGATTCGCTCTCCGTCCTCGATGAACTCCGCGTGCTTGACCGGCGAGGGAATCTTGCACTCCCCAAGCGTCCTGACCGTGCACGGATATTTCTGCGGATCTGAGGCGATAATTTCCAGCGAGGCCATGGCAGGATCTCCATTCGGTTCCGTAAAGACAATCGGGGCTGGAGGACCGGAACCGGCTCCCCCAGCCCCGTCGTTGTTACTTCTTGAGCTCGGCGGTTACCGTGGCGAGCACGTCGCGGAGAGCCTTCGGGACGCGACGCGCCGTGGTGGAGCGCGTCTCGGTGTCCTTGGAGGCCTTGGCGTCGTATTCGTCGTAGCTCTCGCCGATCGTCTTGATCTCGTTGAGCCAGCCGGCCTTGTCGACCTTGACGATTTCCTTGAGGAACTTCGGGTTGACGGTGTCCTTGCCCGTGTTGTTCTCGAGGCTGATGTCGGCGGCCTTCGGGAGGTTGCCGATCGGCGTCTTGACGCAGCCGACCTTGCCCTCGATACGGTCGCAGATCCACTTCAGCACGCGGCTGTTGTCGCCGAATCCCGGCCACATGAACTCGCCCTTGGCGGTCTTGCGGAACCAGTTGACGAAGTAGATCTTCGGGAGCTTCGTCGCATCGGCGCTGGTGCGCTCCATCTCCAGCCAGTGCTGGAAGTAGTCGGCGACGTTGTAGCCGAAGAACGGAAGCATCGCCATCGGGTCGCGACGGACCTGGCCGATCTTGTCGGAGATGACGGCGGCGGTGATTTCGGATCCGGCGGCCGAACCCATGAACACGCCATGCGTCCAGCTCTTGGCCTCGTTCACCAGCGGGATGGTGCTGGGACGGCGTCCGCCGAAGAGAATCGCGTCGATCGGCACGCCGGTGGGCTTGCCTTCGTACACGCCGTTGAAGCCATCCTTGTCGAGCACCGGGCAGTTCTCCGCGGGAGCGGTGAAGCGGCTGTTCTTGTGCGCCGCGACATAGCCCATCTCCTTGACTTCCTTCTTGGTCATGCCGGGCTTCGGTCCCATGCGCTTGGGGTCGTCCACGCAACGGTAGCAGGGATTGCCCTTCCAGTCGATGCCTTCTTCAGGAGCGTCGACGCCCATGTCTTCCCACCAGATGTCGCCGTTTGGCGTAAGGACGACGTTCGTGAAGATCGTGCCCTTGGTGCAGGAGAGGAGCGCGTTGGGGTTGGAATCCTTGGAGGTGCCGGGCGCCACGCCGAAGAAGCCGTTCTCGGGGTTGATGGCGTAGAGGCGGCCGTCGTCGCCGGGCTTGAGCCACGCGATATCGTCGCCGATCGTCTCGAGCTTCCAGCCGGGGAGCTTCGGGAGCATCATCGCGAGGTTCGTCTTGCCGCAGGCGGACGGGAACGCCGCCGTTACGTGATACTGCTTCTTCTCCGGGGAAGTGAGCGTGAGGATGAGCATGTGCTCGGCCATCCAGCCCTCGTCCTTCGCGAGCTTGGAAGCGATGCGGAGCGCGAAGCACTTCTTGCCCAAAAGCGCATTGCCGCCGTAGCCAGAGCCGAACGACCAGATTTCGCGGTCTTCGGGGAACTGGGTGATGTACTTGTCCTCGATCTTCTTCGCGCAGGGCCAAGCGACATCCTTCTCGCCCTTCTTGAGAGGAGCGCCCACGGAGTGGATGCAGGGGATGAACGCGCCATCCTTGCCGAGGTGCTTCAAAACCGCGTCGCCCGTGCGGGTCATGATGTTCATGTTCACCACGACGTAAGGCGAGTCAGTGATCTCGATGCCGTACTGGGTGATCGGGTTGCCGATCGGGCCCATCGCGAACGGAATGACGTACATCGTGCGGCCCTTCATGCAGCCCTTGTACGCCTTCTCCATGCGCTTCTTCATCTCGACGGGATCCATCCAGTGGTTCGTAGGACCGGCGTCGATCTCGCGCTTCGAGCAGATGAACGTGCGGCCCTCGACGCGTGCCACGTCGCTCTCGTGCGAACGGGCGAGGTAGCAGTCGGGACGGAGCTTCTGGTTGAGCTTGACGAACTGGCCGTTCTTGACCATCATCTCGCAAATGGCCTTGTGTTCGGCCTTGGTGCCCTTCACGACGACAATCTTGTCGGGAGTGCAGATCTTGTTCCACTTTTCAACCCACGCCGCAACCTTGGCGTTGGCGAATTTGGGGGTAGTTGCCATTGTAGCTTTCTTTCCTGTTTTGTTGTTGAGAAAACGATTAGTTCACGAACGTCACCTTGCCGGTGCCGCCCTTGCGGATCGTGCCGATAACCGAATACGACTGGTGCTGGCCCTTGAGAATGTTCTTCGCCTTCTCGAGCTGGACCTTCGGGACGATGATCACGTAGCCGATGCCCATGTTGAAGACGCGGTACATTTCGTCGGTATCCACCTTGCCGCGGTTCTGGATATACTTGAAGATCGTGGGGACCTCCCAGCTGGAGCGGTCGATCTCCGCGTTCACGACCTTGGGCAGCACGCGCGGAATGTTGTCCTGGAAGCCGCCGCCGGTGATATGCGCCATGCCGCTGATCTTGATGCCGCGCTCCATGAGTTTGGAGACCGGCTTCAGGAAGCTGCGGTGCGTCGCGAGGAGCGCCTCGCCGAACGTCTGGTTCGTGCCGGGGAGCTTGTCCTGCCAGGTGTGCTGGTCGAGATCGAAGATCACGCGGCGGGCGAGCGAAAAGCCGTTCGTCTGCAAACCGCCGGAAGGAAGACCGATGATCGCGTCTCCTGCGCGGATTGACTTGCCGGTGATGAGCTTCTTCTTAGGGACGCATCCGACGATCGTGCCCACGAGGTCGTATTCGCCGGCAGGATAGAGACCGGGCATTTCGGCGGTTTCGCCGCCCAAAAGCGCCATCTTGTTTTCCTTGCACGCCTTGCAAAGTCCTGCGACGATCTGCTTGAACTGATCGCCGTCGAACTTCGCCGCGCCCACGTAGTCCATGAAGAAGAGAGGCTTCGCGCCCTGCACGAGAATATCGTTCACGCAGTGGTTGACGATGTCCTGCCCGACCGTGTCGTGCTTGTTCATCATCGTCGCGACCTTGAGCTTCGTGCCTACGCCATCGGTGGAGGAGACAAGAATCATGTCGCGGCCCGGCGGCACCTTGTGCAGCCCGCCGAACGCACCGATCCCGCCGATCACTCCCTGCGTCTTCGTGGAGCCCACCATCGCCTTGATGGCGGTCAGGGCCGACATCTTGTTGTCGATGTTGACCCCGGCCTGCGCATAGGCGGATTTGGCCGCCGCCTTGGAGGGCTTCGTATTAGAGCTTGCCATTGGAGCCGAGCACCTTCACAATCTTGTGGATGTACATCTTCTTCATATTTTCGCGCGCCGGCGTCAAGTACTGGCGCGGATCGAAGTGGTCAGGATGCTCCGCGAAGTGCTTGCGGATCGCCGCCGTCATCGCCAGACGCGAGTCGCTGTCGATGTTGATCTTGCACACCGCGCTCTTCGCCGCCTTGCGGAGCTGGCTCTCGGGAATGCCGACCGCGTCGGGAAGCTTGCCGCCGTACTTGTTGATCGTATCCACCTCTTCCTGCGGAACCGAGGACGACCCGTGAAGAACGATCGGGAAGCCGGGGAGCTTCTTCTCGATTGCGCGGAGAACGTCGAACGCCAGCGGCGGCGGAACTAGCTTGCCCGTCTTGGGGTCGCGCGTGCACTGCTCCGGCGTGAACTTGTAGGCGCCGTGCGAGGTGCCGATGGAAATCGCAAGCGAGTCGCAGCCGGTCTTCGTGGCGAACTCGATAACTTCCTCGGGCTTCGTGTAGTGGCTCTCCGCCGCGGAAACTTCGTCTTCCACGCCGGCGAGAACGCCGAGCTCCGCCTCTACCGTCACGTCATGCTTGTGGGCGTAGTTCACGACCTTCTTCGTGAGCTTGATGTTCTCCTCGAAAGGAAGGTGGGAAGCGTCGATCATCACCGAGCTGAAGCCGGAATCGATGCAGCTCTTGCAGGTCTCGAAGCTGTCGCCATGATCGAGGTGCAACACGATCTGGGGCTTCTTGCAACCGAGCTCCTTGGCGTATTCGACCGCACCCTGGGCCATGTAGCGCAGAATCGTGGGGTTGGCATACTTGCGCGCGCCCTTGGAAACCTGCATGATCACCGGACTCTTGGTCTCCACCGCTGCCTGGACGATGGCTTGCATCTGTTCCATGGTGTTGAAGTTGAACGCGGGGATGGCGTAACCGCCCTTGACGGCCTTGGCGAACATCTTTTTCGTGTTCACAAGACCTAGTTCCTTGTAACTGGTCATTTTTTATTCCTCATTAGGTTTGAAACTGGTGGGCTATAGTGGATTCGAACCACTGACCTCTTCCATGTCAAGGAAGCGCTCTAACCAACTGAGCTAATAGCCCTTCATTCCAATGGTGGTGGGGCAAGGATTCGAACCTTGGAAGGCGCAAGCCAGCAGATTTACAGTCTGCCCTCGTTGACCACTTGAGTATCCCACCTTTGCGGAATGCGCGTATTATATCATATTCTACCACCATTTGTAAAGGGGGAAAATGCTTTTCCTGGGCTGTGCGGCGGCGATATCCTGGCTCTGCGCGCCATCTAAACCATTGCGGCAAATTCCTTGATGGCGGCAATAACTTCCTCGACCGGCAGCTCGTATTACAAAAGTTCCACCTCTTCTTTGAATGTCATTGCCTTCATTCTGCAATCTCCTGACGAACCTTACAGGTAAGTTTCCTGGCGCCTTGATTGTTCAAATGGTCCCAATCGATAAAATCGTCATCCGTAAAATCAATATCGTAAAAGTGATTTAACAATTTTGCATTGCCATGTTCCCGCGCAACCGCTTCAACGCCGTCGAATATGTTTTTCTCATTCTTCAGCGCCTCCCGGTAGCCATTGCTGGCTGGCGGAACCACTATCCATACCTTTTGTCCGGCCGCCTCCGCCTCCTCAATCAACTTTACCAGATACACGTTCATTTTTGAATTTCGCTTGTTGTTTTTAAGGTGCGCAAACGCCCTTTCCACCGCCGTTGCCGTCTTGAATGGCGGATATGTCAACTCATTGCCGAGATCTCCGGGGATCGGCTTGTGGCGTTCCAGATATCGCCGGCATTTGCACTTGCATTTCCACACCGCACCCTCCAATTGCGGATACATTCCCGGCCGCTCTTCCGGCCAGCCTATTCCAGTTGCCGCCCTTATTCCCACTGACATCTTTGAGTATGACGAAAGCAGGTTGTTGCTCCCCGGTGAAAATACCGAGTAAAACACTACCAATTGTTTGACTGACCGTCCCCATTTTCGGTATATCTCATACGTCGTATACAGATCCTCAAACGCCATGCCGATATTGAATTCTTTACCTTCCGCCCACCATCCCATCTGCGCATGGGAAGATCCCAACACCAATGTATCGATTTCATCCTTAATTGCTTCAATCGCCCTAACCTTGCGCACCCATCCTGAATATCCGAATTCCAAATTCGACACCTTCTTTATATGCAATAAATATGCCAGTTGCCAACCCAGACATTTCAATCTATCTACAAGTCGCATCCCTTTCTTCATTCCTCTATCTCCAGCACATTCTGCGCTATCGCCGCCAATGACATATCAGCTCATCGGCTTCTTAATGCCATATTTAGAATAAAATCGCAACAATCCATATAGCCCGAGCTTCCGCCAAGCCATACTGCGCGCAAGCGCAAAAATTCTCTGCCGGAAATCAAGATCATAGTTGAATTTGCCGTTTTTTCGTGCAAGCACAATGTTTTTCATCATCAACTTTATGCCCTTTCTGGCATAAAACCGCGAGATTTTCCGATTGCGACACCAAGCGAACTGAATATGCTGCTCGATAAGCATATTTATATGACGATTGTCGTCTTCTCCAAACGCACTTATGCCATTGCCTACACGATAAGCACTGACTACATCATTGAGATAGCATATTTTACCCGTCTCAGCCATAAGCAAAAGCACAACAATATCATACCAAATTATGATTTCCGGGTGCTTGGCAACGCACTTTCCCCATGCCGAACGGCGCAACAGATAGGTTGTTGTGTGGAAGTAATGTTTCCCCAACAAATCTTTCAATCCAAGTAAGGTTCTCGTGCCGTTATATTTCTCTACGCTTACGGTCCCATCTTTGTATCGCCATTCAGTATCGGCAACACACATGGCCGCATTGGTTTTGCGGATAAGATCGACCTGTTTCTGGAGTTTTTGCGGATCGGTCCAATAGTCGTCACCCTCGCAAAACGCAATAAATTCTCCTCTCCATCTTGCGTGAGCTCTCTTAGCATTGCCACCATATCGGTAAAGATTCTCATGCCACCAAAGGACGCGTATCTTGTCCGGATATTTCTTTTGGTACTCGAAACATATTTCACGGGTACCATCTGTAGATCCGTCATCGCCGACGATAAGCTCAAAGTCAAAATCAGTCTTCTGCATCATAACGCCTTCTATCGCCTGACGGACGTACGGCGCTTGATTGTATGTCATCATGTGCACAGTAACTACAGGATTCTTGCACAGCCGCTCTGAATCTGATGTTTCGACACAAGGAATATCCATTGGGTCACCGTCAAACAATTGAATCGGCGAGCCTCGCAATACTTCAAGTTCTTTCATCAGTGTCATACAAAACTATCCTTCTATTATAGACGATACGCGCGGCAAATTAACCATTTCGTAAAAACTCATTAGACTCGTGCCACCATTTCAAACTGACTATCGATTGCACTGGATATAGTATACCCATACTTTTTATAAGCCGAGATCGCTTGGTCGTTGTCTTTGTTCACCATTAACTTAATTGTCTTGAAACCTTTTGCTTTTGAAATATTTGAAGCATACTGCATCAATTTAGCTCCGACACCTAATCTTCGCCAAACTTGACGAACATGAAATATTGAAATGAATGCATACCCTTGCTTAGGCATATTGAAATATCCTCCAAGAATGCCCATTATTTTGCACTTGCATACTGCTGAGGATTGAACGGCAACCAGCACAGTTCCGCTATTGATGAGTTTAGTTGCATAACTGTCAATGTCAACTATAGTATTTAACGGCGGAGTAAAATCATTGTTAACATCATTTAGATACGCTTTTAGTTCGTCGGCATTCGTCGTAATCTCCAAATGCGGATTTAAAAACACCTCTTCTTTCATTCTTGTAATGGCCTATAAGTTTCGTTCAATATTCTATTCGCTACATTGGCATGTCGCTCCCACGCTATAATCCATGCTGAAATATTCGCTTATGAAAATATCTGTCTCAATCATCTATCACCACTCTACACCATTCACTATATTTAGCAACAGCCTCTTCCGCCTGATTCCGAGAGTCGAACTTCAAAACAAGAGTGCCTATTGTTTGATTCGCACCAGTAAAGGATGTGACTTTATCACCCGGCTTCACCCAAAGATCATTTTGAACAAAATACTGCTTGGCAAAATCTTCGTCAATCTCAAGCGACTTGAATGTACCTGACTTGTTGGAATGTACAATAAACTCAGCCCACGAACCATTATAAACTGGGTCGCTCATTGGCATCATCGACAAAGCGAGCGCTCCACGAACACTGTTTTCAATCAAATCTTGCCCAGTAGCCAGCTCAAGCATCTCTGAAAGCCTATTGCCGCCACCTCGAGGCGATAGTTCCATTATATAAGGTTTGCCATCGGCTGCGACTCTGGTTTCAATATTGTAGATTGATGTACCAAGATTAAGGAGCTTTATGAGACGTTGAATCTCGCTTCGCAATTCATTTTGTGCCTCTTTGGGCATCTCACTCGGCCAGGAATATGCTGCTGGCGTGTAGGGGTTTGGCGCAGTAGAGTCAAAATACTGACAATTGAAGGAGCAAAAAACGAGTTGGCTGCCTATTGAGAATGAGTCCGTATCAGATGATAAATATGCGTTATCCAAGAACTGTTCGATAATTATGCGACCACTGCGAGATTCGGAACGGGCATATTCAATCGCTGACGCCAGCTCAGCACTCGAGCTAACACGAGAGCAACCTTTAGAGCCTGCTGAATCAACGGGCTTAACGATTACAGGGTAGATAATCTCATCGTTAGGTTGGTACCGCTTTGGACAGTTAAAACCATTTACTTCCAAGAAGTCGCGAAATCGGTCTTTGTTTTGAAGTATCTCCACTGATGCAAGCGGCGGGAATGGCAGGCCCATTTTCTCGGCGACATAAGCGGCGGTCACAACGCCAGGATCGACGCCAAACGAAAGAATACCGTCAATTTGCTTCTCCCGTGCTACCTTCAATACTGCATCTCTGTCGATTATGCTGACATTGACATATTCATCGGAAAACTTATGCGCGATGTTGTCGGGCAGATAATCTGCAGTTATGACATAGACTCCCAACTTGTGCGCAGCCTCGATGACCGGCAACAAGTAACGAATCCCGCCAAGCAACATCAGTTTCTTTTGCTTCACTCGGCAATAATCTCCTTCACATTCTCCGCAATCGCTTTTACATCTTCAAGCGACAGCCCATAGTAGGTCGGAAGAGTGAGTACGCGCGAGGCAATATCTGCAGCGATGGGGCAGGCGCCCTTGGCGTAGATATACGGCGCGAAGTCAGTCAGAAGCGGATAGAAGTAGCGGCGCGAGAATATGTTGCACTTCTCTTTCAATTCGGTATACACCCGCTCGCGTGTCGCGAAATCATTGAAAAGAATTGGTATGTAGGCTTTGTTTCTTGATGTAGCAACCAACTTTACTGCATCACAGCCGGCGAACACCTCTTCATACGCCGAGTATATCTTCTGTCGATACTCAAGAAGATCATCGATCTTTTTCAAACACTCGAGCCCCATAAGCGCCTGCATTTCGTTCATTTTGGCATTGGAGCCCACATCTACGCACTCGGTTTCACTATGAATGGCAAAGTTGCGCAGTTCATGCAACTTCTCTTGCACCTTAGCATCTTTGAAGACCAAGAGTCCACCTTCACATGAGTGGAAAAGCTTCGTCGGATGAAAACTGTACATACTCATGTCACCTTCACCAACCAATTCGGGTACACCAAAGGCGTGAGCGGCATCATAAATTATTTTTATGCCATATTTGTCGGCCAGCCGCTGGAAGCCGACAACGTCGCAAGCACACCCATAAACATGCACGGGCACGATCGCCTTGGTGCGCGGAGTAATCAGTTTTTCCGCCGATTCTAGCGAAAGACACATGGTATCGGGGTCGATGTCCGCAAAGACGGGATTCGCGCCAATCCGCTTGAGCGCATGGCTGGTGGCCACAAAAGTAAATGGCGTCGTGACTACATCGCCGTCTGCAAGCCCCATGGCATAGTAGCCTAACTCCAGCGCCAAGGTTCCATTATTGAAAAGCGCAAGGTTCGTTTCAGGCACTCCAAGATATGCCGAAAGCTTCTCCTGGAATTTCTGCAGCATCGGGCCGTTATTCGTGAGCCACTGATTGGCCCAAACCTGCTCAAGCCCACACTTGAAATCCTCAATTGACGGCAGGTACGGCCTTGTTACCAAAATTGGCTTTTCAAATCTATGCATCTCTGCCCTTACTTTGTGACATCAATCTTTATTTTGTACTCCAGCCGCCTCAACTGGAGAGCAACATGTACATTCTTTTACTGCCGAGACGTAGCGCCCATATTTTGTGCTCGCCGACGCGAAGTTCCGGCTCCAATACTTTTTCGCTTCCTTTTCGGCACAATTTGTGCACAAACTTGCAAAGCCGGTATTTGCCAAACCGCAGAATCAGTTTGCGCGACCATGCATCCACCCAAGTGCCGGTCAAATGATGAAATGCATATCCTTCGCGGCTGTCGCAAAAATAGTCTGAGGGATAAACCGTCGTCCGCTCTCCCAGCTTTAGCGGAAAAGCGGCGTCCTCAAAAGAGACATGGCATTTTGCCTCGATAACCGACATCCACTCGAAAGTATTCGGGGCTAAATCCAACTCGCCGCGCCCATCAATAAAAGACTTGTTCGTGTATGATACGAGCAAATCGCCGATTAAAGGATTTTGGGCTGCACAACCAATAAAAGCCGTATTGAGAATGGTTTTGCCATGGCTCTTGTAGTTGCAGCATACAAACTCTTCGCCGAGAAACCTATCCAACGGACGCAATATCTCAAGATCGGTATCGCAATAAAACCCGCCTTCTTCGTAAAGCGCCTTCAATCTGAGGAAATCCGAAGCAAAAGCGAACTTGCGATTGTCCACCGCATCCAAGGCGTAACGATTGCCTGCCTTGCGGAGTTCTTCATCTCCCCATTCCTTGATTTCATAATCTGGGCAAAACTTGCGCCAGCTCTCCAGGCAACGAGGAAAGATTTCCGGCTTTTCGCCGCCTCCAAGCCAAACATAGTGCAACTTTTTCGGTATCATTGGCCTGTCTTTTACGATTGCTTGAATATCTTGTGTACGATCCAGATGCCAAAAAACTTGACCCTTATCCGCCTACGGGAAAACTCGAAGAAAAATAGTTTGTTCATCGTATAGGGAATGAGGTCATCAACCGTCACCGGCCTGACTACATACGGTTTAATCTTGCCAGACTCCTTGAGTTCGCGAATTTTGGCGATACACCCCTTGATGTCGCTCCAATCCAGTTCGCCGAATTCCGCGAGATCGTAATCCCACCACTTGAGCTCCATAAGTTCATGAATGGTCTCTTCGTCGAACCGGTACCTGATTACCCTGGCGGGAGCGCCCCCCACAATTGCAAACGGCGGCACGTCTTTCGTCACTACGGCATGCGTACCGATTACCGCGCCGTCGCCAATTGTTACGCCACCCCTTAAGAATGCGCAACTGCCGATCCACACGTCATTGCCGATTTTTATGGGCATTGCCGCACCAGTGTTCTTGCGAGTCGCCGCCTTGCAGGCGCTACGACCTTGCCGCCAGAAGGAAAACATTCCGTCCGCGTACACCATGGGATTCGTTGTCAACCATTGCACCGGATGTTCATGCGGACTCATCCAAGTTCCTGCGGCAATGCTGCAATATCTCCCAAATGTCACATTGTGCATCAGCCTGCCGATATCTACCGACGGAGAAAGCGTGCTGAATGCGCCTACTTCGAAAGATGACTGCAAATCGGCTGAAACAGGAATGTCGCACGGCGGATAAAGCTTTAGGTCCCCATAGCCGATTTTGGATTTTCCCACTTGGAAATCCACCCCGAGCGCATTCTTTATTCGCTTTTTGTTGGCTCTCGTTATGTGAAGGCTCAGACTCTTTTTCTTTTTCATTTCCACACCCTTATGCCGCTTCGGTCTGTATGTGTTTTCAATATTCGTTCCACTCCCTGAAGCGCATATTGGCGCAACCGGCGTTTGCCGCCTCCAGCCGGTTGCCCAGCCAATGCCAGAGTTTGTACATCAATTTGACCTTGAGATTTTTCTTGCGTACTTCGCGCACCGGCAATACGCCCTTGACGGTGATGCCGTCCATGAAACTCCACTCGTGCGTAGTGAGCTGGTTGTCATACACTTTGTTGTACTGCCGTTCGAATTTCGCCACATGCACTTGCCCGTCGCAAATGTCGTACATCGCACAGCGGTCGGAAGCGAACTGGATATTTACGATTTCGATATCCGTCTTCGGGAAAACCTCATTGAACGCGCGATATATCGCCTCTATATCCTTATCTTCGCCAGGAAATCCGGTCGCCAGCACCAGCAAAACGTGTTCGGCATTTTCAATCGCCTTGTACATTCTGTCTATTCTGCGCCTGACGACTTTGTTTCCCCGTTCAAAGGCCGCACGGTCCGAGAAAGGCGGATTGAACGAATGGATATGCCGGTATCCGGTGGCCTTATCCTCAAGATTGAGCATCCATTCCTTGTGTTCGGGATGCGGCGGCGCAAACTCAAACATGTTTTCATACCGACAATAGTTCGCAAAACGCGTCCGCACAAGTTCCGGCAGCGCCAGCACCGGACGGGTGTCCGTCATCCAAGTCCAATCAAGTGGATACGAGCATTTACGCTTACCACGATGTTTCAGTTGCAAAGCAGCACTGCACGAACCGCCAAGGCTGATTACTTCATCATAATCCTGACGATTGGTTTTTATGACTTTATCAATCATTTCACCCTGCCTCCAAACAATTTATCGTTTCCATACCCTTATACGCACACAAGAAATCTTTATGCATTCGCTCGCTTCCCTTGCCGCTCATTTTGCCGCTCGGTCGAATTCGCTTTTCAATTCCTCGGCCAGATATCCGTCGCTCATGCAATGTGTATCAGCGATTCCATCGCGCATACAGCGATATGTCTGCGAATTGTAGAAATCGTTTAGCGCCTCGTCAAGCGAACAGCCACTACGCTCGGCGTATTTCTCGATTACACGCGCAAATTTCATTCTGAGCAAATTTCTGTTTGCGGTCATACCTGTTCACTTCCATCAAACCGTAACGATTCCAGCGCTTTCACGGTCCTGAAGCAATATTGAATATTCGGCCGCTCCATTTTCAACCGTCCAATAGTCTGTTCTTTTGACGCAAACCCATCGAAATAAGCTTCAAGTGTATCAAAAACGCGATCGTTGGCGACACCACCGATAACAATATCCCATGATGAACTGTCATGCCCAGACCTACATGCCACCACAAAGTCCAGCCATTCCTCCGAGTAAGAATCAAACCTCTTGGCGGATAGATTGGAACACGAATCTTCGTCTAGAATATATCTTGAGATACAAGCCGTGCCATAGCGTAATTTGCGTTTGGATGCCCATCTCTCTGCCTGTTCTTTTATCGGCGTCACGTAGAATCCAACGCCAAAATCCACTTCCTTGCGAGAATGGCGCAAGTCGGGGATTTCGACAATTTCGTTGCTCCCGTGATACAAAATCATGCAATGACTCCTCTTTCCCGCATGATATCGAGAATGTCGCCAACAATATATTCGCGCCCTTGGGTATGTAAAACATCATACGCAGGGATGATATATTGATGGAGAATATCGCCTTTACTGGTCAATGCGCGATACACTTCATCCGAATCTCTTCCAAGCGCATTTGCCGCGTTTTCTATGCAATATACTGCGAATTCCAGTTCTCTCTTGTTCCCAATCGCCTTGCCTCTCGTTTTTGCGGCAGGCAAGTGCACGTTGGCTTCAGTTCCGGAGAGCGATTGCATTTTACTCATTCTGTATATGTATTATACCATTTTTTAGCCGGTTTGTCCACACGAAACCGCCAACCGGAAGGGAAAGTCAAAGCGATTTGCGCTTCCACACTCTTATCCCGCAAACCAGATATCTTGTTCTGCCGTTTTTCGTGTACTTGAAAAAGAAGAATCCCTTGATATGTCCCCAAATGAAACGCCAGGCGTTGGCACGGTATGGCGTTTTGAGAAGGTACTTGAGATATGGGACCCAAGTAATGTTCTTCCAGAGGTTGCACCAGGGCTTTTGCGTCTGGCAGACGAAATGCCATATCCTTACGTCCCGGCGCAACGGATTGTAGCCCGTCACTCCGTTCCAAATTTCGCTCATCTCCTTGATACGACCCTCGCACACGAGATTTATGACATCCAAATCAGGGAACGCGAGCTGACCTGAAGCAGCCAAAGTCATTTCCCGGCATTTGCGGACGAAATCGAATTCTCTCAGGCCCTCCAGATCCATTACCAGAAAGCCGTTGAAATAGTATGGTGATGATGGGGTGAAACCGAATTTCGCAAGCACCTCTTCGCGATAGGCTGTCTTTTCGCCTGCATAATTGCGCACCATCCCCAATAGATTGCCCTCAAGGTCATACTCTTTGAGACCGTCAAGCGGCATCCGGCAAAGAACATCCACGTCCGAATAAATGGTGCGCTTTTCGTCCTTCAACAGGTCAGGCAGGAAATACCTGAGAAACGCGTCTACGGTAACATGTGCAACAGTGGGCGGCATCTTGAAACCGGCGATGGCCGACTCGTCAACTTTATGGAACGCAAGACGATGGTTTTTGTACATCCGCTCTAGGAGGCGCAATTTTGCCTCGGTCGCGGGCGTGATATTGCGGTGGACAACGTGAAATACAAACTTTTCGTCTGGATTATTGACGAGGATCGACGCAATCACCACCGCCAAATGCTGAGCGTAGTTGTCAGAAATGCAAAAAGAAAAAGAGAGTTCGTCGCTCATGGCATGACCTTCGCTTTCTTTTTTTGTCTTGAAAGCCGTCCCAACCGGCGATTCAGAGTCTCGCGCTTCTTGCCACGGGCAAAAAGTTTTTGCACGCGCAGACTCGCTTTGTAGAAAGCCAGCACCATCCGTTCGTAAATGCCGGGCGGCAGTTTGGCGACTGTTTTCCCGAGCATCTCCGCAATCTTCTTTTCTGCACAGTCTCTCTCCGGCGACGGCGGCAAACACGCCAGAGCCTTCAAAAACGCCCCTGCATCATCCCAGGCGCCAAGCTCGATTTCGTCCTCAATGCCGAATGTGCAATAGTGATACTTCGGGTTTTTCGCGAGATACGAATCCCGTTGCGGATTCGCGGCATCGACGGCAAACTGGAAATCGAAAATCCGCAAATGCCCGTCCGCTCCGCAAGTCATATTCCAGATGCTTACGTCGCGGTGGGTTATCCCGGCCTTTGCCAGCGTTTCCGCCATGCGCACCATATCGTCCGCGAACCAAGGCTGTGACTTTCCTTCCGGCAGCATGTGTTTTAGTTCCGGACCCGGCAAGAGTTCCTGGATCTGGAAAGCCTTTTTCCCGTCTGGCGAAATCCAAACTCCAAGCGGCCGAGGACAAATGTCCGGGTTCACGGCGCGACACCGCTCCAGCATTTCATGCTCGTTGACGAGAGAGCCGGGCGCGACGGATGAGCACTTGACCAGCACCTCCATGCCGTCTTTTTCGCCAATGTAGAAAGCATCGTTTATGAGTTTGTTGAAGTCCTGCCAACGCAATTTAGCGAGCCCGAATTTGTCGCCCTCTCGTTCAAGCAGCTTGTCCCAGCCGTCTTTGGTCATGCGTCGCTTCATTTGAGAACCTCTTCCCATTGTCGGCAAATCGTCTCCGGCGAAAAATCGCGCCGCGCCTTTTCGCGCGCAGCCACGCCCAATCTGCGGACAAGCCCTTCGTCTTCCATTAGCATGCAAATCGCCTCCGCAACCGACTGCGCGTTGGGCTCTGCGAGCAACCCGGTTTCGCCATCGACGATCAATTCGTTCACGCCCGAGGCGTCGGCACATCCGACGGTAGGTTTTCCGCAGAGCGCCGCCTCGACTATCGTGAGCCCAAACCCTTCGCCGGCCGAAGTCTGGGCGGCAAACGCACAGCCTTCATACGCTGTCGCAAGGTCGCCATATCCCATGAGCTTCACTTTATCCTCAACCCCTGACTTCGCAGCCAGTCGATGCAATTCTCGCACGTACCCTTCCTTGCCCCTTCCGTAAAGATGAAGCTCGAACTGCGGATGTTTCGCCGCCGCAATCGCAAAAGCCTCGATCAGCAAATCCTGACGCTTCGCTTTCTCCAGCGACGCAGGGTAAACTATGAAAGGGCTGTTCCCAAATTCCTGTTCCCCGTTCCCCGTTCCCTGTTCCCCCCCCACCATATTCCCGATTGCGACAATTTTCGCCGGTGCGTTTTCGCCAAGAACTTTTCTGGCCGCAGCAATTTGCGAAGGCAAAAGGACTTGCAGAAGCGAAAGCCTTCCGAACGCCGCCCTCAAATCCCGATTGAACCGGCGCTTGCGCAATTTCCAGAATGGCGCCTTCTTGAAAATCCCGGCAGGTCGCGTATGGAGCTGCATTGCGACCGGCCACGGAAACTCCTTCGGAAACTCACGCGCAATATCCACCAATTCGTTCGTTCCGGTGACAATTAGCACATCGGCATCCGAGCGAATCGTCTCCGTGAATCTGGATTTGTCGAAGAGCACCATCTCGTGACCGCGCGCCGACATCGCGGCGGCAAACGCTTTGACAGCACGGTCGGCCCCTCGCCCGGCCTCCAGATTGTCCTTATATACGAGAATCTTCATTCTGTTTGGGTTGCTCTGCCGCTAGCCGATCTGCCCGATTCTCCGCTTGATGCCCTCGGCTATTTTCCCATCGCCGTTTTCATCATCCAAATTCCCTATCGGCGAATCGTTCAGATAGACCGTGAGTGTTTCCATTCTTCGATTTCGGATTCGGTCATTATGTAAATTCCCGCACCACTCTCTGCCCGATTTCAGCTACTGTCTTCCGTTTTGTCATGTCAAAAGTCATTACCGGACGGTATTATATCATATCTTTCAGGCGCTTGTCAACAAATTTCATTCCCGTACGGGAATCGGAATTTGCGCGGAAATTGCGCCCTCACACCTCCGGCTGGAGGGTGATGCCGCAATCGTGCATAAAGCGCAGGAAGCGGCGGCGAACCTTGGGTCTGGTTATCGCAGGTATGGAGTCTATCGGGATAAGAAGCCGGGTACCGGGTTCGAAGTCGGTAATTCTCAGGCGGAAATCGCCATCCGGCAAGTCTTGCACGAGCACATTCTGGGGATCGAAGAACCTGACGGTGTTCTCGACCAACTCGTCAACCAAAATATTCAAGGCGGCAAAAAGCCGTTCGCGCTTTGCGCGGTCCGAAAGCGCCCATTCTTCGGCGAATCTGCGCGGCGCGGAGCCGTCGGCATTGATCACGGCTTCCTCGATCGTAGCCCAGCCGCGCCCGGACAACTTCACCATCTCCATTGTCGAAGGGAACGCCGCCATCAATTCCCTTGGCAACCGCGTTTTGAGTTTAAGCCAGTAGCGGTATTCCTGGCAGCCGGTATTGCGCTTTTCGTCGAACCGGCAGCGCCGTATTTCATTGACGACCGTAGGCAAAAGCGGCTTGCTGCGCACAGTGCCTGGGTATTTTCCCTCGGCGATTTCCGCCTCGCTGCGGTAGCATTTGAGGCAAAGCTCGCCGCCCGGCAGAATGTAGCACGCCCTGCGCGTACCGATCCCGATCCGCTTAAGCTCGCCTGCCGCGAGCATGCGCTCTATCGCTTCGCTGTCTGGCACTTCCATAAATCTGGCGGTCCTGGCGGGACTCGAACCCACTACCCGCTGCTTAGAAGGCAGCTGCTCTGTCCAGATGAGCTACAGGACCGAAAAGCAGCCTGCCGCCGGAGAATGGCGGCAGGGAGTTACAAGACGATTACTTGTTCTTGTGGCGCTGAGCCTTCATACGCTTGTCGTATTTGTGCTTCGACATTTTTTTGCGCCTTTTCTTCTTGATGGATCCCATTTTGTTTTTTCCTTGTTGTGAGTTGCCAGGTTAGCTAGACCTGTTTTCCGATCAGAAAATTATCTTGTTGAGCGGCAGTTCGATTATGCCGGTCGCGCCGGCGGCGGTAAGCGCGGGAATGATGTCGCGGACCTTCTTCTCCTCGACGACCGCCTCTACCGCATACCAGCCCTCGCCATGGAGTTTGTTGACGGTAGGCGCGTGCAGCCCGGGCAGAACCTTCGTCACCTTGGCGAGCGACTTCTCCGGCGCGTTGCATTTGAGAAGCACGCGGCGCTGCGCCTCCAAAGCTCCCGTGAGCAGCATTTTGAGCTGCTCGAGCTTGGCGCGCTTGGCCTTGTTCTTCCAGCTCGCCTTGTTGGCGATGAAACGCGTTGTGGAAGTTAGGATCGTGTCGACGATGCGCAAGTTGTTGGCCCTGAGCGAGCTGCCGGTCTCGGTGAGATCGACAATCGCATCCACAAGCTCCGGCGCCTTGACTTCCGTCGCGCCCCAACTGAACTACACGTCCGCCTTGACGCCGTTCTTCTTGAGATAGCGCTTCACCAGGCCCATCGCCTCCGTGGAAATGCGCTTGCCCTCAAGGTCCTTCACCGTCTTGATCTTGGAGTCGTTCGGGACCGCGAGCACCCAGCGCACCGGATTGGAGGTGGCCTTGGAATAGTTGAGCTCGCAGATTTCATGCACGTCCGAACCGTTTTCGTAGACCCAGTCGTAACCGCAGATGCCGGCATCGAGGAGCCCCAGCTCCACATAGCGGCTCATCTCCTGCGGCCTCAAAAGGCGGCACTTTATCTCCTCGTCGTCAATCGACGGAATATAGCTGCGCGAAGAGCACGCCACGTTGAACCCGGCGCGCTTGAAGAGCGCGAAAGTCGAATCCTGCAGCGAGCCTTTGGGGAGTCCCAGAACAATTGCCATTTCGAAATTACCTTATTTTGATACGTAGGCGCGTATTATATCATTTTTCCGACGGATTTGCAAGACCGCCGCCCAAAGTTTTGTAAAGCTCGATGAGGTTCAGCGTAATCTGTCCGCGGCTCACGACAAACTGTTCTTCGAGCGACAGACGGCTGCGCTGCGCATCGAGGACATTGTTGAAGTCCTTGAGGCCGTTGCGGTAGAGATCCTGGGAAATGGCCACGGCATCGGTCGCCGCCTTGACCGCATTCTCGAGCGCGCTGTAGATGTGGTATTCCTGCGAATAGGCGCTATAGGCGTTGCGCACCTCGGCATAAGCCTGGTCGATGGCAAGCTCGTAGGTGAGCGCCGCCTGCTCGGTGCGGGCTTCCTCGGCCTTGACCGAAGAGTAGATCGCCCCGGCGCTGAAGATCGACCACGAAGCGCTGGGCCCGAAGCTGGACATGAGCGCGCCCTTGGTGATGAGGCGGCTCGTCTGCACCGACTGGTAGCCGATCGATCCGGTTATGAAGAGCTTGGGGTACCAGGCCGACTTGGCGACGCCGATCCTGGCGCACTGCGCGGCGAGCTTGCGCTCCGCGCTCTGGACATCCGGCCGCGAACGGATCATGTCAAGCGGGAGCTCGCCAAGCTTCTGCGGCGCAAGCAGCCAATCGCGCTTCAGCTCCACCGGCGCGAGCTTCGCGTGCAAGGCGCCGGGCTTCTCTCCCGCGAGAATCTCGATCGCGTTCATGAGCTCTTCTTCCTGGGCTTTGAGCGCCGGAATGCGCGCACGCGTCTGCTCCACGACATACGCACACTGGTTAACGGCGAGTTCGTCGCCGATGCCGGAATCGAGCCGCGACTTGAGGATTTCGTAGGTCTCGGTCTGCAGCATGAGGTTCGCCTCCGCCACGGCAATGCGTTCCTGACAGGTGCGCAGCGCAATGTATTGCTCGCCAATCTGGGTGGAAAGCTGCAACCATGCGTTGTCCATGTCGCTTGCCGCCCCTTCCATGAGCGCGAGCGCAGCCTCGGTGGCGCGACGGCTGCCGCCGAAGATATCGATCTCCCAATCCGCCCCGAGTCCGAGATCCGCAACATTGCTGTGGCGCTTCTTGTTGCCGGTAAGCGCATAAGTTGAAGCCATCGACGAATTGCGGCGGCGGTTCACATTGTCGTACCAGTCTCCGCTCGCGCCAACCTTGGGGAGGAATTCCGAGTATGTCCCCATGAGCTCCCAGCTCGCTTCCTCGAGGCGTTTCTGCGCTATCTTATAGGAGATGTTGCTCGCGAACGCGCTCTCGATGAGCGAATCGAGAATAGGGTCGTTGAACTGCTTCCACCAAAGGTGCATCGTGTCGTCTGAAATCTCGACGCGTTCGTCGCCGTTCGTCATCTGCGGCGGTTCGCCGGCGTCAGGGAGCGCGGCGTCGATCGCTTTCACTTCCGGTTCCACGTAGTCCGGTCCCACGCTGGGCAGATCCATGCATCCGCAAACGGCCGCCGCCGCGGCAAAACCGATGATCGCTTTCTTCATGTCACTTCTCCTTTGAGAAAATTCCCTTTACGTATTCGCGCCACGTCTGGAAGAGCGCGTAAAGCCCCGGCACCAGCAGTATACCGAAAGCAACCGACGCGGCCATGCCGAAGAACTCCGCCGTCCCGAGGTGGTTGCGGCTTGCGGCGCCGGCGCCGGTCGCAAGCATCATCGGGAGCGTGCCGAGGAGCGTGGTCAATGCCGTCATCAAGAGCGCGCGCAAACGTTCACCCGCCGCGAGTCCCGCCGCGTCCACGATTCCCATACCCTCGATCTCGCGCTTGTCCTTCGCGAACTCGACGATCAAAATCGCGTTCTTGGAGGCTAGGCCTATGAGCAGCACGAGCCCGAGCTGAGCATAGATCGAAAGCGAGAAGCCGTATATCTTAAGTCCGAACAACGCTCCGCACACCGCCACGAATATAGACAGCATCACCGGCAGCGGAATCGTCCAGCTCTCGTACTGCGCCACGAGGAAGAGATACCCGAAGAGAATCGCAAGCGCAATCAAAGGCGCGGCGGATCCGGAGTTGCGCTCCTCCTGGTAGGTAAGTCCAGACCACTCGAATCCGTAGTCCTGCGGCAGTTCTTCCCTGAGCAGATTCTTGATCTGCGCCATCACTTCGCCAGACGCAACGCCGGGCTTGGGCATCACCGTGATCGATGCGGCGAGGAACTGCTGGTAGCGGCTGACCGCGCGCGGCCCGATCTCGCGGGTTATCGTCCCCAGGGCCCCCATCGGCACCATGTCGCCAGTGGCGCTGCGCACGTAAAGGCGTTCTACCGCCTCGGGCGTGGAACGGCCGGCCCAGTCTGACTGCACAGTCACGCGGTTCACCTGGGTGCCGAGATTCACGTCGTTTACATAGCGCGAACCAAGATAATTCTGCAACGTCGTATAGACGGTGGAAACCGGCACGCGGTACATCTCCGCCTTGGTGCGGTCGAGATGGAATCTGAGGTGCGGAGTCTCGGCGGTGTAGCCGGAGAACGCGACCATGACGCCTGGAAGAGCGTTGAGTTTGCCCAAAATCCTGTTCTTGACGGTATCGAGGCGCATGGCGTCGGTATCGCCCTTCGATTGCAGTCTCAAGTCGATGCCGCTGTTGGTGCCGAGGCCCGGAATTGCCGGCGGCACGAACACCTTGACCGACGGCTCGGGAATTTGCGAAAGCACCTGGGTGAGCTTGGGTATCATCGCGACGGCATTCTGGTCTGGACGCTTGCGCTCGGACCATGGCGTCAGCTGGATAATCACCATGTTCTGGTTTTCTCCGCGTCCGCCAACCATCGAAAAGCCGCTGATCGTAAGGACGCTGTCGACTTCCGGCACCTGTTTGAGAAGCACCTCCGTGGCGCGCGCGACCATATCCACGGAGCGCTGCCGCGTGGAGCCCTCAGGCATTTCCAGCGAAGCGAACACCACCTTCTGGTCTTCCTCCGGGAGGAAGCTCGTCTGGGTGTCGAGATACATCTTCGCCGTGAGGATAATCGTGAACAAGAGCAGCATGAGCGCAATGAAGATGCGGCTTGCGATCCACTTTGCGAGCATGATGAAGAAGCTCTTGAATTTATCGAGCGCCCAGTTGAACCACGCGAACGGGCCGTGCTTGTAGGGGGTGGCCTCGCGCAGCAACAGCGAGCACAATGCCGGCGCCAGCGTGAGCGCGCACACCGTGGAGAAGCAAACCGCCGCCGAAAGCGTAACCGAGAACTGTTGGTAGATGCGCCCGGTGATGCCGGTCAAAAATCCCACCGGCACGAAGATGCCGAGCAACACGAGCGTAGTCGCGATGACCGCGCTCGTCACGTCCTTCATCGCCTGGATCGACGCCTCTTTGGAATTGAGTCCGCGCGTCTCGATGAGATACTGCACACGTTCGACGACGACGATGCAGTCGTCCACCACCACGCCGATCGCCAGCACCAGTCCGAAGAGCGTCAAGATGTTGATCGAGTAGTCCAGGACCGCCATCAAGATGAAGGTGGAGGTAAGCGACACCGGAATCGTAAGGCACGGGATCAAAGTCGCGCGCCAGTCCTGCAGGAAGAGATAGCAGACGAACACCACGAGGAGGAAGGTGATGACGAGCGTCGCGACGATTTCGCGGATGCACATTCTCACGTATTCCGTGGCGTCGTATGCAAGGACATATTCCATATCCTCAGGGAAAGATTCGCTAAGTTCCTTGAACGCCTTCTGCACGGCGTTCATGGCGGCGATGGCATTCGCGCCGGGCTTCTGCTGCAGCGCGATCGAAACCGCGTTGGCACCGTTGTAGAGACCCGCGAAGGAGTAGTTTTGCTCGCCGATCTCCGTGCGCGCCACGTCTTTGAGCTTGACGATGCCGCCCTTCTCGTCGCGGCGGACGACAATCTCGTCGAACTCCGCCGGCGTCATCAGACGGCCCTTGGCGACCAGCGAGTAGTTGAACGCCGCATGGTCGCCGGTGGGCGACGCGCCAACCGTGCCTAGCGACGCCTGGATGTTCTGCTTGGAGATGGCGCTGATGACTTCTTCGGAGTTCATCCCCTGCGCAGCCATGCGCGCCGGATCTAGCCACACGCGCATCGAAAGCTTCGGCCCGTAGATCGTGCACTCGCCAACGCCGGCGACGCGCAACAACACCGGCTGGATGTTCGCGTAGCAATAGTCGCTAAGCTCCAGGCGCGAGTATGTCCCATTGGGGCTGCGGAGCGCGAAGAACCCAAGGAAGTCCGTAGACTGCGCACGCACCCTGCCGCCCAATTGCTTCACCTCCGAAGGCAACTTCGCCTCCGCCTGCGAAAGGCGGTTCTGCACCTTCACGAGGTCCATGTCGCGGTCGCTGCCAACCTCGAACGACACGGTGAGCGAGTATTGTCCGTCGTCCGAGCACTGGCTCGTCATGTAGATCATGTCGTCCACGCCGTTGATCTCGTCTTCAACTGGTGTGGCGACGGTGTTGAGCACTTCCGAAGCATTCGCGCCGGGATAGGAATAGCTTACCTGGATTTCCGGCGGCGTGAGCTGGGGATACTGGGAGATCGGCAGTTTGGTGATGCTCAGCGCACCCGCGAGCGTCAGGACGATCGCGATGACCATCGCGAAGCGCGGGCGCTCGATGAAGACCCTCGAGAAGGTCTTGACCTGATCGATACTTGCGCGGATCGAGAGTTTCACAGCTTGAATCCTTCGTAGTCGGCGGCGTTTTCTTCCGTCTTGGTGGGTTCTACTTCCATCACCTTGGCGCCATCGACAAGCTTGCGCGTGCCGGATATGACATACTTCTGGCCAACAGCGAGACCGCTCACCACCGGCACGAATCCCTCATACGTCGGCAACGTCTCCACCGGCACCACGCGAGCGCGGCCTTCTTCGGTAACCGTCCACACCCCGAGTCCGCCCGTAGGCAAATCGACAACGGCCGACTGCTGGACCATTGGATACTTCGGCGGCTTGGCGCGGTCATAGAGAAGCGTCACGAAGCTGTTCGGGATGAGCATCCGGTCCGGGTTCGGGAACAGCAGGCGCAACATGATCGACGCCGTTTCGCTGCTCATCTGGTTGTCGTCGAAATCGAACTTGCCGGCATAATCGTATTCTGATCCGTCCGCGAGGATGATGCGCATGCGCTGCTCGTAGGTCTCGCCGCGCTTCTGGAGTTGGCGCCACTGGATGTAGAGACGGTCCGGAAGCGGGAACGAAACGCGGATCGGGTCTACCTGGACGATTCGCGCAAGCGGCCCTTTGGACGGCGCCACATAGTCGCCAACATAAGCGTTGGACTTGCCGATCTGACCGCTTATCGGCGCGATTACGCGCGTTTTCTTGAGATCGTACTGCGCCACGATGAGGTTGGCTTCGGCCTGCAAAACCTGGGCCTTCGCAGTCTCTACCTGAGCTTCGGCGTTGTCGCGCTCAAGCTGGGTAATGCCACGCGCGTCGACGCTCTTGAGACGATCGAAATGACGGTTCGCACGACGCTGTTCGGCCTTCGCCGACTCTAGGTCCGCAAGGCGCTGATTCACCACCGCTTGATAGCGCTCGTCGTCGAGGATGTAAAGGACTTGCCCCTCGGAGACGATGTCGCCTTCCTTGAATTTGATTTCCTTTACATACCCGTCAACCTGCGGCAGAAGATCCACTTCCTGTGCAGCTTCCGCGTGAGCCACATAGCGCTCAGGAAGATTGTATTCCATCTCCTTTACTTCATCCACGGCGATTGTAACCGCCGCCGCTTGCGGCATCGCCGCAATCGCGCCGCCCTTGCCGGCATGGTTTTTCTGCCAGATGCCGCAAAGCATCCAGCCCGATGCGATACAGATCGCCGCCAGCACTATCGGTCCCACGACTTTCTTCAGGAAATTCATTTCAGGTGAATCCTTTCTGACTTATTTTTGGATATTGTTTGTATTATACTATAAATCGGCAAAAAATACAAGAGCGGCCCGGTGGCATGGCGATCTCGGCATCTCAGTGCTACCACAGGTTTTCAACCCATTCAATCGCGCCATCCAAAAGCCCCTTGGGCTTGCTCTCGCTTTGACCGGATGGCGTTGATGATTTAGCGACCGGGACCTCCCCGGGACCAGTCTCCTCGCTCTGCGCCTCCGTGTCTCTGTGTGGTTTTTCTTCGGCTGCTTTACGCGCCTTGCGCTCGGCAATTATACGGTCGGTCTCGGCCTGGATGCGGTCGAACTCTTCTTTCTCCTTGCGCTTGCGCTCGAGATTCGCCCGATACTTTTCCTCGGCCTTGGCTTTTCTTTCTTTCTCGATCTGCGCCTTCGTTTTCTTGGGCGGCGCGGTGGGTTTCTTTTTGTTTTCGCTTGTCGCCTTGGCGGTTTCGTTGCTTACGCTAACCACGGAGTTTGAAGGAGCCGCGGAGGCGCGGAGATCTTTCAAAGAATTCTCTGCGTTCTTCGCGTCTGCTGCCGGCGCAATGGGGTCGTCGCGCCCTGCCTCCCCTAGACCCTCTGTTCCCGATTCCCTGTTCCCTGTTCCCTCTTTTTCCCTCGTACGCTCGGCGCTTGCGAGGTTGGCGGCTTTCATGTCGGCGAGCTCGGCGCGGTTCGTGGCCATCGCCGCCATTTGCCGCGCCTCAACGTCGCGCTCGATGGCCGCCAACTCCTCTTCGTCCGGGGCACACCCGGCGACAAGGACGGCCAGCGCCAGCACGTAGAAAAAGCGTATCACCTTATATGCAGATAGAATCCGCCGCGCCTCAAAGACCAGCCTTTTCCGTCGCCGTCCTTCACGAGAATCTTGCCGGCGGCATTGCCTTTTATGATTATATTGTCTTTGGACGGCAGATAATCAGAGTCGGAAACGCGCATCACCTGCACGCCGCCTTCGGACAAAATATCCGCGAGGTCTACCGTGAGCCCATTTGCCGTTACCTCGACCGGCGCCAGAAACATCGGATATGCGCCTTCCGGCAGAACGAGCGTGCCGCCATCGAACGATACGTTGCCGGTAGATACTACCGCCTGTTCGCCGGTCACCTTGAGCGTGCCGCGCACCGTGAAATTCGTGGAGGCGTAAATGGCGTCTGCAATCGTGAGCTCGCCATCGGACGCAATGAGCACGCCCTCCGCCGCCGTCGCCTCGTCCGACCCGATCTCGAAGAGCAATCCGCCCGTCGCTTCTTCCGGCACGGTATTCGAGATCACGCCGGTAAAGTCGCTCGCATCAAGGACCTTGAAGGTGGCAACCTTGGCCGATGCTTCTGTCGTGCCCGGGCTCACGAACGTGCCGTCTCCCGTTAGCGACTTGATCTGGGTAACAATACCGGCTGTAGTGGCGTAATTGTATTTGAGGCCATAGCCATAATCGCCATCCACAAGTTCTAGCTTGAATGCGCATTCGCTGCCGCCTTGCGGAGTAATCGAGCAGCCTGAAAGCCGCAACTTGGAATTCTCGTTGCCGAAGTTATCCAGCGACGTGTTGCCGAAATTGACGCCGCGGATTTCCAGCAAGCCCTTCCATTTGGCGGAGTCTTTCAAGGCGGTAGCCGCCGCGCCTTCGGACGCCTTGGGCCGCGCGCCATCCATGAGGATATTGCCTTCGCCGGACACCGCGACGGAAAGTTCGTTCGTCAACACGAGCGTGATTCCCGCCGGGATGGAGAAGCCTCCGACCACGAGGCTTGGCGCGATCGTATTCGTGGGGGCGCTGTCCTCGGTGAAGTGCAACACGTCGCCATCGATAGGCAAGGTGGAGACCTCGGTGTCGCCGTCGAGATAGTAGACCTCCGTATCGCCGTCGACCACACCATCCCCGACCGTCCTGACATAAACATTCATAGCCTCGCGGGCGGCTTCAGTCTCCATGTAATAGCACCGCTTGGTCGAATCGTACCCGAACGACTTGAAGCGGATTATGCCGCTGTTGGAGGTTGGAGCGCAAGTGACGCGCGGATTGCTGGTAGAGTCGAGGAATTCCTCGCAAACGCCGGTCAGATCGATGCGGCCGGCGGTGCGGAGCCCGATCAGACAATCGGTGGGATCGAAATGCAGCGTGGCGTCTTCGCTCATGTAAAGCGGCACCGTATTCATCTCGATCGCCCCCACATGGACGGTAAGATCAGTCGCGTTGGACATGATGCCGCTAGGCTCCAGCGCAAACCCGCCGATCGACTTGCGCACGGTGATGGGCTGCGTACCGGTGAAGACAAGATCGCCTACGACCGCATTTTGATTCTGGCCGTTATCCTCGTTGAGGACAACGTCGAGCCACTGTTCGCAATCGCCTCCGGAGGTGATCGTGACATCGGCATCTTCGAGCGGCAGCGATCCATCGTCGCCTTCGGCCGCCTCGCCATTGATGGTGTTGATCCAGACCCCGCCGGCCGGTACGTACCAGTCGTTTACGTACCAGTCGTTATCGCCGGTCGAGGAATCAAGTGTGCGCTCCGATTTTCTGCCAGGCGAGATAAACGGATATTTTTCCGCAAGCGACGCACTCATTGTAGCGCCAATCTGCTGCTGCCACACCTTGATCATGCCGATCTCGGCCGGATCGTCCGATGCCGGGCGCGTAAGTCCGTTCGTCTTGTCTCCATTGAAAATCGAGCCAACCTGGAAGCCGCTGCCGATCGACAGCCCGGAAGCTGGATATTGGACTACATGCACGCCGTCGATATAGACATTCACATACGAGGAATTCTTGGAGAATACCACCAAGTGATGCGCAATTGTGGCCGCCTTCACTTTCATCGCGGCGAGCGTCGTGTAGGATTGCTCGCTGCTCTTGCCCCAGACAAGCTTGATCTCGTTTTCGGTAGAGCCGCGAATCAGCGCCAGGAAGCCGCCGCCGGCCGAGCCGAACATCACCAGCACGTTATCCTCCAGCGCCGGCAAGGTCGCATATATCGCCGCCGACCATTCTGTCGGATACGAATAACCTTTGTAAGGATGTACACGCATGTAAAGGCCGCCGGTTTCCGGATCGAGCGATTGCGCCACCGTGAAACCATCTTCCTTCAAATCGCCGTCCGTTCCGCCGGTGCCGGAGTTCTTGATGGAGTTGTTGTTGAGCAGGCCGTAATTGATGAACGGCCCGTAATTGTCCGTGTTGAAATCGAAGTCCGCCCACGCGAGCACCATCGGCGCCCAGGAATATGTCCAGGTGCCGTCGCCGTTGTCAACCGCGGTAATCTTGGAACTGGATGCGGTCATGTCGCTATTGTAAAGTTTGATGGCGGTCTTTTCATCGTCCCAAATTACCGTAGTGCGGTCGATGGTAAACTTGCCGTCGTTCGCGAAGCTGTCGACAAGGCCCAGCTGGGTTCCCTCCGCAAACTCGATCATGCCGGCGCCTGCGTTGTGCGTATTCCTGAATACCAAGGTCCCTGCATCGACCACAATCTTGCCGGTGAAGTTATCAAGGTTGCAATCAAGAATCAGCATGCCGGCACCCCGCTTGACAAGCGTACCCGACCCCGTAAGCGCAGCCGAAAGCGTTACCTTGTTTTCGCGCGTATCGAGAATCGTGGTCGTACCCTCAGCCAACACCGTGCCGTTCGCCTTGGCATTGGCGATTTCCATATTGTCCGCCGCGACGATCTTGCCGCCCATCAAATTCAACGTGGCATTCTCCGACAAGAACTGAATGCCGTCCTCGCGCAAGGTCAATACGCCATTCGGCTTGAGGTTGAGCGTGCCGGGCATCGCAGCTCTCTCTCTCTCGTTGCCTGCGCGAATACCTTTGGTATTGACCGTAGCCTCGCCCTCACCTCCGCCGATATTCCATGTTGCGCTACCGCTGGAATCGTTGCTATTGCCCCAAGCAAGTCGAACTGCACCATTAGGCATATCGATCGTGCCGCCGGTCATGTCGTAGACGACCGTGGAATTCCAGTGACCAATCAATAGCGGCGCCGTCTGATTGGAAGCGACGCTGCCATCGCCATTGATCGTTATCGTGCCACCGGTTTGGCTATAGTTCTGAACCACTCCGCCTTGATTGCCGAGCACCATGCGCGTGACCGTAACCTCGGCACCATCTTCAAAGCCGACAAACGCCTTGTTGCCGACCGGCTGGAACAACTCGCCGGTAAACGCTTGTGCCAATATGATTCCGCCTTTGACATTGGCGCTTTCGGTAATAAACGGAAGCGTGCTTATCGTCGAGTCGCCGGTAAACCGTATCGCAGCATCTGCATCCGGCGAAGAAAGCGCCGCATCCGCCCAATCGACCAATGTCACCGTTCCTTCCGTCACCGAAACCTGACTGTTGCCAAAGTTATGCAATACCGCACCATTCTTGGCCACAATCGAACCGAAGGTTGCCGCAACATCATTGCTTTTCTTGATGGTAACCGTTCCATCCGCTGTGAGTACCCCGGCCGTTACATCAATATCAAACGTAAAGGTGGGGGTGGTATTTTCCGCCGCCGTTATTGCAATGTACGGAGCAGGTCCGTCCACCCATCCTTCAGGCTTCTCATCCGACCAATCGACATCACTAGCGATGGTCTTGCGGTAATTCACGCCATACACTATGCCAACTGCTATTTGCGTATTGACCGAAAAAGTGTTGCCTGCGCTGCAAGCAGTATCCTCATCTACTGCATGGCTGGAAGAATGCCATACGCAATTGCACCGGGCAATCTTCGCATCGCTGAAGACACCCCCTATCGCCAGCCCGTCCACGCTCTCGGCGAATTGGATGCGATATCTTGCATCCGATGCCAAAACATCGCCATTGAATGTGAATGTAGTCGAGCCGGACACAGTCCAGACCGAATCGCCTTTTGCACTTATCGCCACGATGACATTTTGCGGAGTCGTTACCACCAGATAAGGTTCAGTAGTGATAGGCGTCCCTTCATCGCTTCCGCCAAAATCGGCGTTTTTGTCGGTTCCCGATCCCCAATTTACCGTTATGGACGAGAGCTTTACCACTTCGGTTATTTCGGCAAAATCGGTATCGGTATTGGCGAACAGGAAGTGAACCGAGTCTGCCTCCGTTACTGCATGGCGCAGATTGAACGACTGCCAGGTTACATTTGCATTGCCGGTGAGTCCTGCGCTTGGGGAAACCGTATCGTTCAAATAGGTAGAGTAAGTGCCCACTACATCCATATTTTCGATCGCCAGCGATCCTTGATGTTCGGAGATGGCTATGTTACCGAATACTTCGTCTGAACCGTAGACATAAACGGTTATCGCACTAACGCCGTCCGGAACATTCCTTACACTGATCTCTCCTGCCACCAATTCATCCAATGTGGTCCGGACCGCAACTTCGGTACTTGAATCGAAAGACCAGTTGGCAAAGTCGCGCATCGTACCCATATCTATTTTTGTCACTGTTTCCGGAACCGAAAGCCCCGTCAAACTATCCCAGGAGAACGGCGGCTCCGGGACAATACTGGCGATCGTAGCATTTCCGGTTAATGTGTCTAGCGCTTCTTGGGCGGTTTTGTAGTATACGGTAGTGGAATCCTCAGTGATTGAGGCGACCGCCATATACATGTTGCGATCGGAAGCTTGCTGGAAAATGGTATAGGTTGTTCCGTCAACAGTTGATGTGGTGTTGGCGATTGTGCCGTCGCCACCGGCTTTGAGCACTACTTCACCCATTGTTGGTGCCATATCCAATGCAATCTCGCCAATCGACAGCGTGGCCGAAGTATTGTTGGTCACCGTTCCCGTATAGTCGGCCGCGATGCGGGCAAAGGCAATCGAGGTTATCGCCGCTTCCGTGTCGAAAACGAAATTGCCCGTCCCGGAAATAGTCTGGAACGTATACGCCCTGAGCGACGCGTCCGTCAGCCGCAGATCGCCCGCCAGCACCAGATCCGGCGCCACTTCATATCCGGTTTCGGCGTTGAGATATCCGCCGGTGATGCCATTTATGACTATCTTAGATCCGCGGCGCCCGTAGACGTTGAGATTTAGTCCGTTCGCATTGATGACCGGCAATTCCACCGTCCCCGTCCAGTTTTCGCCAAATGCCGGCGCGACATTCAGCAACGCGGCGCATTTTATCGTGCCGTTGCCATTGACAGTTCCCGCCATAAGCGAGTAGGCTGCCATATTCACTGTGCCTTCCACGACTATGTGGTTGGCGATCCATACCTTCCCTACAGCAATCGCAAACTCATTGGCTGCCGCCGCTTTTATGGTACCGGCATTAGCCTCGGTGTCGTCAAGATCGTTCTGGGCGCCCAAGCCAATCCGCTTGCCGGCCACGCTGATTGACCCGACAAACCCGGAAGCGTCGGTAAATGTCATTCTCTCGCGGCACTCGGCATAGCCATAATCGTAAAACGTGCCAGATCCTTTCAGTTTGGCCACTTTTATCTCGTTGTCCGAATCGCCGTTATTGTTGTACCACGCAAATTTGTCCCCTTCATCTTCCAAGATCAATGTCCAAAGACAATCTGCACTTCCTGCATACGCCCGCACATTTGTAAATTTCACCGCAGAATTGGCATTGCCGTATTGATCGAGCGACTCGAGCAAAACCGTCACCTTGCCGGTCTCGCCGGCGTCAGACTCGCCGATGTTCTTGATCCACAATGTCCCCTGCCACGCCGCATCACTCAATTTTTCGAGCAGGGGGGCATCCGGTAGAAAACCGTCCAAAATTAGCGTGCCCGTACCAGAAAGCGCAGTATCGGCGGAAATTGAACTTGCCGAGGTTATAGCCACTACACCATCGTCACCAATGGCCAATTCGCCATCTCCAACTACTTCGCTCAAAACGGCCTCCGTATTCACCGCCACCGTTCCGCCGGCAATGGTCATCACGCCCTCCGGCCTCAGCGCGCCGCCGGCAAGTTTGTAGGTTTTACCTTCTCCGCCATTGAAAGTTATCGACTCCGGCGTGCGCGTTCCCTCAATCGTTATCGTTGCCTCGGTTGCTGGATCGCCAATCGCCCCGAACGCCACCGCTGCCAAATCGGCATAATCGATACTCTCCGACTCATCGCTACTCACAATACGATTGGACTTCCAAGTGGCCGATCCGCCAGTCCATGGCTCGGCTTGGCTGGGCGTAAAGACAACCGTTCCAGATTCCAACGAAAATTTGCCTGCGCATCCTATAGGTTTGAGGCTTGCAACATCTTCGCCAGCATAGCCGGTCATCACCGTTATAGGATCGCTGGTTGAGGTGATTCCGGTTTTCGAAACATCAACATACACGCTACCGCTCGCATTGATTGTCGCCGCCGCCAGCGTGACTACCGCTTCCTCGACTAGCGGAATCACCACTGTGGCGCCGTCATTCAGCGTCAGCGTGGCCGATGTCATGGCCGCCGGATTGCGCACTTCCAACCAACCGCTGTCATTCACCGTGACCGCGCCGTTGGCCCAGCTGCCGGACTCGGAGAATATCACCTTGCCGTACGAGGAAATGTCGAGTTTGCTGTTTCCGGTGCAGACATTCGCACCGCTCAAAATGAGAGCATTGATTTGTGACGATCCGGCGCCGATTACCGAAAGGCTCACCGCACGACTGTCACTACTCCTGAATACGCCGGAAAATTCCGTATCCTTAGTCTGTTTCGACTCTACCTCATATTTATAATCGCCACTTGTCCATTCTGAGCTTATGGTGCCGTTACCGGAAAGATCTCGTACTTTCAACTTACCACCGGGACTGGCGGAAGTTCCCTTGTAATATCGATTTCCCAAATGCACATACCCTGCCACTTCCAATCCCGGACACACCGAAGGATGGAAATTCGGGTTGCCGGTGGGATTGAGATTGCATTGATAGTAGTAGCCGTACGTAGTGTTCACGCTTTTCAGCCGGACGACACCGTCAAACATGCTCAATGTGGCCGTGTGAGTTATCTTGTTGGGCGCGGTGCTGGTATCGTCCAACTCCAAGATGGCCGATCCGCCACCCGTGAACCGATCGCCATTTTCCCATACGCAATCTCGCAGCGTGAAGGTTGCCCCCTCGGCTATGGCCACCGGATTTGCCGGCTCTATGCTCGAAATTATTTGCCCTTCCTCCAGCGAGGTGCCGCCGCTAATGTTGTTGGCGTTGCTAAGCGCAAGCGTTCCGGGGCCAAGCTTGATCAACTTCGCAGCCGTGATGGCGACGGAAATCGTATTGGTGGTGCCTGCGGCCACGTACACGACCAGCGTCCCGTCATCCATTCCTGAAGTGTCGATTGCTTCATCGGTTGGATTCAATAGGAGGATACCATCAATCACAATTACTTCCGTGCTGATTGTAAGTGCGCTCTTGACCGTCGCCAAGCCCTTGCCGCTCTTGGTCACGGTACCGGCCGCAATCGCATCCCCTTCTATTGTCACCGCGCGATTATCCGCCGTAAAGCCAAGCGTATCCACGTTCTTCTCGCCGTCCACAGTCACCTCCAACGGCGTGGTGGACGAATCGTCGTCATCCGGGAAGATTACTTTCTGCGAGCCGTCATTCAAATAGTTGTCGTCTCCGCCATCAAAGCCAGTATCCGTCCAAACTCCGCTCTCGCCGGTCCAGGGGATCGACTCGATCTTGACGCCAAATTCATAGGTCCCAGTCGACACCTCTTCGGAATATAGCTGCCAATTCTCGCTGTTGGCTCCGCGAGTGAATGCGGTCACCTTGTCGGTCGTGATTTGCGTGGGCGAGGTGATAATCGGGAGCCTGAATTTGCCGGTCAAATCGAGTCCTGAAATATCCACATTTATATTGCCGGAAAGCGTTAGCGATTCATTAACCGTAAGTCCATCAGTAGCACTTTGCGGCTTTAGCGTAGCGCCGTCCGCCAATGTCAGCATTGGCGTGGTACCGCTACCGGAAAGGTTGCCGGTAACAGTAAATGTGGAATTTTCATTTGCTCTTGTTACGCTACCGTTTAGCTCCAACATATTTGCCGAGAAATTGGAGCCGTCATTCATGATGAAAGTTGCACCAGGGTCAATCACGATCTTTCCATCGGTGCAACGACCCGCTTCTCCTCCATAATAATTTTTATAAATCGACACACTGCCTTCTTTGATTCTAAACTCGCCGGCACCATTGATGGAACAATGCGATATTATAAAATCATTATTTCCTGTTTTTGTTAGTGTATTGCCGTTAAGATTTATATTGCAATACGTATAATGCAAGGTTCTACCCATGACAACATTCGCCATTGACGCATCCACATTTGCATTGCCATTCAATGTCAATGTAGTCAACGCCGACCAACGTCCACCGTGTGCCGATGTATACTGCGATGCCGTCAATGTTGCACCATTCTCAAGAATCACACTGCACTTCTGATCGTAATATTCGCCACTAATAGCGCCATTCATATCAAGAACCGCCGCATTCTTTACGGTAATCGTTCCTGGTGTATTTACTGGGCCAAATGACGTGCCATTGCCCATTTTCACAGTTCCGCTTTCAATAATTACATCACCCGTGAATGATGTATTGCCGGAAGACATCGTAAACTCATTGCCGACGCCGTGGTCAAAGATAAGCGTGCCGGAGCCGGAAAGCCCCCCGTCGGGAATAGTCAAATCGGTCGTTGAAAAGGTGAGCGAAGTATCGGCGCCCAGAGAAACGGCATTGGCTTCGATCGGCGTACTGATTGCAACCGGACTAGCGCCGGAAACGTTTATCGCGCCGGTGGCGGTAATCTTGTTGCCCGTTAGCGTATACTCCGTATCGCTCGCGATAAACGAAAGGCTGGCCACATTCTTCTCGCCGTTTACCGTAACCGCCACCGTAGCGTTTCCGGCCGACTCCGCGAAAATCACGGAACTGTCGGTGGTGTCGCCCTCGCGACCATCGAATTGGGATGCCGACCAAACACCGCTGGCACCCGTCCACGTGGGGTCGAAACCGGTATAATCGGTCAGCACCACGCCCTCTTCCGTAAGACGGGCATGGAAGTTGGAATCGATTAACCCGATTAGTTCAACCTTGGACATATCCAAGGCTGCATTAGGCATGAGCACATAAGTCTCGCCGGACACCGGTGTAAGCGCGGAAACGTCAATCTGCACATGTCCGGAGCCGGAGTAGGAGGTGAATGTCGGCAAGCTCGATCCATTCTCGCCGTAGGCAAAAGCCAGCGTAGCACTGTTCACCACACTCGCTAAGGTTGTTGCGGTAGCGACCGTAACCGTACCGGCATGTATCGTGAGCGTTCCGAGATAGCCAGACATATCGCCATTGAGATTGAGCGTTCCCTCGCCCCATTTGCCGATCGGCTGATCGGAACCGCTGCTGGTTATGGCCAGATCGAAATCGAGCGTGGAGTTTTCGCCCACATAGAAACCAAGCCCCTGCGTGTTGTCCGTAGGCAGGTGAAGACCGGTATTCCCTTCGCATCCGTTGAACACGGCTGGAGCAGAGCCGGGATCGGAAGCCGGCACGTAAATCTGCTCGTAGCCTTGAACCGCACCGCCATTGAGACGGAAGTTGGACGGGCTTGCACCATCGGCAAAGCAGGATGTAATCGTTCCCCCTGGCTCGATGGTGTAGCGCCCCTGATAATAAGTTGTTCCACTGCCGTATGGATAAAGATTCATCAAGGTCCCTGAACCAATTTTGATATTAGTAACTGGCACCTCTAATGTCGCATCGCCCAACCATCCTGAAAGATCGTGTTGGTAGAAATTGAGTGTTGCACCATTTGTAGTTTCGAAAATCGGCTTATCGCTATTCGCGCCGAGAGTGCCTACTCCATTGTTCCCATTGTAACTATATTTAAGCGTATGCGCCCCGCCGTCAAAAACAACATGCGATGAAAAGGCGGTCGTGGTATCACCATAATCAATCGTTGCCCCGTTTTCACCCGATCCTTTGATGGTGACATCGCGATAATCCTTGCGGATATTTTCCAGCCGCGTGGCATCGGGTGTAAAGCCCTCCGTCGCATCAATTTCGACCTCGGCAGGAATAATCTGGATGGCGGAAATACATCCTCCGCCAAGCGTACTGTTGCGCTGCCCACCGCGTATCGTAAGCGGACCGGTGAGATTGTTTACCCGTATGCAGTTGGTACCATAAACCGGCGTGGACGAAGTCTTGGCCGACCCCCAATTGTCCCCAGCCCCTTCTGCAACAACCGTCTCCCCCTTTTCGTCATCCCACTTATAATACTGACCGTTTACATACTTCGCCTGAAACTTGGCGCCATCGCTACCGGCAGAGCAATAAATAATAACGTCATATTTCTCGAATGGCAACGCTGACACATCAACCTGCGGATTCCCGCCGTTATCGTCCAGATATCCTTGAATGAATGTACCGCTTGAAATTCCGGCTTGTTCCGACCAGACAGAAGGAGCGGACCAAGTTAGTACCGTCAACCCATCCTCTGAATAAACCTTCGCGGAGCCGTTTTTCGACTGTCCGTTAGCGTACCATATGCCTTTCGCAAGAGCCGATGAAGTATTGGCGGCACCACCGTAGTAATAGGAAGTGTTGTATCCGTCAGAGCAAAAATTGTAGCCGATGACATCCGGTCCAACCCACGAACGGAGAAGTCCGCCCTTTATGCCGGAAAAATCGGCATTTGAAAAATAAGATTCATCCGGCTGCGATTCGGCTAAAAGCATTATGCTGCCTTCACTGGAAACAGAAACATTGCCGAAAGCTTCATCAACGGTGATCTTCACTCCGTCCGCTACCGAAACCACCGTCTCCTTGTAATTTACAGCGTCAATCTGAAGATTGATGGCGGAAACTGTAGTATCGGCATCGACATTGATTATCTGGGTTTGAGACGGGAAAAGATACCCCTTCATTTCCGCTTCGGTAAGCGTTCCCGAGAATACGGCAATTGCGGTTATCTTAAGCCCCGTTGCCGGGAGCAGCGTCTCGCTGGTAGCACCACGCAGACCGCCGATCGCGCAACCCTTGTAGGTAGTGCCCGAAGAGCGCAATCCCACCACGCTATACAACGTAGTCCGAACCACCGTGTTGTCAACATCCGAGGTGGGGCCAAGCGCATACGCATAAGTGCCGTTGGTCTGTTGATGATTGTAGATGAGCGTTGTATAATTCTCCGGCACTGAACCCTGCGTCGCACCGTTGTTCCAATCCGCACCTGCAGCAATACCGCGACAAACAGCATTGTTGGCCGGAAGGTTCACACCTGTCATGTTGTCATTAATGCCAGCCGCTGTCGATGCATCTGCCCCATACGAGGTAAATAGCACCTGATTATTCGCTGAAGCCAGATTAAGTCCAGAGCAACGCATTATGACAGTGAATACATTGAGCGCCTCTGTGCTCGTGACCAAAATGCCGTTGTCGCCGGAAATCTGAAGATACGTATCTGTCTTCGTGTTCCCGTTTTCGCTCAAGGTGTATTTACCTTGCGTCATGGTGGTGAAGTCGCCGTCCCACACCGCCACCGGCGTTACTGCGTGAGCGGTTGCGGCGAATAGCGCCGCCGCCATCAATCCCGCCAAATTCCAAATTCTATTCTTCATACGTTCTCTCCTTCCGGTGCCGGTCCAGACGTATTCGCCCTCCGCCCGCGCGATGTTTGCAAAGCCCAAGATTCCCGCGGCCAAAGCCGCGAGCAATGCCTCAAATCGCCATCTTCTCATAGCATTATCGCCCCTTCCCTTTTCTCTAGAGAGGACACTTTTACTAGTTTAGTATGTATTATACCAAACTTTTCCTAGGTTTGCAAGATATTTGTGTCCTTTTGTGTTTTGACAACACTGAGCGCCGAGGGCTTCCTACTTCGCTGAAGCTCCGGAGGACAAGGAGGGCTGAGGGCTGAGTGATGGTTTTAACGCCGCAGGCGCGGAGAATTTTTCCTACACGATACCGAGGCTGTCGATAAGATTGGCGGTATTGCGGAAATTCACGAACTCGGGATGTTGCGGATCCGGCCAATCCTCGCCGGAATATACGACATTCTCACTTCTCATGTTGTCCGCGATCTTGCCGATCGTGCGCATGTTTTTGGTAAAACGATATTCCGGGGTGTGCGAACTCTTGATTTCAATCGCGCCAATCGTACGCCCTGTTTCAAGAATCATGTCCACCTCTACGCCGGACTTCTCGCGCATGAAATACAGCGAAGGCGGCAGCCCGCGATTTAGCCTGGCCTTTAGCGCCTCGAGCACCACCATGTTCTCAAACAGTCCTCCGGCCAGAGGATCACGATACACTTGGTCGGCCGAGGTGATTCCCAACAAATGCGCCGCCAGCCCAACTTCCGTAAAATACAGCTTCGGGGATTTTGCGAATCTCTTCCCGAAGTTGTTGTGGTACGGCGGAAGCCTGAATACTATGTGGCTCGCCTCCAACACGTTTAGCCACCCCTTCAAGGTTGCGGCACTCACCCCGATCTCTCCTGACATTCCCTCAAGATTCACAATCTGTCCAACCCGCCCCGCAAGCAATCGCAGGAACAATTCAAACTCCCGCTGTCTGGAGATGTTTACCAGCTGCCGCACATCGCGCTCCACATACGTTTGGAAATATGCACGATAGGCATCAACCGGATTCTGTTTACGGTCGTATATGGCAGGCATGAAACCATTGAAGATGAAATTATTGCTGTCGCTATCGACTCCTGCATTGACGAGTTCCCGCACCGAAAACGGCAAGAGCGTGACCAATGCCGTCCTCCCGGCCAGCGATTGCGCAATGCCGGCTTTAAGACTTGGCTGATGGGATCCTGTCAATATAAACAGCCCATTGCCGCCAAGCCGATCTACCTCTACCTGGACGGCACTCAAAAGCGCGGGAACCCGTTGTATTTCATCAATTATCAACGGCGGCTTGAATCGCAGGAAAAATCCCTTTTCGTCCTGCTCCGCCAACAGCCGGATCACTCTATCCTCCAGATTTACGTATGTGAAATCCGGGAATACAGCCCTTGCCAGTGTCGTCTTGCCGCTCTGCCGGGGACCCTCTATCGTAACAACCGGGAATTGCTTGGCCAGTTCGGTCAATTTTTCTCCGAGTTCGCGCTTTATCATATTGTCTCCATTTTTGGCCAAATCCAAAATTGCATTTAGCTTTTGGACACTTTTATTCTTGTCAGCGCGTATTATACCAAACTTTTCCTTGGTTTGCAAGATATTTGTGGTTTATTCCGTCGGTAGGGCGGCCGTTCCGAAGAACGGATACATCTTCATTTCTTCGCCTTTGAACTCGGCCTTGCCGATATAGCATCCGGCGAGCATCGTCGCCATCGCGGCTCCAATTACGATTTTCATTCGTAGCTCCTTTCGTTTTTGAGGGAACAGGGAACGGGGAACGGAAAAAAGAGATTAGGATTCGTCTCCTTCTTCTCTGTTCCCTGTTCCCTGTTCCCTCCTTAGCGCGTAGCGCTTACGCTGCCGCGACGACCGTGACGACCTTGGTGTTCGTCTGGGCGTAGTTGCCGTCGATGCCGGCGCGAGAGGTGATGGTGAGCGTCACCTCGTCATCGGCCTGCGGC